>JANWYN010000103.1 GCA_025055235.1 Candidatus Roseilinea sp. | reverse complement strand
GCGGCGGCGATCGGCAACGCTTTCTTCGCCCTGACCGGCAAGCGGCTGCGCCAGATCCCCTTCACCCCGGCGCGCGTCAAGGCGGCGCTGTCCGCTTGAGTTGACGGGACGGATGACAGGCACCGAGCGCCTAACGCGCTCGGAGCGCGTTAGGCGCTGCCGCAACTGTGCCCCATGCCCGTCGTCCGGGGAACCGGGGCTCTCGGGAGCAGAAGCGATTCGTGAGGTAAACACAACATGCAATCAGCGGTCAATCACGTTCCAAGGGAAGAAGGCAATAAGCCGTGGCGGCTGGATGCAGAGAAATTGAAAGACCCGAAGTATGCGCAGATCGCCTTGTGGGGCGGCGTGATCTTCAGCTTCGCTTTCACCGGCCTGATCTGGCTGCTGGGCGACCGGCTGGCGGCGTTTCCAAAGTTGCCGGACCAAGGCCCAGCGTGGTATTACTGGAAGCTGGCCGAGCCGACGTTCCTCACGCGCCTGAGCGCGTGGGGGCTCTATGCGATTCATCAGGTCGTGTTCTGGGGCCTGATCTACTACGCCCAGACGCGCGTGAAGAAGTACACCGCCGGCCTCCACCCGATCAACATCGTGGCGCTCGGCGTGAACGCGCTGTTCGTAGTGCTGCATTTCATCCAGACCCACGTTTTCTACGATGGCCTGGCGCAGGACGTGAGTATCTTTAGCTCGCAGGGCAGCGTAATCCTGATGCTGGTGTGGATTTTGCTGATGGAGAACAAGCGGCGCGGGATGTTCTTCGGCAAGAAAGCGCCGATCAGCAAGAGCGTGGTGGACTGGGCGCGGCGTTACCACGGCTACGTCTTCGCCTGGGCCATCGTCTACACATTCTGGTATCACCCGGCCGAGCACACGGTGGGTCACCTGATCGGCTTCGCCTACACCTTCCTGCTGCTCTTGCAGGGCAGCCTGTTCTTCACGCGGGTGCATGTGAACAAGTGGTGGATGCTGGCGCAGGAGCTGAGCGTGGCCGTGCACGGCACGCTGGTAGCTGTGCAGCAGGGGCAAGGGATGTGGCCGATGTTCCTCTTCGGCTTTCTGGCGATCTTCGTCGTCACGCAGATGTGGGGGCTGAACTTGTCCCGTCCGTGGAAGGTGGGCATCATCGCGGCGTTCGTGATCGGCGCGGGCGCCGTCTATTGGGGACAGCCGCTGACGAACGTGCTGCGCATCGCGGCCATCCCGGCCATCGAGTATTTGAGCGTGGGCGTGCTAATGCTCGTCATCGGCGTCATGTTGTGGATCTACAACCGGGTAAAGGATCGGGGCGTGCCGGCGCTCGAGTCGGCGGCGTGAACGGTCATCCGCCCCGCGCACGTCGCGCGGTCACTAGCCCGCGAAAGGCGCGCCTACCGGCGACGTTTCGTTCAGCGCCTAACACGCTCGGAGCGCGTTAGGCGCTCGACGCTGCCGACCTGCGAGGTATAGTCGCGTCCACGCCGAGGCCGGCCATGACCTTCGAAAGTATCCTGCGCGATCACCTGCGGCGCTACCCGCTGATGCAAGCCGAGGATGTCTACAAGCTGCTGCACCAAGCGTGCCTGGGCAGCGAACACGCGGTGCGCGACCTGGACGGCGTCCGGCGCTGGCTGGCGCGCGAGCTGGCCGAGATGGGCGCCGGGCCGGACGACCCGCTTATAGACCCAATCGCGCCGGATGGGCGCATCGTGCGCGTGCACCTGCGGCCGTACGTCGCCGCCGGCCACGACCCGGCGCAGTTGCTGGACGCGTTCGTGCGGACGGCGAACGGCTACCGCGGCTCGCACGACGACTTGCAGCGCGCGCTGGACGAGGCGATCGCGCTGGCCGAAGCCGGGGTGGTCACACTCGACGCGCGCCGCCTGCGCGAGCTGAGCCGGTCGCTGGCGGCGCAGGGCTTCCCGGCCATCCATCACTCCGACGCCTACGAGCGCGCCTATCGCCCGGCCTATCGCGTGGTCGCGCGGGCGTATCTGCCGGCGTGAGACGGGCGGACGTGCGCCTCATACACGCAGGCATCGGCAAAGGCGAGGAACGCGCGAGCGATGGGCGAGAGCGGCGCCGACTTGTCCCACACCGCCCGTAGCGCGCGAGTGAGCGGGACGTCGGTTTGCAGCGCGCGCAGCGCGCCGGCCTGCAATTCGGCGCGCATCGCATAAGCCGGCAGCACGCCGATCGCCGCGCCGCCGGCTACTGAGCGCTTGATCGCCTCCAGATTGTCGAACTCGGCGGCAACGCGCGGGCGCGCGCCATGCGCCTCCAGGATGCGATCCAGCCACAGGCGCGACTGGCTGCCCGGCTGGCGCATGATGAATGCCTGGCCGTCGAGTTCCTCCAGCATCACCGATTCGCGCGACCAGAACGGATGCTTGGGCCCGACGACGACGAGCTGCGGCACGTCGCACAACACCCTGGCATCCAACCGCGACGCATCCGCAGCGTCAAGATCGCCCTCGATGAACCCCAAGTCCAGCAGCCGGGCGACCAATTGCGCGGCGATGCCAGGCGTGGTCGCCGTCTGTGCCGTCACCACCAGTTGCGGGTAGCGCTCCTGGAAGTCGCGGATCCAATCGGGCAGCAAATACGCGCTGACGCCGGGTGTCGCGCCGACGTTGAGCTGGCCGCCGGCCAGGTTGGCCACGTTGAGCACGGCGCTCTCCGCCTCGGCAGCCAGGGCGAGGATGCGTTGCGCGTAGTCGAGCAGCGTGCGCCCCTCGGCGGTGAGCGCGACGCCGCGCCGCCCGCGCCGGAACAGTTGGACGCCTAGCGCTTCTTCCAGCTCTTTCATGTGCTGGCTGACGGCCGGCTGTGACATGAACAAGCGCTCGGCGGCGCCGCTGAAGCTACCGGCCTGCGCTACCTGTGCGAAGATCTGGAGTTTGTGGAGGTCGAACATATTGGCCACGGGCTTCGTGCCCGCGGTGTTACTGCAAACTGCCCGGCGGCTGAAGTCGCGGCAACTTGCGGCGAAGCCAGCACAGGCTGGCTTTGCTACGCGTTGCGCGTGGATTCATCCACCGCGCACATCGCGATCTGCAATAAGCTTTACTTATAGCTAATTATAGGCATCTCGCTCTCACACCTTTGCCCAGAACGGCGTAGCCTATGCGTCATGCTGAACTTGTTGAAATCGCTGATGGGCGGGAACGCCGGAACGGCCATCAGCCCAACGCAATACAAAACCGAATTCGCCGACGCGCGCAAGCCGCACGTCCTGATTGATGTGCGCACGCCCGAGGAGTTCAAGAGCGGGCATATCCCCGGCGCGATCAACATTGACGTTCAGGTGCTGGCCCAGCGCCTGCGAGACATCCCGCGCGACAAAGCCGTGGTGCTGTATTGTCGGAGCGGCAACCGCAGCGGCTACGCGGCGCAGTTCCTACAGCGCGTCGGCTACACCGAGGTGTATGACTTAGGCGGCATCGGCGACTGGCGCGCCGCCGGCTATCCCGTTCGCTGAGAAGGAAGGCACTGATTACCCAAGATGTTGCAGCAACTGCGCGCCGTCATTCCCGCGAAAGCGGGAATCCAGAGTCGCTACAAACTGGGCTTGCTTTCACAGGTATGACGGTCAAGAAGGAGGTAAAGACATGCTGCTCAGATACTTCTACGACGAATCGCTCGCGCAGGCATCCTACCTGGTCGGCTGCGCCAAGACGGGCGAAGCGCTGGTGATTGACCCGGCGCGCGACGTCGAGCCGTATCTCGCCGCCGCCAAGCGCGCCGGCCTGCGCATCACCCAGGTGACCGAGACGCACATCCACGCCGACTTTGTGAGCGGGCTGCGCGAGCTGGCAGCGCGCACCGGCGCGACGATGTACGTCAGCGACATGGGCGACGCGGCGTGGAAGTACGCCTTCGCCGACGAGCCGAACGTCATCCCGGTGCGCGACGGCGACCGGTGGATGGTCGGCAACATACGGGTGGAGGTGATGCACACGCCCGGGCACACGCCGGAGCACATCGCCTTCATGATCACCGACACCGCCGCCGCAGATGAGCCGATTGGCGTCTTCACCGGCGACTTCTTGTTCGTGGGCGACGTGGGCCGCCCGGATCTGCTCGAAGCCGCTGCCGGCATGGCCGGTACCAAAGAGCCCGGTGCGCGCCAGCAATTCCGCAGCGTGCAGCGCTTCAAGGCCCTGCCGGACTACCTGCAGATCTGGCCCGGCCACGGCGCGGGCAGCGCCTGCGGCAAAGCCCTGGGCGCGATCCCGTCCACCACGCTGGGCTACGAGAAGCGCTTCAACCCCGCCTTCCGCTTCACGGACGAGGATGCGTTCGTGCGATGGCTGTTGGACGGCCAGCCGGAGCCGCCGAAGTACTTCGCGCAGATGAAGCGCGTGAACAAGGCCGGGCCGGCGCTGCTGTCGGAGTTGCGCCGGCCCAGGCACCTGAGCCTGCTGCGCATAGATAAGCTTTTGTCGGCTGGCGCGCAAGTGTTCGACTTTCGCGACCAGCAAGCGTTCGCGAACGCGCATCTGCCGGGCACGATCAGCTTGCCGGCGTCGAGCCCCGCATTCCTGAACTACGTCGGCTGGCTGGTGAAATACGATGAACCGGTCTACGTGATCGTCCCGACGATCAGCCGGCTCGGCCCGATCCTGAAAGCGTTGCGCGCGATCGGCGTGGACGACGTCGCCGGCTACGCTACGGCCGAACAGGTCGTCGGCATCACCGAGTCGTTGCCGGTGATCACCGCCCAACAACTCGCCGAGCGCCTGCCCCGGAACGGCCTCGTCGTGCTGGATGTGCGCAACAAGGCCGAGTATGACGCGTTGCACATTCAAGGCGCGAAGCACATCCCGCTCGGCTATTTGCCCGATCGCCTGGGTGAGCTGCCGCGCGACCGCGACGTGGTGGTGCATTGCGCCACCGGCTATCGCTCGCACATCGCGGCCAGCCTGCTGCGACGCGCAGGGTTCGACAACGTGGTGAGCATGGCGGACGGCGCAGAGACCTGGTCGCGGCTGCTGCCCATCGAGCGCGGGCGTTGAACCGAGTGGGACGAAACATGCGTTGGAGAGACACCTTCGCGCTCGGCTTGGTGCTTGCGTTGTTGGCCGGCTGCTCGAGCGCGCCGGCGCCCGAGGTGGGCGCAACGAATCCGCCACCGGCGGCTGTGCAGCAGACTGGAGAGAGCCTGACGGCGCTGCCGCCCAACGTGAGCGTCAGCGAGGCGGCAGCGCTGCGCGACGCCGGCGCGTTCATGCTGGACGTGCGCGAGCCGTTCGAGTGGGACGAGTATCACATGCCCGGCGCGACGCTCATCCCGCTCGGTGCGCTGCCCAGCCGGCTGAACGAGCTGCCGAAGGACAAGCCGATCGTCGTGGTGTGCCGGTCGGGCAACCGCAGCCAGGTTGGGCGCGACATCTTGCTGCGTGCCGGCTTTACCGCGGTGACCAGCATGGACGGCGGCATGCGCGCCTGGCGCAACGCCGGCCTGCCCGTGACGCAGTAAGCTGAATCGTTGTTGGAGGTTTGGACGTATGCCGATCTACGAGTTCAAGTGCACCAAGTGCAATACGACGTTCGACAAGCTGGTGCGCGGCGAGATCACGCCGCAGAACCCGGTGATCTGCCCGAGCTGCGGCAGCAAGCGCACGCGCCGGCTGGTCTCGCGCGTGTCGTCCTACCGCGGCAGCTCGTCCGGCGGCGGTGGCGACTGCGCGCCGTCGGGCTGAGCGCCTGCATGGGCGCGTTCAGCCGTGCGCTGAACAGACGATCACATCACAGCGCCTAACGCGCTCCGAGCGCGTTAGGCGCTCAACTAAAATGTTGGATCAACGCTACGTATCTAATCTTCAGCAGCACATGGCCGAAACCGAGCGCACGATGTCGAGCCAACTGGGCGACGGCTCGGCGTGCCAGGTGCACAAGGATGGCCGGGTCACCGGCGGCATGAAGTATGCCGAGGGCAAGCTGGTCGCCCTGAACGACCTGCGGCGGAAGCTCGACGCAGCAGGTGAGATCACGGATGACGCTGCGCTTCGAGAGATCCTGGACGCAGAGACGGCGCGCTGGCGGAGTGGCTTGGAGAACCAGCGCCATCGGCCAAAGCCGGCAATGCCGTGGCTGGCCTACTACCAGGGCGGCATAGACGCGCTGGAAGCGCTGCGCCAGACGTGGTTCGCCGCAGACTGAGGCAACCGGCATCGGCAGTGGTTGTGGGCGCACGCCACGTCGTCAAGAGGCATCATCCGCCGGCGCGCGACCGTAGATGGTCAATCATCTTGCGCATCGCCGGCAGCAGCGGCGCACGCCTCGGCCACAACACTTTCATCTGCCGCTTGAAAGGAGTGTCTCGGACGGGGATGATCCGCAGCAAGCCCAGATTCACTTCCTGTTGCACCACATAGTCGGGCAGGATGCTGATCCACGGGCGGCTGATGACGGCGCGCTTGATGGATTCGAGGTTGTCGAACGCCATCTCAATGCGGACGGAGACGCCTTGCTGGCAAAACACCTGCTCCAACCAGGCGCGCGTCTGGCTCTGGGGTTGGCGCGTCACCAGCGAGCAACCGTTCAGCTCGGCGACGCTCAGCTCGCGCTTATCCCACCACTTGTGTTGCTTGCCGACCACCACGTAGTGCTCGATTTCCCGCAGCACGCGCACTTCGTATTTTTGATAGGCAGACTCGCGCAGCTCGCCTTCGATCAGGCCGAGCGCGATCGCGCGTTCGTCCAGGGCATGCAAGATTTCGGGCGTGGTCAGCGTGCGCAGGTCACAGCGGATGTTCGGGTAAGCAGCGCTGAAGTCGGCGATCCATTCCGGGAGCAGGTATGTGCTGATGCCCGGCGTTGCACCGAGGACGAGGTGAGCGTGCTTTTGCTGCCGCAGGTCGCCAACGGCGTGCTCGGCCTCGGCGACCATACGGAGGATGGCCGCGGCGTGTTCTTTTAGCAGCATCCCGGCATCCGTCAGCTCGATGCCGCGCCGCCCCCGTGAAAACAAGCGCACACCGAGCGCAGTTTCGAGGTCCTTGATATGCTGGCTGACGCCCGACTGCGTCATGTTCAATTGCTCGGCGGTGGCAGTAATGCTGCGCTTCTCTGCGGCGAGCAAGAAGATCTCGAGCTTGTGCAAATCGAGCATCTCGGGATCACCTCGACCCAACGGCTTTTACATTATAGAAAAGCCATTTTGAAGGGCCATGCGAGCGGGGGGATAGGGGCGAATTCGTCAGTTGGGGCAAATGTGAAGGTTGGGTAGCATCATCGGCGCGGAACGGCGTCCGCGCCCTACGCGCGGCATTTTTGCCTCTCTACGCGAATACACCTGAGGGATATGCGCATGATCACAACCGCGATTCAGACGACCACGGCCGCAATCCCAGCCGCGAGGTCTCGGCGCTGGCCGGCGGCGATTGGGCGCGCTCGGCAAGGAAAGGACGTCAAGGCTACTTGAGGCTGCGGCTTTGTCTGCTGCGATGGTGAAGCCGAAGTCTGAAGGCCATCACCTGCGACGCTGTAGCAAGCGGGCAACGGGACTCGAACCCGTGGTCTTCTGCTTGGAAGGCAGACGCTGTACCACCTCAGCTATACCCGCGCAGCTCGGATTATACCGCTTGGCGTCTTGGAAGGGTGCATGCGCAGATGTCGTCGCAAGTAGGTACGGACGCCGTTCCGTGCCTGTGTGCTTGCCCCTGCCGGCAAATGCGCCTGCCGCTTGACGCTGCCTGCTGCTTGCGCGTGAGCAAAGCGAGCAGCGATATGCCGCGCTACGGTATCAACGTCAGTTTCTCTCGCCCGCTGCGTTCCACGGCCTCGCGCGTCCAGGGCAGCAGCAGGTTCTCGCCCCTCAGCCACAGCGGGATCATGTCATCGTAGTGCGGGTGGTAGGTGTGGCCGCTCTGGCCGGTGGTGTGAATGCCGAGCGACCGATCCCAGTCACCCAGGTCGTAAATTGCCCGCCAGGACGGCCCGGATCGCACGGCGAACGTCTCGGGATCGCCACTCACGGCGTTGACCAGCCCCATGCTACCCGGCGCCGGGAACGGGCCGCGGTTGAAGATGCCCTCGATGAGCGGAATGCCGCTCCGGCCAAGCGTCTGGTTGGCGAATGTGACGGCGTGCAGGTCTCCCCAGCGCCATCGCGTATGGTCGCGACCGAGTCGCGCCTCTAAAAACTGAACGGCGCGGTCGAGGGCGCGTGCGATGATCTGCTCGCGCGTCTCTCGCTCGGGCGTAGTCACGTCGTCCCACCACGGCGCGCCGGGATCGGGCAGGATGTTGCGCAGGGCGATCTGGGAATGCGTGCCGTTGGCCAGCACATCTTCGGCGAGTGCTTCGCCGACCTCGTCGGTGAACACAGCGCGCGACAGCTCGCGCCAGAAGACCTCGAAGATGGCACAGCCGGCGGACTCGACGTTGCACGTGCGGTCCCATTGCCGCATGGTTGACAGCGCAGCCGATGCTGTAGCTTCTAGCTCGAGCGCCATGCCCTCAAGCGCCGCTAACAACTCGCCGGCGAAGATCGAGTATGCGTCGAAATGCATGGCGCGCATGTCCTCGATGCCGAGCTTGTCTCTCGCCTGGATCATCTGCTCAATGCGCTTGGCGCGGTAGCCATAGTCCCAATCGGTCGTGATCAGGTGCGGATAGCGCCGCGCGTCCACGATGGCGTTGTTCGCCGTGACGATATAGCCCTCCGGCGGGTTGAAGACGGACGGCAGTTCGTCGAAGGGGATGCTGCCGACCCATTCGTGCTCGCCGGTCCAACCCGGCACGGGCGCGCGGCCGTTGCCGTTCTTGCGGATGGGGATGTTCCCCGGCAACTGGTAGCCGATGTTGCCGTCCACGTCGGCATAGACGAAGTTCTGGGCCGGCGTGTCCCAGTAGCGCAGCGCTTCGCGGAACTGCTCCCAGTTCTGCGCGCGGTTGATCATCAGCACGGCTTTGAACAACTGGCCTGGCCGCAGTGCGGCCCATCGCAGCGCCAGCGGCTCGCGCTCTTCGAGTTCGTCCAACACATCGTTGAGGATCGGGCCGTGGCGCGTCTCGCGCACCCGGATCACGACGGGTTCGTCCCGGCCGGCGACGACGATGCGCTCCTCGCGGATGCGCGCCGGCTCGAATTTGCCCTCGAACTCGAACGCGTCGGGGTTAGCAGGGTTGGGCCGCTCGATGAAGAGGTCCTGCGTGTCGGGCTCGGCATTGGTGACGCCCCAAGCAATGCGCGCGTTGTGGCCCAGCACCACGCCGGGCACGCCGGGGAAGGTCACGCCCACCACATCATACGGGCAAGCGTCGTTCACCACGCGGCAATGCAGACCGTTGATGTACCAGATCGAGGGCATCTGGATGCCGAGGTGCGGATCGTTGGCCAGGATGGGCCGGCCGGTCGTGGTGCGCGCGCCGGCTACGACCCAATTGTTGCTGCCGATGCCGGGGTCGTGCACCAAACCGATGGCGCGCTGGACGGCTTTGTGGATGCGATAGAGCTCGGCTGCAGCGCCGGGGGCAGGAGATCGGGACGCGCGGGTGCGATGTTCTTCGCTGCCGGCGGGCGTGCTCGTCGAGCGGACGATGACCGGCATGTCATCGGGGTAAGGTGGGATGATCGCCTCGGCCAGCGCCTCGCCACCGCGCTCGATCAGCCGCAGGCGCGCGAGTTCATGGTCCATGTTGCCGCCGAGGTTGTAGCTCATCGCCTTGCCCCAGGTCACGGTGTTCACCGGCGTCCACGGCTCCGGCGACCAGCGCCGGCCGATCAGGCCCAGCACGCTGAACTCGAAGCCGAGCCGGTCGGCGTTGGGCAGGATGTAGGCGTTCACGCCATCGGCGTAGCTCTGCAGCACGCGCAGCACGTCCGGTTCGAGCATCTGCACTTCCGCTTCCGCGACGCGATGCCAACCGACCGTGCGGATGAACTTATCCTGCTCCAGCGCGCCCTCGCCGAACAACTCGGCCAGCCGGCCCTGGCCGATGCGCCGCCAGAATTCCATCTGGAAGAAGCGATCCTGCGCGTGCACGAAGCCCTGCGCGCGGAAGAGGTCGTCGGGCGTGTCGGCATAGATGTGCGGTACGCCGAACGCGTCGCGGATCACTTCCACGTTGCCCGTCAGCCCGGACAATCGCAGCGTGCCGGATGTTTGTGGGAAAGGGCGTCGCGTCGCGTAGAGGAAGCTGGCTGCGCCGGCGCCACCAATAATGAGGGCGAGGATCAGCAGCGCCGCGAGCACTTTGCCGAGCAACTTCATGGCTCTTCTCCGGTGTGATGCAAATGACGCAATCCGTGGTCGAATCGGCGCGCCACCGGGTGGAATTGTAAGCGCGCGCGCCGAAAGTGTGATCGTAGGCGGGCGACCACTATAATCTCCGGTCGTGAGCGCCGAACTCGAAGCCCGGGTCGAGACGTTGGAATCCCTGATGGCCGATGTGCTGCGCGTGTCGCGCAACACCAGCCTGGAGATCGAGCGCGTATCGCGCGAGACCGAACTTAAGATCGAAAGCATTCTGCGCAACTTGAGCGCGGAAATCGAACGCGTATCGCGCAATACCAGCTTAGAGATTGAGCGCGTGTCGCGCAACACCAGCCTAGAAATTGATCGCCTGTCGCGCGAGATGAGTGCATTCAAGGAGGAGATGAGCGCGTTCAAGGAGGAGATGCAGGCTTTCAGGGAGGAGACGCGCAACGACCGGCGCGAGATGAACAAGCGCTGGGGGGAGTTGGCAGCCAGCCTTGGAATCCTCGTCGAGGACGTCGTCGCACCCAGCGTGCCGCGCGTGCTGCGCGAGGTGTTCGGCTGTCCGGCCGAGGCAATCGAGTTCTCCGGCGTGCGCGTGAAGCGCAAGCACCCGACCGAGCCGGATCGCAATCGCGAATTCGACACAGTCGCCGCCGGCTGCGGCTACTTCCTCACCGTCGAGAGCAAGGTCAGGCTGGACATCTCGGCGGTGAACGAATTCGCTGCCTCGTTGCCCGAGGTCAAGGAGTACTTCCCCGAATTCGCTACGCGTGGTTATCGCTTCGCCGGCGCAGTCGCCGGGCTGTATGTGGATTCCAGCGTCGTTGCGTTCGCCGAGAAGCGCGGCTTGATCGTGCTCGGCACCGCCGAGGACTTGATGGCCGTGCTAAACACTCCCGGCTTCACCCCGAAGTTCTTCTGAACCTCGTTCGCAGTGGTCTCTTGAATGGCGGTTTGTTGCCGGCAGCCGTGAGGATCGCAATGGCTTAGTCTAGCCTCGGCCGCGTCGCGCCGCAGTGGGTGCATTTTCTAACAGGGGCATTGCGGATTTGCGCAGCGGATGAATCCGCGCGCAACGCACGGCAAAGCCGGCGCACGGCCGGCTTTGCTACAAACTGTCCGCGACTTCAATCGCCGGGCATTTTGCCCCCAGCGGGAAATACACCCGCCGTGGTTCGTGTTCTACAGCTGGCGCTTCGCCGCCGGCGCATTCGCGGCGAGCGTGCGCTTTTGGAACTTCGCCGCGCGGCGCCATAGTAGCGCAAGCTCGTAGTCGCGCATGAGCGATACCTACTGTAGCCGAGCATGTCGAGGCTGGTGCCGAGCATGTCGAGGCACGAAGGCGCATCAAGCTATACTCACCGTTCGACTATGAGCGCCGAGCCGATCATTGCCAGAACGACATCCGACTTCATCCGCACCGCCGTGCGCGAGGACCTCGCGTCCGGCCGCTTCACCTACGTCCGCACGCGCTTCCCGCCGGAGCCGAACGGCTATCTGCACATCGGCCACGCCAAAGCGATGGCGGTGGATTTCGAGATCGCCCGCGAGTTCGGCGGCACGTGCAACCTGCGCTTCGACGACACAAACCCGACCAAAGAAGAGCAGGAATATGTAGATGCGATCATCGAGGACGTGCGCTGGCTGGGTTATCAGTGGGATCGGTTGTGCTTCGCCAGCGACTACTTCGAGCAGCTCTATGAGTACGCCGTCAAGCTGATCAAGAAAGGCAAGGCTTACGTGTGCGATCTTTCGCCGGACGAGATCCGCGAGTATCGCGGCACGCTCACCCAGCCGGGCCGCGAGAGCCCGTGGCGCAACCGCAGCGTGGAGGAGAACCTCGACCTGTTCGCGCGTATGCGCGCCGGCGAATTCCCCGCAGGCAGCCGCACCCTGCGCGCCAAGATTGACATGGCCTCCGGCAACATCAACCTCCGCGACCCGGTGATGTATCGCATCATTCACGCCAGCCATCACCGCACCGGCGACAAATGGTGCATCTACCCGACGTATGACTTCGCGCATGGCCAGAGCGACAGCATCGAGGGCATTACGCATTCGCTGTGTTCGCTGGAGTATGAGGATCATCGCCCGCTCTATGAGTGGTTCTTGCGCGAGCTGGAGATCTTCGCGCCGCGACAGATCGAGTTCGCCCGGCTGAACCTGAGCTACACCGTGCTGAGCAAGCGCAAGCTGCTGCAGTTGGTGAAAGAAGGCCACGTGCGTGGCTGGGACGACCCACGCATGCCCACGCTGCGCGGCCTGCGCCGGCGTGGCTACACCCCTTCGGCCATCCGCGACTTTTGCGCCCGCATCGGCGTCGCCAAAGCCGACAGTGTGGTGGACATCGCCATGCTTGAGCACAGCCTGCGCGACGAGCTGAATAAGACCGCGCCGCGCGTGATGGCCGTGCTGCGCCCGCTGCGCGTGGTGATCGAGAACTATCCCGCCGAGCAAACCGAGATGCTGGAGGCAATCAACAACCCCGAAGACCCCGCCGCCGGTGTGCGCCATGTGCCGTTCGGTCGCGTGCTCTACATCGAGCAGGACGACTTCATGGAGAACCCACCGCCGAAGTTCTATCGCCTCGCGCCCGGCCGCGAAGTGCGCTTGCGCTACGGCTACTTCATCAGGTGCGTAGATGTGATAAAAGATGATGCCGGCAACGTCGTCGAATTGCGCTGCACCTACGACCCGGCGACGCGCGGCGGCAGCGCGCCCGACGGGCGCAAGGTGAAGGCCACCATCCACTGGGTGAGCGCGACGCAGGCCTTGCCGATCGAAGCGCGGCTGTATGACCATCTATTCACCCGCCCTGACCCGGACGATGTAGTAGAAGAGGGTGAGAGCTTCCTGAGCTACCTCAACCCGAAGTCGCTGGAGGTGGTGCAGGGCTTCGCCGAGCCGAGCGTGGCCGGCTCGCCTGTCGGCAAGCACTACCAGTTCGAACGGCTCGGTTACTTCGTCGTTGATCCCGACTCGACGCCGGAGCGGCTGGTCTTCAACCGCGCCGTCGGCCTGAAGGATGCTTGGGCGAAGGCAGCGGGGCAGGGGTAAGGCTATACTCTGCCTGCATAGATAGCAGATGGTCCCCAATCGCCTGCAGCTACGCAACTTCGGCCCGGTCAAATCCGCGGACCTCTCCTTCGGCGCGCTAACGGTTTTCGTCGGCCCTCAGGCGACCGGCAAAAGTCTAACCTTGCAGCTCGTAAAACTGCTGGCTGATACCGGTGCGATTCACAACACTTTGAGGCAATACGGTGTTGACTGGGATAGCGGCAATCCTCCTGCATTCGTTAGCACTGTTTTTGGAGAGGGGATGCAGGGCATTTGGGGGAAAGACACCTTGGTCGAGAGCGATGGCCAGTCAATTGACTTGCAATCCCTAGCCCGTCGCGGCAAGCGCAATCTAACCGAGCACGTGTTCTTTATCCCGGCGCAACGTGTGCTGGCCATCAATCCGCAGAGCGGTTGGTTCCGGGGCTTCTATGATTACCGCTTGGGCGATCCGTTCGTCGTGCGCGACTTCGGCGAGAAGCTACGCCGGTTAGCAGAACGAGAACTACTCGGCGAGAATAGGATTGTCTTTCCGCAGAGCAGACGATTAAAGAAAGTTATCCGTGATGCCTTGCTAGAAGCAATCTTTGGCGGCTTCAGCTTGCGCATAGAAGCTCAGTTGGGACAGCGTAGGCTGGTGCTTCAGCCAAATGAAGGCGATTCGCTACCTTTCACCGTGTGGTCGGCTGGGCAGCGTGAGTTTGTGCCGCTCCTACTCGGCGCCTATCAATTGCTTCCCCCTTCCAAGACACCGCGTCGTGAGTCACTGGAACTGGCGGTGATCGAGGAAGTCGAGATGGGTCTTCATCCACAGGCCATCTCGGCGGCGATGTTGCTCGTGCTAGATTTGTTGCAGCGAGGATATCGCGTATATCTTTCTACGCATTCACCGCACGTGCTCGATGTGATTTGGGCACTGCGCCGGTTTCGCGAGAGCCGAGCGGATGAACAGTTCGTACGCTCCCTTTTCAATTTACCAGCGAACTCCGAAGCACGGAAACTGGCCGAGGCAGCACTCGACCCTGCAAAAGAGCTGAAGGTCTATTACTTCGAGCGAGAACGGGGCATTGTGCAAGATATATCCAATCTTGATCCTGCTTCCGAGAACGCTTCTGAGTCAGGCTGGGGCGGGCTCACCGAGTTCAGCGGCCACGTTGGGAACCTCGTCGCACAAGCAGTGACAAATGGCAAAGTCTTCCCATAGAAGACGGGCTTCGAAGAAGCCCAAGCCCCCATCTCGCTTCTACCAGGCAGTGATGGACACACCGGCCATTGCTCCGGCATATCGGTATGGCCTGAAGGCGATCGCACCTTCGGACAAAGCAAAGATCAAATGCAGACATCCGAAGCGGCTCAAGGGTAGCGTTTGTGTTGACGAAGCCCTGCAAGGGGTCAAGCCGGTTGATCCACGGTGGGATTACGCGATTGGTTACGGGCATACAACCAACTCAGAGCAAATCATTTGGGCCGAAGTACATCCTGCGGCCAGCGGTGATAACCTAAAAGAAGTTCGCGGGAAGCTTGATTGGCTGATTGAGTGGTTACGGACGGAAGCGCAGCCTATGAACTACGATCCCCGTCGCATCGTCTGGGTTGCCACGGGTTCGAGTAGCTTCTCCGCTAACGACCCCAAGTTGCGCGCGCTTCGCGACCAAGGTCTTGAGTTTGTGGGCGGCCGTCTGGAATTCTAAATTTCGGAAAGATGGAAGCACCCCGCGCCCTTCGAATGCTCGATGGGCACGAGCAACAGTTCGTGCTCTCGAAATCCACCTTCGCGCTCACTCTCGGTGTGATGAGGATGATTGCGTCATCTACAATGCCGCCGCATGTGGCGGCGGATAGCACTTATACTCATCCTAGTTGCAGCTAACCTCTTGGCTGCAGCAGCGGTCATCGGCGCCGGCGATGGCGACCGTGCAAAAGCGCATCGCGCACCTGCGCCCGACCTCTTCATCCTCCGCGTCGTCGTCCGGTCGCCCGGCGACGTCGCTCTGCTCAGCAGCAGCGGCTATGACTTGCTCGAAGCGCGCGACGGGAACGCGCTGTTCGTGCTAGGCGATGCAGCGACGCTCGCCGATCTACGCACCAAAGGCTTCGACGCCACTGTCCACTCACCCCTTACCCTTCACCCCTTACCGCTCACCGCTCACGGCTCACCGCTCACGGCTCACAGCTACTTCGGCGGCTACCGCACCGTAGCCGAACATGAGGCGCATATGGACGCCATCGCCACCGCGCGGCCCGATCTGGCGCTGGTGGTGGACTACGGCGACTCGTGGCGCAAGGTGACCGGCCGGCCAGACGGCCATGACCTGAAGGCGATCTGCATCACCAAGCGCCGCGCGAACGATTGCCGGCTCGATCCGAACACCGACAAGCCGCGCTTCCTACTCATCGCCGCCGTCCACGCGCGCGAGCTGAGCACCAGCGAGATGGCCTGGCGCTGGATGGACTTCCTGGTGGATGGCTACGGCCGCGACCCCGACGTGACCTGGTTGCTCGACCACCATGAGATGTGGGTGATCCCGGTCGCCAACCCCGATGGCCGGCGCTTCGTCGAGCAGGGCGGCAATGCGCCCTATCTGCAGCGCAAGAACATGAACGACGCGCGGAGCGCGTGCGGCTTCCCTCCCGGCCATCCGACCTACGCTTTCTCGCAACCGGGCGTGGACCTCAACCGCAATGCGTCATTCCAATGGGGCGTCAGCGGCACGAGCACCGATCCATGCGCGCAGACATACCTCGGCCCGAGCGCGGCATCAGAGCCGGAGCAGTATGCGCTCGAAGTGCTGATGCGCAACCTGTTCGCCGACCAGCGCGGCCCGACGCTGGGCGATGTCGCGCCGATCACGTCTACCGGCGCCATGCTCACACTGCACAGTTTCGGCGACTTGATCCTGCTGCCGTGGGGATGGGCAGAATGCTTCGGCGCTTGCCTGCCCACACAACGCGCGCCGAACGACGCCGGCCTGCGCGCCTTTGCCTTCCGCATGAGCCATTTCAATGGCTATGCAACCGGCCAGGTGTCGGAGTTGCTATACCCGGCCAGCGGCACGACCGACGATTGGGCCTATGGCGTGCTCGGCGTGCCCAGCTTCACCTACGAGATCGGGCCGCTCAGTGGCACGTGCGGCGGCTTCACCCCCGCGTATGCTTGCCAGGATGACGTCTTCTGGCCGCTCAACCGCGAGGCGTTCCTTTACGCCGCCAAGGTCGCGCGCCGGCCCTACGCACTCTCGCTCGGCCCGATGGTGCGCTCGGTGATGCTGAGCAGCCCTCTGGTTGAGCGAGAGCAACCGGTCACGCTCACGGCGACGGTTGACGATGATACGCTCGGCAATCACGAGGAGAGCATCGGCCGGCCGGCGGCACAGCCCATCGTTGCAGCGGAGGCCTACCTGGATACGCCACCGTGGTTGGACGGCGCGCCGATCGCGCTGGCGGCGCGAGATGGCGCCTTCGACAGCGCGACCGAGCAGGTGATCGGTATGCTCGATACAACGGGACTAGCCTTGGGCCGGCATCTGGTGTTCGTGCGCGGGCGCGATGCGGCCGGCGATTGGGGGCCGGTCACGGCGCAATGGTTGACGGTGACCGGCAGTCGCGTGGTGTATCTACCGCTGATCATCCGGTGAAATTGACCGGTAGCCGCAGGCTTGACCGGTAGTCGCAGGCTTCAGCCTGCGTACCTTAGCCTGCAGCGCGCGACGGCGAAGGGCACGCCTACAGGCGAACGCGGTTCGCCGCCTTGCCGAAGATCGGCAGCAGCGCCACGCGCCCCCGCGCGGCGTTCAAGATACCGGCGATCCAAGCAAAGAAGCCGAACACGTAGGCGGCGATGACCAGGGCGAACAGCGCGTTGCCGAAGATGAAGGCGTAAGGAATCCAACCCGACAGCCAGGCGATGACCGCCCAGCCGGCGAACGTCGCGAGCAAGAAGACGATCAACCCAACGGCCTGCTTAAGATGGAACATGGCGAAGGCATCTTGCCGGCGGGCCAGCAGCACGTAGAGCCAACCGGCGATGGGAATATAGGCGATGGCACCTGCTAAGCGCGATGACGCATCTATCATCGGTGCATTCGACATCGCTCACCCTCCGATCCCCTTCAACTGCAGCTCTTCTGCGAAGTGGCAGCTCACGAAGTGGCCGGGCTTCACCTCGCGCAGCTCCGGCACGTTCACCCGGCACTCCGGGCGCGCATAGTTGCAGCGCGGATGGAAGATGCATCCCGGCGGCGGGTTGACCGGGCTGGGCACCTCGCCCTGCAGCTTGATGCGATTCGGTTGGATGTCGGGATCCGCCGGCGGGACGGCGGACAGCAGCGCCTCGGTATAAGGATGCAGCGGGTTGTGCAGCAGCTCCTCGGTCGCGGCCATCTCGACGATCTTGCCCACGTACATCACGGCGATGCGGTCGGAGATGTGTTCGACCACCGATAGGTCGTGGGCGATGAAGATCAGCGTCAGGCCGAGCTGCTCCTTCAACTCTTCGAGCAAGTTCAGCACCTGCGCCTGCACCGACACATCCAGCGCTGACACCGGCTCGTCGGCGATCACCAGCCGAGGGTTGAGCGAGAGCGTGCGCGCCAGGCCGATGCGTTGCCGCTGGCCGCCGGAGAACTCGTGCGGGTAGCGGTTCATGTAGTTCGGGTCAAGGCCGACGGCGCGCATCAACTCGGCTACGCGCGCTTCCGCCTCTTTGCCGCGCGCCACGCCGTGAATCTCCAGCGGTTCGCTGATCAAGTCCTTGACCGTCAGGCGTGGGTTGAGCGAGCTGAACGGATCCTGGAAGATCATGCGCATCTCCTGCCGGATCGGTTTCATCTCCCGCTGGCTGATGCGCGCGATGTCCACCCATTCGCCGGTCTTGCGCCGAAAGCGAATCTCGCCGCCGCTGGGGTCATACAGGCGCAAGATGGTGCGGCCAACGGTCGTCTTGCCGCAGCCGCTCTCGCCCACCAACCCGAGCACCTCGCGCTCGCGCAGGAACAGGCTGACGCCATCCACCGCTTTCACATACCCGACCACGCGCTGCAAGATGCCGCGGTAGATCGGGAAGTACATGCGCAGGTCGGTTACTTCCAGGATCAGGTTCTCTTTGTCCGTCATGCTCGTCTGATCACCTCACCAACGGATGGGAATTTCGCTCGTCGCCATGACGATGTCCGGGTCGTTCCAGCCCTTCTGCTGGGCCAGCTTGTAGAAAGCACGGCGATACACGAGCTTCACCTTGACGACGCCATCCACGCCGGCCGGCCAATCGAAGGCGTAGGTCGTCGTATCGGTGACGAAGGGGAACAGGCGCGTATCGGCGACCTCGGTCACCGGACGCCAGAAGGCGGTAGCCGGTATTTCGCCGCTCCAGTTATCGCGCAGCACGCGGGCGAAGGCTTTGCCCGGCCGGCCGGCATAGTCGCCCGCCCACTCGGGCAGCGCCGGCCCCTGCTTCAGCGGCACGCTCCGCCCGTGCGCGTCCATGGCTTCGACCACGAGCATGACCGAGCGCATCGGCGCGTCGGTGGGCACGGCATGGCCGGCGCCGGTGTTGGTCAGGCTGACCTGCACGCGCACGAGCTGCCCCTCGACCGTTGCCGAACTGGTCATCGTTACGGCGCTGCGCAAGAACGCTTCGTTCGACGGGCCGAGCATTGTGTGATTGTTGTAAACCGGATAGTGGCGCGCCACGCCGCCGCGCTGCGGGAAGACGGAATACGGCGTGTCCTTGATCGGCATGTGGCAATCCTGGCACGTGTGATGCAGGCTCGATCCAACTTGGCTATACGGGCTGTGCAGCCACTCGCCGTATGAGTTGTAGATGACGGTGCCGCCGGTCATCTTCATGTTGCTCACCACACCACCGAACACGCCGAAGTGGCACGCCGCGCAGAATTCGCTCTGCGCCTGCAGCGGCAAGTAGCTGTCGCGCTCGCGGCTGACGTCGGTGAGTGTGCCGAAGAAGACTTGTTGGTCGCCATGCGGCCGGGCAAGCCGAAGCGACAGGATGCCGGGCATGTCGGAATAGGGCAGGCCAGTGCCTGGGTCGAGGATCACCTCGCGGATCTTGTGGCAGAACTCGCAGCCGATACCCTCTAGACCGATGCCCTCGATGCCCACCGGCGTCACGCCGCGGATGGAGGGCTTGACGCCGGCGACCTCGGCGTTGTCGGCAGTGGTCGTGGCGTGGCAGCCCGACCAGGCACAGGAGTTCGTCGTCGGAATGCGCGCGGCCATCGGCGTGTGACAGGTCGCGCACGTGCCGGCGCGGTCTGGGTTGTCCAGCCGGAAGCCGGGGCCGGTGTCGGGCAACGCAGGATCAGGTGGCAGCACCGATTTGCCGTCGCCGGCAAAGCGCGTCGGCTGGCCGCGTCGCCCGCTCAGGTCGGTGCCCCGGAACATCGAAATGAAGCGCGGGTTAATGGCCGCGCGTGAGTGCGCGTCGGCCTCCCACTCGGCATACTCGCGGTGGCACAGCCCGCAACTGGCCGAGCCGTGTACGCCCTCCTCGCTGAACCAGGTGTATTCGTGGTTGTCGCCGTCGAACAGCGGGCGCAGGCTGATCGCGATGCCGGCCTCAGGGATTGGTTGTCGTGGATCGAGGGCAGTCCAGCCGATGTAGTGTCCCTCTGCCCAAGCGGTCACCGTCACGGCGTGCGGCGCACCTAGCCCGTGACCGTGCAGCGTGAATGCGCCGCGCGCGTCCGTCGTCGTCTGGTTCTGCGTGCCTTGCACCTGCACGATCGCGCCGGCAACCGGGCCATCGGCGTTCACGACGACGCCGGAGATGGTGGCCGGCAACCGTGCGAATGAGTCCTGGCCGGCTTGGTCGGCGCAGGCGACCAGCACAACCAGCAGCGCCGGCAAGATGACGCTGCCGATCAGCGCCCATTGCGCTATGTGCATCGGCCTACTTGCAGTTCCCCGCATCGTTCTCGCGCATACCCGATCTGCCTGCTGCGTTTCGCTGCCTCAGCGGGATGCGTAGGGGTCGGCAGCATCGCGCAGGCCATCCCCCAGGAAGTTGAACCCGAGCACGGCCAGGATGATGAAGGCTGACGGCATCAGGATCCACGTTTGCTGGCTGAGCGTCTGCAGGTTCTGCGCGTTGCGCATCAGCAATCCCCAACTGGTCAGCGGCTCCTGGATGCCGATGCCGAGGAAGCTGAGGAACGACTCGGCCAGGATGACGCCGGGGATCGAGAGGGTGAGGATGACGATGACGTGGCTGAGCGTGTTCGGATACAGATGCCGGAAGATGATGCGTGGATCCGATGCGCCCATCTCCTTGGCAGCCAGGACGAAGTCGGTCTGGCTGAGCGCCAGCACCTTGCCGCGCACCTCGCGCGCCAGCGTCGTCCAGGACAGCAGGGCGAAGATGCACGACATGATGATGAAGATGGTGAACGAATCGGCAGTCTTAGGCACGATGGACGCCAGCGCCATCCACAACGGCAACTGCGGGAAGGCGTTGACGAACTCGACGAAGCGCTGCAGGGCGTTGTCCACCCGGCCGCCGTAATAGCCCGACACCACGCCGACGATGGAGCCAACGGCGATGCTGATGAGCGCGGCGAACACGCTCATCGTCAAGGAGATTCTCCCCGCCTGACATGCCTTGCCCCACAGGTCGCGGCCCAGCTTGTCGGTACCCAGCATGTAGAGCCGCCCCGGCTCCTCGACGCCGATCAGGTGCAGGTTGGTCGGGAAGATGCCGAACAGCTTGTAGGGCCATGTCTGCACGAAGAAGCTGAGGTAATACTTCTTGGTCGTGTCCTCTTTCCAGATCACCTGGAAGGTCTTCGGATCCATCTCGCCGACGATGCCGTACACGAACGGCCGGAAGCTGAAGTTGCCCTCGGCGTCAACGAAGTGAATGCGGTTGGGTGGCAAGAAGGCATCTTTCAGGTTGTCGCGGTCAATCGGGTTGGGCGAGAAGAACTCGGCCAGGGCCGCCAGGATCATCAGCGTGATGACGATCAGCCCGCCGACGATGGAAATTTTGCTGCGCCGGAAGCGCCGCCATACCAGTTGAAAGTAACTCTCGTGGCGTTCGGAGACCTCAAGCAGTTGCTCAAGCGTCGGGCCGGTGGGCACGCTCGGCTGCTCCGGCCTGGAGAGGGCGCCTGTGGTTGCAGTTGCCATGGGCGTTGGGAGAGTAAGGCGTAAAACGTGAAGTGTCCTGCGTCTTGCGTCCTGCGTCGTGCGTTTTACGTCTTGCGTTTCACATCAACTGTATCGAATTCGCGGGTCGAGAATAGCCAGCGCGATGTCGGCGATCAGGTTGCCGGCGATGATCAGCACACCGTAGATCAGCAGCAATGAGCCGGCGATGTAGATATCCTGGCCGACCAGCGAGTCATAGAACAACGGGCCGAGCGTGGGCAGGTTGAGCACGATGGCCGCCTCTAGCTCGCCTTGCATCATGTAGGGCAGCACTGTGCCCTGATAGGCGACGATGGGGTGCAGTGCGTTCGGCACGGCATGGCGGGTCATCACCTGCCGCTCCTTCAGACCCTTCGAGCGCGCCGTGGTGACGTATTGGGCGCCGAGCACGTCCAGCAGGTTGCCGCGCATCACGCGCATGTTGTAGGCCACGCCGCCCAGCCCGGCGATCACCAGCACCGGCCAGATATTCTTGAACATGTCTGCCACGCGCGCCAGGCTCCATGGCGCCATCACATATTCCGGCGAGAAGAACCCCTGGATGCTGGGCTGCTTGAAAGTGAACACCAGCACATACAGGATGATCAGCGCGATGGCGAAGCGCGGGATGGACGTGAAGATGAAGGCCATGATGGCCGCTGTGTTGTCGGCCAGGCTGTATTTGCGCGTGGCGACGAAGATGCCGATGCTGATGCCGACTACGGTGGAGATCAGATGGCACATCAGCGCCAGCGCCAGCGTCTTGGGCAAGCGTTCGGCGATCAACACGCCGACGTCTCTGCGATAGGCAAACGAATAGCCGAACTTGCCCTCGGTCACGATCCCCTTGATCCAGTTGAAGAACTGGATCGGCAGCGGTTGATCCAGGCCGTATTGCCGGCGCAGGTTGTTGGCTTGCTCCTCGGCTTGTTCCTCGGTCATGCCGGCCTGTTGCAACAAGAAGGTTTTGTAGTTGGTCGCAACATCGCCAGGCGGCAACTGGATCACCACGAACGAGACGAAGGCGATCCCGATCAGCATGAAGAAGGCGATCAGCAACCGGCGCAAGATGTAATTGACCATGGCGATTTCGCAGGGGCGCATTGCGTGTTGCGCAACGGAATGCGCAACACGCAATACGCAACGCGAAGCGTCCTACGCGCCGTACACCGGGATGGTCTCCGGCCGGTTCTGCTTCAACTGTTGATCCTTCGGCGTCCACAGTTGATCGAGCAGGATGGCGTCCTCCACCCAGGTGTATAGGAAGGTCGGTGTGGCCACCGGGATGTTCTTTACGCGCTTGGCCAAGCCGAGCCCGTAGCGCCCGCTGAACACGCCCATGTGATACACGTTCTCGGTGAAGATGCGCTGGTACTCGGACATGATCTTCTGGCGCTCGGCGCTGTCGAATGTCACGCGATACTTCTCGACCAGCTCGACCAGCTTCGGCTCGAAGTCCATCAGGTTGCGCGGCTTGTCGCCTTCTTGGTGAATACCGAAGCGCTTGGTGATCGGCGCGAGCGCCGTCGGGTTGACCGAAGGCAGGCCGAACGCTTGGCCACCGCGATACACGCGCAGATCCCAGTTGCCGGTCGTGTTGAGCTCGTTGAGCGTCGTGCTGTTGGCGACGCGGGTGTTGATCTTGATGCCGACCGCAGCCCACTGGTTGACCAACGCTTCGGCCACGCTCTGCGTCTCTTGCGCGTCCTCGGAGGAGAGCAGTTGCAGCACCACCGGCTGGCCCTTCATCGGCCCCTCAGTCCACTCGCGCACACCATCGCCGTTGGTGTCCCGCAGGCCGATCTCGTCGAGTAGGATCTTGGCCGATTCGGGATCGTAGGGGTAGTAGACCACGTCCTCCTTGCGGAAGTACGGCGATCCCGGATACAGTCCGCCGGCGTAACCGCGCAGGAACGGCCCACGCATGATGGCTTGGGCGATGCCATCGCGGTCGGTGGCATAGCTCAGCGCCTTGCGGAAGCGCAGGTCGCGGTTGAGCTGGCGCACGGCGCGGTCGCGGTCGTCCTGCGTGCCGTACTCTTCGGCGAAGTTGAACTCCACGCCGTAGCCCAGCAGCTCCGGCCCCCAGTTGATGGCGAACTTCGCATCGGGTTCCTGCGCCTTGGTCATGGCGTTGACGTACGAGCTGGGGTTCTCCAGGTTGGTGTGATCGCAGTCGCCGGCCATAGTGCACAGGTCGCGCCCGATGCCGCTCGGCCCCTTGCGATACTGGATTTCGTCGAAGTAGGGCAGTTGTTTGCCGGTCTCATCCACCTTCCAGTAGTACGGGTTGCGGCGCATGATCAGCAGCTCGTCCGTCTTGTACTCGGTCGGCACCCACGGGCCCATGGTGGGGATGGGCAGCTTGTCTGGCGGCATGGCGTTCTCGAAGTCCTTGTAGGTTGGCTTCGGATCGCGCTTGCTGAACTTGGGGTGGAAGTCTTCCAGCCAGTGCTTGGGGGAGACGACGAAGCCGTATTCGCTGAGGTCGTAATACACGCCCAGCGGCTTGGGGATGCCGAAGGTGAACTTGATGGTGTAGTCATCAATCTTCTCCAGCTTGGCGTCCTCACCGCCGTACTTAAAGGCATCGAGCGTGCGCATCGAGTTCACGTTGGGATCCATGACGTAGGCCTCCCAGGTGAAGATCACGTCGTCGGCAGTGAAGGGCACGCCGTCGGACCACTTGGCGCCTTCGATCAAGTTGATCGTCAGGGAGCGGCCATCCTCCGACCACGACCAGCTCTTGGCTAAGTGCGGGAACGGCTCGATGTCCTGATCGGCGCGGAAGAGGGGGCCGACTTTGAACAGCGACTGGTACTGCGTGCTGTACGACTCGATGCCGAACCAGCCGGCGCTGACGCCGGCCATGCGGTTCCAGCCGGCCGTCGGGCAGGCCGAGAAGCCGCGCCACAGGTCACCATACTCGCCGGGGCCGTCTTTCATGCCGCTGGTGAGCATGACTTGCGGCTCCTTCGGCAGGCGCTCCTTCACGGGCGGCAGCTTGCCTTCGTTCACCAGCTTGGTCACCCATTCCGGCTCGAAGTATTCCGGCAGCGCCTTGTAGGTGACGATCTCGCTGATTGGCTGGCGCCGGGGCTGGCCTCCGCCCAGCTCGAGCGGCGGCGGATCGGGGTAGGGAATGGGGTCCTTGACCTTGCCTACCGCAGCAGGCAGCTCGGCAGGCTTGGCCGGTTCGGCAGGCGCAGCCGGCGCGGCGGGCTCAGCCGGCGCGGCCGGGGCAGAGGGCGCAGGCGCGGCGCACGCGGCAATCACGGCCGTGGCGCCTCCAAATGCGCCAATGCGCAACAGTTCGCGGCGCGTCAGTTTTTGTTTCTTCATCGGTCTGACTCCTGAAAAGTGGTTTGAGAAACGACTGCTCAAGACTTGGGAAGAACGAAATCGTCTGGGATTCGTTTGATTAGCGTTAGGCGATACGACTCACCTCCTTTGCAAGTCATGGATTGCTGTGCAGCCAGCAGGCAGCGAGATGGCCTGGGGCGACCTCGGTCAAGGCCGGCGCACGTTCACGGCAGATGTCCATGACGTGCGGGCAACGCTCGGCGAACGGACAGCCGCGGATCGCTTCGGTCGGCGACGGCACCATGCCCTTGATCGGCACCAGCGCCTGCTTGCCCTTGCGCCCCAACACCGGCACCGATTTCAGGAGGCCTTCGGTGTAGGGGTGCAAGGGATGATGAAACAACTCGCGCGTGGGCGCAAACTCGACGATGCGGCCCAGATACATCACCGCCACATGGTCGGCCATCTGCGACACCACGCCGAGGTTGTGGGTGATCAAGATGATCGAAGAGCCGAAGTCGTTCTGTAGCTCGCGCATCAAGTCGAGGATCTGCGCCTGCACGGTCACGTCCAGCGCCGTGGTCGGCTCGTCGGCGATCAGGATGGAGGGATTGCAGGAGAGGGCAAGTGCGATCATTGCGCGCTGACGCATGCCGCCGCTGAGCTGGTGCGGATACTGGCGCGCGCGCTGCTTAGGCGCGCTCATCTGCACCTTGGCCAGCATCTCCTCCGCGCGCTCGAACGCGGCTTTCTTGGAGACGCGCTGGTGGATCTGCACGGCTTCGGCGATTTGGTTGCCGATCGTGCGCAGCGGGTTGAGTGAGGTCATCGGCTCCTGGAAGATCATGGCGATCTCCGCGCCGCGGATCTCGCGCATCAAGCTTCCCTTCGGATCAAGCTTGGCGATGTCCACCACCTCATCCGTCTCTTTCAAGTGCAGGTTGATCTCGCCGCCGACGATCCGGCCGGGCGGGCTCTGAATCAGGCGCATGATGGACATTGAGGTGATGCTCTTGCCGCAGCCGCTCTCGCCGACTAGGCCCAGGGTTTGCTTGCGCGCCAGCGAGAACGTCACGCCGTCCACAGCGCGCACCACGCCGCTCTCCAGGAAGAAATACGTCTTGAGGTCTTTGACCTCCAAGATCGGGCGCTCGGACGCCGGCGGTTGGGAAGAGGGAGCAGGAGCAATTTGTGTCATCGCGCGTTCACTTGAACTGAGGCAGCCAACGCTGCTCGGCCTCGAACATCTCGTTGACCATCGCCCGGATCTGCGGCAGCGTCATCAGCGCGCCGGTCAGCGGGTCGAGAGCGATCGCTTGGTGCACGGCGTCGCGGTCGCCGGTCAGCGCGCCGATCACCGCCAGCTCCTGCACGTTGATGTTGGTGCGGTTGATGGCGGCGCACTGCGGCGGCAGCGGCCCGTGCAGTGTCGGCTGGATGCCGTTGCGATCCACCAGGCAGGCCACCTCCACGCAGGCATTGGCCGGCAGATTGCTGATGGAGAGCGCGCCCTTGCTGCCGGGCAGGCCGTCGTTGGGCACATTGCCGTAGATCACGCGCTTCTGGTCGGTCTCCATGCTGTGGATGATGAGCGCGCCGTATTCTTCGCTGCACTGCAGCGGGCCATGGGTCATCTCCTCCAGCCGGCGCTGCTGTTCCGGCGTCTCGCGCCCGCTGCTGATGAGAAAGTAGTCCCAGCGTGTCTTGATGTAGGCCTCGATGGTCTGCGGGTTCTTGCGAAACCAAGGTGTGTATTCGCTGCCGTGGTGGCTGCTCTCGGTGTGGAAGTAGCCGAACGTGCGCATGATCTCGGTGCGCACGCGCTCGTAGTAATACACGTCGTCGTCCACGTGGTGTTCGGCGCCGGTCTGCACGAATTTGCCGTTGCGCCGCCTGCCGTTTCTCCCGTCCCCCTCGAAGGGCGAAGGGTTCTGGCGCAGCATGGTCTCGCGGATCTTGGGGTAAATGTCGTTGCCGTCTTTGTCGGTGAAGCGCGTGAACCACGCTTGGTGATTGATGCCGCCGCACTTGAACGATACGTCTTCGTAGCGATAGCCGGCGCGCTTAATCAACATGGCGCTGGTGCCCTGCACGCTGTGGCACAGCCCCACCGTCTTGATGCCCATCTCGCTCGTCGCCCAGCAGTTGATCGCCATCGGGTTGGCGTATTGGATGAGCAGCGCGTCCGGGCACAAATCGTGCATGTCCTGCGCGATTGCCTTCAGCGCGGCGACGCTGCGCAGGCCGCGGAACACGCCGCCCGGACCCAGCGTGTCGCCGACGCATTGGTCCAGGCCGTAGCGGCGCGGGATCTCGACGTCGCACCGATATGCTTCGATGCCACCAACTTGAAAGGCGACGATGACATAGTCTGCCTTGCGCAGCGCCTTGCGCCGGCTGGTGGTCATCTCGACGCATGCCGGCAGCCGGTGGTTGGCGACGACGTGTTGCACGCGCTCGTATGTGCGCCGCAGGTTGGCGGCGTTGATGTCGAACAGCACCAGGTTGGCCGCCTGCAGCTCCGGAAACGA
Source organism: Candidatus Roseilinea sp. (assembly GCA_025055235.1). Taxonomy (GTDB): domain Bacteria; phylum Chloroflexota; class Anaerolineae; order J036; family Brachytrichaceae; genus JAAFGM01. Next base: position 14,528 of record JANWYN010000103.1, on the reverse strand, counting down.
CAAGATATCTATGCACAACCGCAGTGGAAAGACGTAGCCGCCGGCACCAACGATGACGATGCGAGGTGAACGCATAGGGTGCGCACATTTAAGCCAGACTGGTGCGATTGTCAAATGTGCATCGCGTGATTCCCCGAAGGGGTGAATGGCGTTCGCCCTTCGGCGCGATGCGCCGGCGCTCAGGAACGACTAACTTCCGTGCCGGAGGGTTTAAAGCGATGACTACGATGACTCAAGTTTCTGTGACGAACGAAATGGGAACTGCTGCGCCCATGTGGAAGGGCGCGGATGTGTTGGTCATGTCGCTGGCGATCGTCGCCGGCATCGGCGTGGGCGCACTTGCCCTCATTGGGCCGTCCGTCGTCAGTAGCGACGCTGCCGGCGGACAGATGACGCCGCTGTTCATGACCGGCCTCGCCGCCGTGCAGGCCGTTGCGATGCTGGTTGCGGTGTGGCTGCTCGGCTTGAACCCAACTACCGTTGGGCCGATCTCGGATTTGCCCCCACTGCGTCGCGATGGATCGGGATTGCCTTCACCATCCTCGTGATCTTTCGGCTGGCCGTCATCCCCATCGCTGCATTGATGGAACAGCTGGGCGTCCGGAGCATGCAGGCACAAATGTTTGCGCCCGGCGTGTCTGGGCTGCCCCGACGTTGTTGATGCTGCTCGTGGTCGGCATCGCCGTGCCGATCGCCGAGGAGATTTTCTTCCGCGGCGTGGTGTATCGCTGGCTGCGCGACAAGTGGGGCGTCGCTGCCGGCGCGATCGTGAGCGGCATCATCTTCGGCCTGGCACATCTCGAACCGGCCACGGTCATCGTGACGATCTTGCTCGGCATTGTGCTGGCGCTGGTGTATGAGCGCAGCCGGTCGCTGTGGCCGCCGATCCTCATCCATGCGCTGAACAACTCGTTCGCCGTCCTCTTGCTCTATATCTTGGTTACGACCGGCGCGCCGATCCCCGGTGTCACCCGGTAAGGACCGGCTGCCATCCCCTCAATCCCCGTTAGGAGGGAGGCGAGCCGATGGCGGCTTCCATAGAATCCTCGGGTATGCAGGCGCAATCTGCTCATCGCATCGCAACGATGCCCCGGTCTAGCCTCACCGGCTCAGCCGAGAGAGGATTCGTCGTCGCCGTCGGCGCAGCCGTCTGCGCGTTTGGTCTGTTGCTCGGTTTGTGGCCGTTGCTGTTCGACTTCTTCCCGAACCGGCCCGAACCGATCGCCGAAGACTCGGCAGCCATACAGGTGTGGTCGGGCATCGCTTATCAGCGCGTGACGGGCATGTTGATCGCCGGCCTGGGTGCGCTGGCGGTGGGAATCACACAGATCCCCGATGCGCACGCGCGCCGGCTGATGGCAACGATGCTGGCCGTTGTTGCCATACCGGCGTCGGCCGTGGCGATGATGCAAGCGATCACCATCTGGGACGTGTTTACCTGGCAGGGCTGGTTGATCGTCGCAGCCCTCGCCGCGCTGGCCGGAAGCATGGCCCTCGTCAGCTTCGCAGCACACCGCGACCTCGACCGCAGCCGGAAACTGCGCGATCAGCAGCAGGCTTCGATCGAGGCGCAACTGCGCGAAGCCGCGGCGCAGGAGGAGCGCAACCGCCTCGCGCGCGACCTGCACGACACCATCAAGCAGCAACTGTTTAGCATCAACGTCGCTGCAGCGACGGCGCAGAGCCTGCAACCACACGACCCCGACGGCGCAGCGCAGCACATCCAGCGCGTGCGCAACCTCTCCCAAGCGGCGATGGCCGAAATGAAGGCGCTGCTCACCCAACTGCGCCCGCAGCCACTGGCGACCGTTGGGTTGGTCGGCGCGATTCGGGAGCAACTCGAAGCGCTGCACTTCCGCGCCGAGGTGGAGACGGAGCTACGCCACGATCCCCTACCTGATGAGGGCGAATTGCCGCCGGGCGCGCAAGAGGCGATCTTTCGCACGGTGCAGGAGACGCTCTCGAACATCGCCCGCCACGCGCGGGCTAAAAACGTGCGCGTGAGCCTCTCGCGCGAGGCGACGGACGGTCGCGCGCAGTTGCAGGTGAGCATCCAGGATGACGGGCAGGGGTTTGACCCGGTGACGACGCAGCCGGGCATGGGCCTGAGCAACATGCGCGCGCGCATCGCCGAACTGGGCGGCGCATTGGAGGTGCAATCGGCGCCGTCGCGCGGCACGGTCGTGCGCTTCAGCGTGCCGCTGGTGCAGCCGGCGGACCAACTGGCACAGGTGCGGCGCGAGAAGGAGGAACGCTTCCAGCGCGTGTACTGGGCCACCAGCCTGCTCGGTTTCGCGCTGGTGGCCCTCATTTTCGCGGGCATAGTTGCCTTGGGCTTCTTTGTCGAGATCAACACGCACGGCCGTTCGGAGCTGCAAGGCGGCTTGCCGGTCATCGGCGCGCTAGGCGCATTGGTCGTTGCGCCGCTGCTCATCTACAGCTTCAACCTGCGGCGGCGGCTGCGGAACGACCCATCGCTCAGCCTGATCTGGCTGGACCTGTTGCATTACTACGATACCGGGCAAATCTTCTGGGTGCTGCTTGTCGCAGCTTGGGGCTGTTTCTCGCTGCGCGCCTTCGCCCTGGCCGCAGCAGCGCTGATCGGCTCGGCCATAGTGTTGGCGATCAACCTCCGTCTATATCGGCGTCTGGACCGTCACCTGGAGGATTGGGCCACGCCGCAGCTCCTGCGCGCCCGGCGCAACGAGCAGTTGCTCTTTCTGGGATTTGCCCTCGTCTTCCAGATCTTTGTGTATGCCGGCGTGTTCGGCCCGATGAACGATGTCCGGCTCTTTCACGACCGGCTGGACAGCGCATGGTTCGCCTCGCTGTTGGCGACCGCCTATCCGCTGGTGATCGTGGGCAGCATTCCCAGCCTGTTGCTGACGCAGCGGCAGTACAGTCGGCTGATCGCGAAGGAAGAGGCCGACGAATCACTGGAGCCGGCGCGTGTTGTCAGCTCGGAGCTGCGCCGGATGCGCATGCTCGCCACCGGTTTGACGATAGTCTATGCGCTGCTCACGGCGTCTGTCGGCGCGCTCTTGATCGCGGACTTACTCCCCTTGGCTGTGGTCGCAGCAGTCATGGCCGCCGTCGTGCTGGGGGCTAAATCGCGGGTGGAGCGCGCGCTCACAGCGCGCGTCGGCGAGTGGTCCTCGCTGCATGCGCAGCAGTCGGCGCTGTGGACTTACACCATCTGCCTGATCACCGCTGTGATCGGCATCGTCGGCGGCATCTTCGGGGCGCTTCTGGCGATCTCCTCTCCGGGAGCTGTCGCCAGCTCGACCATGACGCCGGCTTCAGCCATGGCACTGTTTGGTTCCGTGACGTTCTATGTAGCAACGCCGCTGTATTTGCTGTTGCAGACAATCGCCACCCGCCGGCGCATCCGTATCCTGGAAGCGTCCGGCGCTACGAAGGCTTAGCCCACTTCTAATGCGAGGCCGATACACTGGCCGCAGATGTTCGTATAACACATCAGGAACTGCTGTTACACGATGAACTACACAATACGCGGCCGCAGGGCAAAGCCCACCTCCGTGGACGAAGATTCGCTCTGTAGCGCGATTTCCAATCGCCGCGTAACGTCGGTGAGAAGATTCAAACTGGAGGCAAGATGACAGAACAAAAACCAGTTGCCGGCGACGGCAACCGCACGGCGACGTGGACGATCATCGGTGTGTTGGTCGGATTTTCGTTGCCGATCTTCATGTGCGTGTGCTTGATGTTGACTTCGCTGGTCGGCTTTGGGGCATCGCTCGGCACGGCAGGCGGCGCCTCAATGGCAGCAAGTGGGACGACGATCGTGCCGCGCCACATCTCCGGCCCGCTCACCGGCCCGGCTGTAGCTGTCATCAGCGTGAACGGCCCAATCGTGAGCGGTGAAGCGCCGGAGTTCGACCTCACCGGCCCGACGGCGGTTGCCGCTTCGGGCAACATCGCCCGGCTGATCCGGCAGGCAGCGCGCGACTCGCAGGTGAAGGCGATCTTGCTGCGCGTGGACTCGCCGGGCGGCAGCGTGATCGGCAGCGATGAAATCTACCACGCGCTGAAGCAGGCGAACAAGCCGGTGGTGGTGCACATGGGCGCGCTGGCGGCGTCGGGCGGCTACTACGTCAGCATGGCCGCCGACCACATCGTCGCGCACCCCGACACGCTCACCGGCAGCATCGGCGTAATCAGCGAGTTCACCAACATCGAGGGTCTATACGAGAAGCTGGGCTTGAAGAGCACGGTCATCAAGTCCGGCGAGTTCAAGGACTTCGGCAACCCCACCTCGCCCTTCACCGAGGAGGATCGCAAGCTGTGGCAGGCGGTGATTGACGAGACCTACGAGAGCTTCGTCAGGATCATCGCCGACAACCGCGGCATGACGGTCGAGGAGGTGAAGCGGCTGGCCGATGGGCGCATCTACACCGGCCGGCAGGCGTATGCGCTCAAGCTGGTGGACCAGCTCGGCTACTTCGAGGACGCGGTGAACGAGGCAGCGTCGCGAGGCGGCATCACTGGCGAGCCGCGCGTGATCGAGTATCGCCGGCAGACGCCGTTCGCGCAGCTGTTCGGCATGGCAGTGGCGCGCACCATCCTGGTCGCCCTAGGCGTGCCGGTTGAGCGGCTGAACGCGACGCCGGGCGTGCTGGAATACCGGTAGTCAGGGATCAGGGGTCGGGGGTCGGGGTCAGGGATCAGGGATCGGGGATCAGGGGTCAGGGATTGGAGATTAGAGATTTAGGAAACCGACTCCCGACTCCCCACTCCCAACGCCCAATCCCACTCTCTAATCTCAAATCTCCAATCCCAAACCACTATGAACACTTCTCAACCCATCCAACCGACGACGGCGAGCGAACGCATTGACGTGCTGGACATCCTGCGCGGCTTCGCGCTGCTGGGCATCCTGGCGGTGAACATGGCGATCTTCAGCTTCCCGCTCATCTCGCAGTTCATCGGCACGCCGCGCGGCGATGGCGCGCTCGACCGCGTCGCGGAATTCCTCGTCACCTGGCTGGCGACGAGCAAGTTCTATCCGCTATTCGCATTCCTGTTCGGGCTGGGCATGACGCTGCAGATGGAGCGTATCCAGGCGGCCGGCGGCGGACCGGCGCGGTTCATAGTGCGCCGCCTGCTCGTGCTGATGATCTTCGGCCTGATTCACGCCCTGCTGATCTGGAACGGCGACGTCCTGTTCATCTACGCGATCACCGGGCTGGTGCTCGTGTTGTTCCGCAATGTGCCGCCGCGCAACTTGCTGATCTGGGCGGGCGTACTGATCGCGATTCCAGTGGTGTTCAATTTGGGAAGCGTCGTTTTGGGCGCGCTCTCCGCCGGCGCGTCCGCCGAAGGCATGCGCGTGTTCGACGATCTCACGCAGGATTTGGAGCGGCGCGCGCTGGAGACCTACGCGCGCGGCACGTGGGGCCAGATCTTCGTCTGGCGTGCCATCGAATGGTTGATTACCTTGGCGCTCTTCCTCTTCAACAGTTGGCTGCAGATCCTCGCGCTCTTCCTGATCGGCATGTACTTCGCCAAGCGCCAGATCTTCCAACATCTGGATGAGCATCTGCCCTTGTTCCGGCGCGGGCTGCGCATCGGGCTGGGCGTGGGCTTGCCGGCCAACTTTGTCGTGGCGTGGATTGCACACGTGGGCGAGCGCGACCTGGCCTCGCCGCTGTTCGGCTTATGGGCGGTGCTGCTGTTGGTGTTCGGGCCGGTGCTGACCTTCGGCTATATCTCGGCGTTTGTGTTGCTGGCGCGGCAAGCGGCCTGGCACAAGCGATTCGCGCCGCTGGCCGCCGCCGGTCGCATGGCGCTGAGCAACTACATCATGCAGTCCGTCGTCTGCACGTTGATCTTCTACAGCTACGGCTTGGGGCTGTTCGGGCAGGTGGGCGCGTTCGCCGGCTTGCTGCTCAGCGTCGCCATCTGGCTGATCCAGTTGCCGGTCAGCGTCGCCTGGCTCAGCCGGTTCCGCTTCGGCCCGCTGGAGTGGCTGTGGCGCACACTCACCTATGGCAAGGCGCAGCCGATATTGAAGTCAAGTGCGCCGTCGCCGGCGCTGCCGTAGCTCGGTTGCCGCGTTGCTCGGTTGTTGGGTTGTTAGGTTGCCGAGTGACCGAACAACCCAGCAACCCAGCAACCTATCAACTCATCAACCTATGATCCGTGTCGCCTTCGTAGATGACCACAGCATCGTGCGCCGCAGCCTGAGCGCCTATCTGTCGGCCCAGCCGGACATCGTCGTGGTCGGCGAGGCGTCGTCGGGCGAGCAGGCGCTGGCCGACGCTCCCGCCTGGAACGCCGACGTGATCGTGATGGACGTGCTGATGCCCGGCGGCATAGACGGCATCGAGACCACGCGGCGGTTGAAGCGCCTGTTGCCGCAGGTGCAGATCATCGTGCTGAGCGGCTACTCCGACGATGCGCGCGTGATCGGCGCGCTGCGCGCCGGCGCGATCACCTACGTCGAGAAGGACAGCGAGCCGGAGCAACTGCTCGAAGCGGTGCGCGGCGCGGCGCAGGGCAAAGCCGTGCTCGAGCCGAAGCTGATGCAGCGGGTGATGCAGGCGCAGACCATGCGCCACAGCGACGTGCTCACCGAGCGCGAGGGCGAAGTGTTGAAGCTGCTGGCCGAGGGGTTGACGAACGCCGAGATCGCCGCGCGCTTGTTCGTGAGCGAAGAGACGGTGAAGACACACGTGGCCAACATCCTGCGCAAGCTGGGGCTGGCGCATCGCACGCAGGCGGCAGTGTATGCGATTCGCAACGGGTGGGTCAGTTGACCGGAACTGTGGTTACAATCCGCGAGGAGAGATGACAGCGCTCTCTAAAGCCACCATCGTGCCGTTCGCCGAAATTCAGGCGGTCGCCGATCGGATTGCGACGGTGTTTTGCCCGCGCCGCATCTGGTTGTTCGGCTCCTATGCTTATGGAACACCCACGCCTGACAGTGATGTGGACCTGCTGGTGGTGATGCAAACCGACCTGTCAGGCGCCGAACAGGCTGCTGCTATTCGCGAAGCGGTCAACTTCACTTTCCCGACTGACCTCCTGGTTCGCACACCGGATCAGATCGAGCAGCGGTTGGCAATCGGCGATCCGTTCATCCACGAAATCGTTACGAAAGGCGTGTTGCTGTATGAAGCAGATCACGCAAGAGTGGATTGACAAAGCCGAGGGCGATTATCAGGCCGGTTGCGACTTGCAGGCTGTAGCGCGTCCTGTTTACGATGCCATTTGCTTCCACGCGCAGCAGTGCGTTGAGAAATATCTCAAAGCCTGGCTGTCAGAGCAGTCTGTGACCTTTCCAAAGACGCATGATCTGGAAGCACTGGCTAAGCTGTGTCTCCCGACTCTGGATAAACTGAGCTCGCAGCTCAGCGCACTCCGGCTGTTGACCAGCTTCGCGGTAGAAGTTCGCTATCCAGGAATGAGTGCAACCCAAGCAGACGCTGAACGATGTTGGCAAGCGGCTTTGGATACGCGGCGCGTCGTACGCGCAAGTCTCGGTTCTGCAGAATGACCTGGAACGCAGAGCCCGACCGTCGGCGCTTACAATTCTACCGCCTGCTTCACGATCGGCCCGGCGACGGTGAACGGCACACGCACGGTCTGGAGCGGCGCTTCATCGCCCAGCACTTCGATCAGCGCAATTAGCGGCGTACCCTTGGGGATGCCGCGCGGCAACCACATGGTCGGCGCCGGCCGGCGCTCCATCGCCCCCACCATCGAGGTGTAGCGCAGCACTTCCCCATCCTCGGTCAGGATGCTCACGTCAATCGAGGGAAATTCCTTGAACGGCGTCAGGCCCATCTCCACCGTCACGCGCGTGCCGTCCGGCCAAGGCATTACGCGGTAGTCGGTGATGCGCGCGTCGCTCGGCGGGCGCTTCGGCAGCTTGTCGAACGGGTGGCCGTTCAGGTTGTCGTAGAACTGGATGTCGTCGGGCATAGCTGCATTATCCGTCAGGCCGGGAGGCGCAACTGCAGAAAGTCACTACAATTCCCCGCGTTTCAATGCGCTGCATCAATGCATCAACTAACTTGTGGCGCGCAGGAGCTTTCAGCGTGCTGTGCTTCGATTGCGGCTTCCGACTCCCGACTCTCGACTTTCCTGTTGCTGCTCACAGCTCATAGCTCACGACTCACAGCTCACTATGATCAAAATCGCAGAGTATCTCCCCCCGAATCCTTCGCCGTTGTGGAAGCTGGCCAAACAGGCCGGCGTGGACTATGCCGTGGGTGGGTTGCCCCTGCCCAGCGACTGCGGGCCGAACGAGACGCCCTACGACTTCATGCCGCTGCTGCGCATGAAGAAGCGTTACGAAGACGGCGGCTTCAAGCTGGCCGTGATCGAGGCGCGCCCGCCGATGGACAAGATCATGCGCGGCTTGCCGGGCAAAGACCAGGAGATCGAATGGTGCATCAAGCTGGTCGAGAACATGGGCCGGCTGGAGATTCCGGTGTGGTGCTACGCCTGGATGGCGGTGATGAACTGGACGCGCACCAGCACCAGCACGCCTTCGCGCGGCGGCTCGCTGGTCACCTCGTTCGACCTGAGCGACTTCGAAAAGGGGCCGCCGTTGCCCGAAGTGAAAGAAGAGGACTTGTGGAAGAACCTCGAAGACTTCCTCAAGATCATGGTGCCGGTGGCCGAGAAAGCCGGCGTTAAGCTCAGCGCGCACCCCGACGACCCGCCGCTCTCGCCGTTGCGCGGCGTCGGTCGCATCCTCACCAGCGTGGCGAACTTCCAGCGTGTGGTGGACATAGTGCCCAGCGACTACAACACCATCACGCTGTGCCAGGGCAACTTCACGCTCATGACGGACAATCTGCCGGCGGTGATCCGGCACTTCGGCCGGCAGGGCAAGATCAGCTTCGTGCACTTCCGCGATGTAAAGGGCGATGTGCGCCACTTCGAGGAAGCCTGGCACGACGACGGCAAGACCGACATGCTGGCGTGCATGGAAGCCTACCGCGACATCGGCTTCGAGGGTGTGCTGCGCCCGGATCATGTGCCCACCGTCGAGGGCGACAGCAACGAGAACGCCGGATATTCGTCGTACGGCCGGCTCTACGCCATCGGCTACATCCGCGGCCTGCGCGAAGCCGTGTATCGCCAGAAGCGCGAGGCGTGAAGCGGGGATGGAGAGACGCGGGGACAGGGAGACAAGGGGACAAGGGGACTTGACGACCTGTTGACCGGACGACCTGACGACTTGATGACTTGACGCCCCGATGACTTGATGATCCAAAGACGGAGTGACTGAACGAACATGAGATTAGTCATCACCGGTGCAAAGGGGAATATCGGCTCTGTAGTCGCCGAGTACGCGCGCAGCCAAGGCGCGCAGGTGCTCGGCGTGGATAACGTCGGGCGCGGCGACGGCCTCGGCACATACATCGCCGCCGACCTCACCGACCTCGGCAGTTGCTACGACATCGTGCGCGGCGCCGACGCGGTAATCAACTTGGCTGCTATCCCCGATAGCAAGATGTTCCCGAACGCGCAGACGTTCATGACGAACGTCGCCATCACCTACAACATCTTCCTGGCAGCCGCGCATCTGGGCGTGCCGCGCGTGGTGTGGGCGTCGTCCATTCAGGTGAACCACACTGTGCCGCCGCACCGGCCGGTGCGCTATCGCTACTTCCCGCTCGACGAAGATCACCCCGTGGATCCGCAAAGCGACTATGCGCTCTCCAAGCATGTGGGCGAAGTGATCGCCGATTACTTCGCCCGCGATTTCGGCCTCACCACCGTAAGCTTGCGCTTCACCGACGTGGTGACCGTGCAGCGCTGGCCGCACCTGCCGGAGCCGATCCCGCCTGACGAACGCTATCCGCTGCCGCACTACGTGCACATCCACGACTGCGCGCGGGCATGCTATCTGGCCGCGACGGCGCCGTTGCCGGCAGGGTCGCACACCGTGGCGTTCATCGCCGCGCGCGACACGCACGTGGATCTGCCCTCGCACGAGCTGATCGCGCGCTACTACCCCGACGCCGAGCTGCGCGCCGACATCCAGGGTTACGACGCGTTGATCAGCGGCAAGCGCGCCGAGGACGCATTCGGCTTCACGCCGCAGTTCAGTTGCCGATCCGGTTCGCCTTCGTAGGGGAGGCCTGCGTAGGGAACGCTCTCCGTAGCGTTCCTGCCCTCTCCGGCCGGCACAAGATGGCACACCGGGTGATAATTTTCAGCTATGGAGATGATCGAGATCGGCCGGCGCGCCAAGGCAGCGAGCAAGCGCCTCGCCCGCGCCGGCGCGACGCAAAAGAACGCCGCACTGCTCGCCATCGCCGATGGCTTGATGGCTTGCCAGGACGACATCCTGCGCGCCAACGCCCAAGACGTAGAGAACGCAAAAGCGCGCAGCGTCGAAGCCTACTTCATTGACCGGCTGACGCTGACGCCGCAGCGCCTGCAAAGCATGGCCAACGACGTGCGCGCCGTGGCCGCGCTTCCCGATCCGATCGGCGAGCATTTCGACCACCGGACGCTGCCCAACGGCCTGCGCCTGCACAAGCGCCGCATCCCGCTCGGCGTGCTGGGCGTGATCTACGAGGCGCGGCCCAACGTCACCACCGACGTCGCGGCGCTGGCGCTGAAGAGCGGCAACGCGGTCATCCTGCGCGGCGGCAGCGACAACATCCACAGCAACACCGCGCTGACGAGGGTGATTCACGACGCGCTCGACCGCGCCGGCCTGCCCGCCGATGCCGTCCAATTGATCGCCGACACCGACCGCGCGCGCATCCTGGAGCTGCTGCGGTTGAACGACTACGTGGATCTCATCATCCCGCGCGGGGGCGAGGGGCTGCATCGCTTCTGCCGTGAGCACAGCACTATTCCGGTCATCACCGGCGGCATGGGCATCAATCACATCTACGTGGACGAGACCGCCGATCAGGAGAAGGCCGTCGAAGTGGTCTTCAACGCCAAGGTCAGCAAACCGACGGTGTGCAACGCGCTGGGCACGCTGTTAGTGCAACGGTCCATCGCTGCCGAGTTTCTGCCCAAGGTCGCCGTGCGCCTCGCCGAGAAGAACGTGGAGCTGCGGTGCGATGAACGCGCCATGGCCATCTTGACGCAAGACGCCGGACGCCGGACGCAGAACCATTCTTGCGTTTTGCGTCGTGCGTCACCTGAGGATTGGGACACCGAGTGGCTCTCGCTCGTGCTCGGCGTCAAAGTGGTGGACTCGCTGGACGAGGCAATCGCCTTCATCCGCGCGCACACCATGGAGCACAGCGACGGCATCTGCTCGCGCGATCCACAGGCCATCGAACGCTTCCTGAACGAGATAGATTCATCGGCGGTGTTCGTGAACGCCAGCACGCGCTTCAACGACGGCGGTCAGTTTGGCCTGGGCGCAGAGGTGGCCATCAGCACGCAGCGCGTGCACGCCCGCGGGCCGATGGGCCTGCGCGAGCTGACCAGCTACAAGTGGGTGTGCGAGGGCGACGGGCACGTGCGGTGGTGAAAGCTTCATTGGCGAAGTATCATCAAGTCGGAGGCAAAACTTGGCAACGATTACCATTCCTCTAGACGCAGACACGGCGAGACTGTATAGTGAGGCGCCGGCAGACTTGCAAAAAAAGTTTCGACTGTTGCTCACGCTCTGGATACGTGAACTCGCCATGTCTCCTCGACCGCTTCAGGCGATCATGGATGAAATTAGCCAAAGGGCGCTCGAGCGCGGCCTGACTCCTGAGGTGTTGGAGTCCTTACTGAATGCCGAGTGAACCGCGCTTCGTCTTTGATACTAACGTCGTTGTCAGCGCACTACTCCTGAAGCAATCTGTCGCTCGTCAAGCCTTCGACAAGGCAGTGCATCTGGGTAAATTGCTGATCTCCGAAGCGACGATTGAAGAGCTGCATGCCGTTTTACGTCGCGCTGGGTTCGACAAGTATGTAACCGAGGACGAGCGGATGGAATTCCTAGTCGCCTTCGTGAGAGATGGCGTATTGGTAGAAGTGACGGAACGTGTGACAGCTTGCCGTGATCCTGAAGACGATAAGTTTTTGGAACTGGCCATCAACGGCCGCGCGACTTGCATCGTGAGTGGCGATGAAGATTTGCGCGTTCTGCACCCGTTCCGCGGGATCGCGATCATGACGCCGCGCGAGTTCCTGGAGTATCCGGTCAAGTGATCGCTAACCGCGCGCGCGCCAGCGCGATGGCTTTTGGATTGACATCTATGCCGATCCACCGGCGGCCCAGCTCCTGTGCCGCGACCAGCGTCGTGCCGCTGCCGCAGAATGGATCGAGCACCAGATCACCGGCGTTGCTAGCCAACATGATGATCCGCCGCAACAACGCCAGCGGCTTCTGCGTCGGATAGCCCACGCGCTCGCGCGACGTCGGCGCGATGGCCGGGATGTCCCACACGTCATCCAGCGGCTTGCCGCCTTGCAGATAGTAGCGCCGGCCGTAGCTCATCATGTAGCGCCGACCGTCCGCGTCGGTATGCGCATACTTGGCCAGCATCGCCGGCGTAGGCGCCTCGCGGATCAGGTTGAAGGTGTAATCGGGTCCGTTGGCATACCAGAAGATCACGTCGTGTTTGGTGAGCAGCCGGCGGCTTGCCTTGCTGGCACCGAGGCCATAGCGCCAGATGATCTCGTTGACGAAAACCGCCCGAAGCCTCACCCCTGATCCCTGATCCCCAATCCCTAACCCCTGACTCCTGACCCCTGACCTCTGACCCCTGGCCCCCGACCCCTGACCCCCGAACACTTCATCCAGCATCAGCCGCACATGATGGCTCATGCGCCAGTCGCAATGGAAGAACAGCGAGCCGTTCGGGGCAAGGACGCGGCACAGCTCCTCGACGCGCGGGCGCATGTAAGCGATGTAGCCGGCCGGCGATCCGAACACATCATCGTATGCGAGGCCGGCGTCGGTCGGCCTTCCACATGCGCGCCCGATCCGCCGGGCGTTGGTGTTGAACGGCGGGTCGAGGTAGATCAGATGTGCGCACCTGCCGGGCAAGGTGCGCAGGACGTCCAGGCAGTCGCCGATGTGCAGCGCGTTGTTCATCATGCAGATAGCGACGGGTTTGCAGGTATCCGTCGCATTTCGATCAGCCACCAGATCACGTTGATGACGGTGAGCGCTACGGCAACCAGCACGCCGGCCTGCGGCGTAAATCGAATCGCCACCGAGGCGACGATCAGGTTCGAGAGCGACGACACCACCGCCCAGCCGACGTTGTCCAGGGCGAGCACGCGCCCGCGCACGTAGTCCGGCGTATTCGCTTGGACGATCAGGCTGCTCAGCGTCATCGCCCACGCATTGCCCCAGTGGGCGATGCCGGCGCAGAGCATACCGGTGAACGGCGAGCGCGTGAAGGCGAAGAGAAAGTAACCGAGGATGACCAGTCCCATGCCGGCGACGATGAAGCGATGCAGCCGGCGCGTATCCTGCAGCGAGGCCACGCCGCTCACCAGCAACGGCGAGATGAACGCGCCGACGCCGCGCCCGGCGAACAGCAGCGCCGTGCCGAAGTCGCCCGTGCCGTAGATCGTCAACGAGTAGGTGCCGAACAAGCCGAAGCCGCCTAGAGCCCACGCCGTGGCCGGCTTGGCCAGCAGGTAGTTGCGCACAAAGGCATTCTCCTTCAGGTAACGCATGCCTTCGGTCAACACGCGCAGCGCGCTTGCGCCGCTCAGCATCTGCCGTTCGCGCTGGGCGTTGAAATTCGCCCGCGTGCGCCACACTAGCCAGGTCGAGATCAAGAACGAGAGCGCGTTGGCGATGAACGCCGCTTCCCGGCCCAGCAGCGTGGTCACTGCACCGCCGAGGAACGCGCCGGCGAACAGCATCGTCGCGAACGTGGTCTGGCCGAGCATGGCAGCGACCGGCAATTCGTTCCGCGCGACGATGTTCGGCAGCGCCGCCGAAGCTGCCGGCATGTAGAACGCCGTGCCGATGGCGATGGCGACCGTGCCGGCGTAGGCGATCCAGGCCGTCTCCGGCGTGCGAATGAGCAGAAAGCTCAGCGCGATCGCGCCGCGGGCCAGGCTGGAGACGATCATGATCGCCTTGCGGTCATAGCGGTCGGCGACGACGCCGGCGAGGAACAGGCTGGCGACGGCGACCGGCACGATCTGCGCCACGCTGATCAAGTTGCCGGCAGCGGGGTTGCCGGTCAGCTCGACCAGCAGGCCGAGCAGCGCGATGGTGTTGAACCAGTCGCCGAGCTGCGAGACGACCTGCGCCAGCCATAGGTTGCGCGCGTTGGGGTTGCGGCGCAGCAGCACCGCGTAGCCGCGCAGGCCGGCGGGGAGCGGAGCGTCGGCGGGCGGGTGTGTCGCGGCAGGTGCGGTCAGTGTCACGGCGTGCGCAGGGTGATCTCCGGCGGCCCAATGTTAACAGAGCATGAGATAAAAACGGCGCGCGTTTAGAATACGCGCATGGCAGACGAACGCGCCGAGCAGGATGTGGCTCAACAAGCAGTGCAGGCGCTGCGCCGCGGCTTGGGCGACAAGCTGGTGGCGGTCGTGTTGTTCGGCTCTCGAGCGCG
>JANWYN010000067.1 GCA_025055235.1 Candidatus Roseilinea sp. | reverse complement strand
CACCAGCAGCGCCTGGCCTTCACCGACGGCCTGCCGCAGAGCATCGGCAGCACCGGCGAGATCCACCCGCGCAACGCCCAGTCGCTCGCCAACGTCGCCTGGTTTTCGACCCTGACGTGGGCCAACCCGCTGCTGACCGAGATCGAGAAGCAAGTCCCGATCCCGATGTTCGGCGAATTTCCGGTCGAGCTGGGCATCACCGGCAAAGAGCAGGCGGTGCTCGACCGCTTCCGTTCCGACCCGCAGTACCGGCGAATGTTTGCGGCGGCCTTCCCCGGCGAGGCCGAGCCGATCACCTGGAAGAACATCGTCTATGCGCTGGCGACGTTCACGCGTGGCCTGACCTCGTTCGATTCACCCTACGACCGCTACCTGGCCGGCGACCGGACGGCGCTCAGCCCAGCGGCCATCCGCGGCATGAACCTGTTCTTCTCGGAGGACTTGGAATGCCATCACTGCCACACCGGCTTCAACCTCAGCGCCTCGACCACGTTCTCCGGCGCGGTCTTCATCGAGCGGCCGTTCTTCAATACCGGCCTGTATAACATTGACGGCAAGGGCGCCTACCCGCCGGACAACGAAGGCGTGAAGGAATTAACCAACGACCCAACCGACATGGGCCGCTTCCGGCCGCCGTCGCTGCGCAACGTGGCGCTCACTGCGCCCTACATGCACGACGGCAGCATGGCCACGCTGGAAGAGGTGATCCGCTTCTACGAGCGCGGCGGGCGAGAGATTGCCAATGGGCCGTATGCCGGCGACGGGCGGCTCAGCCCATTGAAGAACGGCCTGGTGTCCGGCTTCACGCTCACCGACGCGCAGCGGCAAGACCTGATCGCCTTCTTGGAGAGCCTGACCGACTGGCGCTTCGTCACCGACCCGCGCTTCAGCGATCCGTTCGCGCCTGCGCCGGCGGTGCAGGCTACGGCGACGCCGCGACCGGCCGCGGTGTCGGTGGCCACTGCGCCGCAGCCCACCTCACCGCCGGTCTTCAGCCGGCAGGAGTATCGCGCGCGACTGGACGCCATCCTGGCCGACCTCGACTCGCTGAGCGCGCTGGTGCGGCACAGCGACCGCATCGAGGCGCAGCGTTTGGCGCGCCGGGTGCACGACCACCTGCATGCGCTGCGCGCGACGTCGCAGCAACTGCAGGCCGGCGACGCGCATGACCGCGCCGAGGCGCATCTGCACGGCCAGGTGCTCGCCCGGCTCGCATCGGAAGACGCCCGCCCGGTAGCCATCATCGCGTCCATCCACGATCTGCAAGCTATGCTGCGCGCGATGGCGAAGGCAGCCGGCTGATCCGTCGAGGTTTTGAGCGCACTGCTTCGAAGGGAGCGGAATGAGATCTTCTCGCCTATATAATCACGCGCGTTAGCACAAAGCTGATTGCATCGCATACATCGCCCTTTTGGAATCATCCGGCAGAGGATGTCAAGAGGAATGGTGATGCGTGCAACAAGCGCGAAGATCTTCGTTGTGGATGAATGCTGGGTATTTTGTCGGGGTATCTCGACCTTGCTCAGTGATGTTGGGTTATCAACCGAAGCGAGCATCAACTCGATCACTCACTGTGTAGGGAAGATCGAGCAGACGGCAGATCCCAACGAGGCCCTCGTCATTTGTGGCCCTCATTTGAACGAGCGGCAACTCTTTGACTTCCTCCGTTGGCTACACCGAAACGCGCAGAATGCGCGGAGCATTCTGATTTCGACACAAGCCGCTGACCCGGACTTTTACCTCGATGCGGCTTTCAATCACGTGAGCGCTTGTCTAACGCGTGACCTCGAGTGCGAAAGGATCGGGCCGGGAGGAGATGACCGTTGCACTTGGCACGATATCTACTTCTGCTATGGTGCCTTCACGGGTCAGCTTTGCGCAGTTATCGTCGTAAACACGGGACAAACCTGTCCAGGACCTTGCTGAGCTACTAGCTCATAGATCACGAGAGGGAAGTGAAATGTCTGACCCAACTTTGTCGAGACTCGTTGGCCAGTTGTCGTCACTGCCGGTGAAAGTCACGACTATCATCACGCCTTTCAGTAAAGACGCCCCGCGCTTTCAGGTCGCCAGAGATGATGGGATGCTTCATCCGATGGGGTTCTCGTTGGCAGACCTTGCTCAAAAGGCGAAGGATGGCATCCTGGAATGGACGGAACCGATTAAGAGGACCACCGGGAGAATAGATTTGAGGCCGTTCCTGGAGCATTTCGACCCTCAGACCACCTATCTGAACTTCCGATACGAAGTGAAGCCGGATGAAGACACCCTGCAGAAAGATCCGAACGCTCGTGCCGCCTGGGACGCCTATGAACGCGAGACGAAGCGGTTCGTAGAGGACAACCGCAAGACGAGCAATTAGCAAATAGCACCGGCAGCGCGCAACGAGCAAAGCCGTGCGTTTGCTCGAAAGGCAGCGTGACGAGCAGCCGAAAACTGGCGTGGGGTAAGCTGCGCGAGGGAAGCTCATCCACTCGCTCAGACGAACGCCGAGTAACCGGTGATCGCCTTGCCCACGATCAAGCTGTTGATCTCGTACGAGCCTTCGTAGGAATACACTGCCTCGGCGTCGGCGAACAGGCGCGCTACGTCATATTCCAGCAGGATGCCGTTGCCGCCCAGCATGGCGCGGGCGATGGCGACCGTCTCGCGCATCTTCTCGGTGCACCAGGCTTTGGCCAGCGAGGCTCGCTCCGGCGAAAGGCTACCCTCGCGCTGCATCAGCTTGGCCAACTGCGCCATCATGCTCTGCATAGCCGTGACGTTGCCGAGCATCTTCGCCAAATTGAGCTGCTGAATCTGAAAGGCAGCGATCTTGCGCCCGAACTGCTCGCGCTGCAGCGCGTAGGCCAGCGCACGTTCATACGCCCCGCGCGCGATGCCGACGGCTTCCCAGGCCACGTCGGCGCGGGCGTTCGTCAACTGGCGCGCCACGTCGTCGAACGAGCGCGCGCCGGGCAGCCGGTTGGCTTCCGGCACGCGGCAGCCTTCCAGCCGGATCATCACGTTCTGCACCACGCGCTTGCTGATCTTGTCGTGGATCTTCTCGACGTGATAGCCCGGCGTGCCGCGTTCCACCAGGAAGCCGTTGACCGCGCCGGTCTCGGCGTTCTTCGCCCAGATGCAGTTCACGTCGGCGAACGTGGCGTTGCCGCTCCACTTCTTCTCGCCGTCCAGCACCCAGAACTCGCCTTCGCGCCGGGCGGTGGTGAGCAGGCCGCGCGCCGCGCCGCTGCCGACCAGCGGCTCGGTCAACACCCACGAGCCGATCTTCTCGAAGCGCAACATGGGCGGCAACCAGCGATCCTTCTGCTCCCGTGAGCCGAAGAGCCAGATCGAGGTCATGCACAGCCGGCGGTGCACGCCCAGGAACGAGCACAGCGACGGATCCACCCGCGCCACTTCGGCGCTGAGCATGCCGGAGAGCAACGGCGACATGCGCGGATAGTGCGTCTGGCCTTTGCCGATGGTGTCCATCGTCAGCGCGCCGATCTTCGGGATGAGCTGCATCGGGAACTCGCCGCGTTCCCAGTAGTCGTTGATGATCGGCGCAACCTCGTCGCGCATGAACGCGCGCCAGCGCAGCAAGATGGCGCGTTCGTCGTCGCTCAGCTCCGACTCGATGTCGTATAGGTCGCTGTTGATCGGCGGCGGTCCTTTCGTGGATGACTGGGACATGGTCGTCTCCTCATGGGCGTAAGACACTTGAGGATTGTAGGAGCGTTTCCGGGCCGGCATAGTTTCGGGTGCATTCGCCAGCGGGGGCTATAGGGCGCGCTCTGAATAGCCCGCATGGGCCACCGCAGTGCACCGTTGGCAGCGCACGCGGGCGCGGAACGGCGTCCGTGACCGTGTGCTACTGTGCGATGGTTTGCCCCTATCCGCGAATGCACCCTAGGTTCTGCACGAGGGCGTCCGTGCGACCGCTGCATCGCGTAAGATGCGCATCTGGCACGCTGGGCTACTTGTGTGAGAACTGGTTGTGGTAAATTCTCTCTGCTCACAGCATGCACTCCATCTCTCGCCGCAGCTTCTTCGTCCTAGTGCCGGCCGCGCTACTCGTAGCTTGCGGCCAAGCACGCGAGTCTTCCTTCGCGCCGGCTGCCGGCCGGCCGACCTTCATCCTGTTCTACGCCCAGGGCTGAGGGCCTTGAGACGAGATGAGACCCATCGTGGATGAGTTCAGGGCACAATATCAGGATCGCGTCGTCTTCCGCTATCTGGACGCCAACGGCGACGGTCGCGACGCCTTCAAGCAGTACGGCTTGCTCGGCCATCCGAGCTACGTCTTGCTCCGGCCCGACGGCTCGGTGGCCTGGCGCTTCCTCGGCTACCGCACACGCGAGCAACTCAGCGCCGAGATCGAGAAGGTGCTGGCGGGCAACTAGCGTGCGCCGCAATTAGACATCGCGCGCTGCGCAGAGCAAAGTCGCCCTTCGGCGCCGGTGGTCCGGTCCGCAGCGGTGGACACTCTGCCTTTAGTTGCCCGCGGCTTGACCCGCGCTGCGCGGCGCGCCGGGCCGTTCCGGCACGAACAGGCTCATGAAGAAGACCAGGATGGGCAGCAGCGTGATCAGCGTCATCACCGCAGGCAGGCCGGTTGCGTCGGCCAGCCCGCCGAGCATGCTGACGCCCAGCCCGCTGGCGCCGTAGGCCAGGCCGAGCGTGAGGCCGCCGGCCAGGCCGACATTGTTGGGCATCGCCTCCTGCACCATTACCACGCTGATCGGCCACGGCATGGTGATGAATGCGCCCGCGATGCCGATGGCGATAAGCTGGACCAACCCCTCGGTGCGCAGGAAGACGAACAGCGCAGCCAGCACGATCAGCATCGCCAGGCACATGGTGTTGCGCCGGCCGATGCGTTCGCTGATCGGGCCGCCGAGGAGCGTGCCAAACGCGCCGCTGAAGATCAGCACCGACACCATCGCGCCGATGCGCTCCTTCGACAGGTCGCTGTAGCCGGTGAAGTAGAGCGGGATGAACGTCTGCAGCCCGCTCAGGATCAGCGAGCGCACGGCGATCAGCGCGAGCAGGAAGACGACGAGCCAGAACGCGCGCCGGACGCTCGCCGATGGCGCTGCGCCGGGCAGCCGGCCGCCGGCGACGCCGGCGCGCGCGCCGAACGCCCGCCGCTGCAGGAACAGCGCGCCTGTCGCCAGCAAGGTCGGCACGAGCATGCCCAGCGCGCCGGGCGTGCCATAGGCAGCGATCAGCAGCGTGGCCAGAAACGGGCCGAGCGCGAAGCCGAGGTTGCCGCCGAAGAAGAAGAACGACGTGCCGCTGGCCGGCTTGTCCCCGCTCGTCGCACGCACGGCCGACAGCCCCTCCGGGTGGAAGGCGGCCGAGCCCAGGCCGCTCAGCACCACGGCAACCAGCACCAGCCAGTAGCTGGGCAGCAGCGTCACGCTCACCATCGCCACGCCGCACAACATCGCGCCGGCAAACATTAGCCAGCGCATCGGCTTCCGGTCGCCGACGATGCCGAACAGCGGCTGGGCTACGGCGATCACCAGGTTGTTCACGCTGACGATTAGCGCGGCCAGGCTGTAGTTGAGGCCGAACGAGGCGAGCAGCAACGGCAGCAGCACGGTCAGCGAACTGGTCTGCATATCCACGCTGATGTGCGCCAGGAAGACAGAGAATAGCGGAAGCTTTTTGACGCTGGCGGCCGGCGACGCGGCTGCATCGGATGAATAAAGTTGGGTTTGGGCGGGGGCTTGAGTTGCCATCGGATGAAGAATAATGGATGAAAGATCGTGCTCCTCACTTTACCGCATTCAGCGCTCGGCGCGTTCGGGACCGTTGAGCGCTGCTCGAGAATCTGCTCTAGAATCCTCGCATGTCTACCTCAAACGCGATCAACGTTACGATCTGGCACGAATATCGCCACGAAAGGACGCACAAGGTCGTCGCCGAGCTGTATCCCCAAGGCATGCACCAGGCAATCGCCGAAGGATTGCGGCAAAACGACCGCGGCGGCGAGTTCATCATCCGCACCGCCACGCTCGACGAGCCGGAGCACGGCCTGCCGCCGGCTGTGCTAGACGCCACCGATGTGCTGATCTGGTGGGGCCACGCCGCGCACGGCGAGGTGCGCGACGACGTCGTCGAGCGCGTCGTCAAGCGCGTGTGGGACGGCATGGGGCTGATCGTGCTGCATAGCGGCCACTTCTCCAAGCCGTTCAAGCGGCTGATGGGCACCGACTGCGCGCTGCGCTGGCGCGAAGCCAACGACAAGGAGCGTTTCTGGGTGGTCAACCCTGCGCACCCCATCGCCCAGGGCCTGCCGGACTACTTCGAGCTGGAATCCGAGGAGATGTATGGCGAGTTCTTCGGCGTGCCGCAGCCGGACGAGCTGGTGTTCATCAGTTGGTTCACCGGCGGCGAAGTCTTCCGCAGCGGCTGCTGCTGGCATCGCGGCATGGGCAAGGTGTTCTACTTCCGCCCCGGCCACGAGACCTATCCGACTTACTTCAACCCGCTGGTCCGGCAGGTCATCGCCAACGGCGTGCGCTGGGCCGCCCCGACGCGCATCGCCGCGTTCACGCGCGACGTGTCGCGGCCGTCGAAGCCGCTGGAAGACCTAGGCGTGGCCGAGCTGACGAAGGATCCCTCGCTGCACGGCCATTGAGGCCGCGCAATGCTGCCCGGCGACCGGAGTCGCGGGCCATCTATGGCGAAGCCGGCGCGCGCCGGCTTCGCGACGGGTTGCACGCGGATTCATCTCGCTGTGCAAATCATCGCCGGTCGCCTGCCTACGGCGCGCCTTGCCACCAATCCTTGCGCGAGCGCGGGTCCATGAACCTGGCCACATCGCGGATGGCAACCGTCAGCCGGTTGTCGCGGGCAACGCCGACCGGCTGATCGTTGCGGATCGCGGGCAGCCGGCCGGTGCTGCGCCTGCCGTCGCTCAACTGCGCGCGATAGGCGGTGACGAGCTGCGGGTCCACGCAGAAGCCCAGCATGTACACCACGTAGATGCCACCCGGCAGATACACCGCGTCGTGCCGCGTGTAGGTGATCGTCAGCTCATCCTCGTCGGCATACAGCACCATCGCCACGACGTTGCCGGCATAGATCGGCACGCTGCGCGTAGGGATGTGCAGCGGCTCGCCGGCGACCGTCTCGAAATCGAGGACGGTAACGCGGAAGAACGGGTCGTTGTTGAGCGCGCCACGCGAGCCATACGGCGGCGTCGCGCCGGGGCCGTCGTTCCAGTTCCACAGATAGTTCAGGTGTGCTGCGGTGAAACGTGGGCGGCGGTTGGGCCGGAAGATGCCGTGCAGCTTCGGCGCGTTCGGGTCGCTGCTGCCGCTGTAGTCCACCAGCGTCAGCGGCTCGTTCACCTGCGCGTAGCCCAGGATCGAGAGCCGAAAGTCCGGATTCTCGTCGGTGATGCGATTGTCCTTGTAATAACCGCCCTCGATCGGGATGACGTCATAGGCATTGGTCGAGGTCGTTGGGCAGCCGGCCGCGCGCGTCCCCTCGCCGCCGATGGTGATGGGCAGATAAGCGCGCGGCGTCAGGCCCTCGCCGGACGCGGGCAACTGCGCGCGCAGAGGCGCAGCCTGGCCGGCCAGCACGCCGGCGCCAAGCAACGCAATGCTAAGAAGGCAAAGAATGGGTCGTCTCACGGTGTGCAACTACGTCTCACAGTGTGCAACTAATCACAGGGCTGTGCCGGCTCGCAGATCCGATAGCTCTGCCCGAACAGCGTGAAGATGACCGGCTGTGACGTCTGTGGCCGGGCGAAGGAGAGCTGGAACACCAGCGTCTCGCCCGGCGTGATGTTCCACGGGAAGGCCGGCAGGCTGGAGTTGAGCGGATACAACTGGCCGCCCGGCCCGCTCAGCGACACGTCGCGCAACGAGCCGGACAGGAACTGGTTGGTCAGGTTGCGCACGTTGCCGACGATGCGCAGCTCGTTGCCCTCCGGCGAAATCTGTGCGCTGGTGATCGTGACGTCGGCGATCGGTGCGTTCGTAGGCGCCGGCGTCGGCAGGAGCGCGATGGGACGATACGGGATGGCGACCCTGGCGATGTAGGGGCTTGCGTTGTCCAGCGCAAAGCGCCATTCCAAGCTGGGGCCGGGCAGAGTGCTGGGCACTTCGAATCCGGCAGTCGCCGTCACCGTCTCGCCGGGTTGCAACGCGCCCTGGGTGAAGCCGCGCCCGCCGGCGGCTGCGGAGGCTTCGCGCGAGAGCGGGAAGACGACGCCGGTGATGTCGGCGATTTCGCTGAAGAACTGGCTGGCGTCCAGGATGCGCGTGACGACGTTGGTGACCTCGAAGTCCACCTGCAGGTAATTCTTGCCCGGCGGCAGGCCGACGGCCGAGCCCGGCACCAGCCGCTGGGTGATCGCCCGCACCCGCGCATCGCCCAGGTTGATCGGCGTGCCGACGGCAGTGAGCTGGTTGGGCGTGCTCTCGTCGGTGAAGGGGGCAAGCACGATGCGCCGTTGGCCGCCGCCTTCGCCGAGCAGCACCAGCGTGAGCCGCGGGCTGTTTTGCTCGAGCAGTGTCGAGACGTCGTCATCGCGAATGGTCGCCTGCTGCGCCACGCGGTAGCGCTGCGTGCCCAGGTTGGTGTCCAGCGTGATCAGATCGCCGGGGCGCAGGGCATCTACGATTTCGCGATTTTCGGGCGACGCGTGCAGGCCGATCACGTAATTCACCAGCGTGCCCGGCGCCCAGAACGCCGTCCGTTGCGCGCCGGGGTCGTACTCCCAGCGCGTCCCCTGCACACGGATCGGTATAACGCGGTAGGTATTGCTGCCGATGTTGAGGCGGTTCGGGATGGGCACCGGCTGGATCGTGTCGTTGACGCGGACGATGAGCGTGTCGGTGATCGGTATCGGCGTCTCCTCGGCGACCTCAGGACCGGGCAGGAAGGGATTCTCACGCTCGGAGAGCAGCACCAGGCTGAGGATGAAGCACGACAGCGCGCAGATGCCCAACAGCGCCAGGCCGCTGACCAACAACAGCGGGCGGCCGCGCGGGTCGTTCCACAGCGGGCCGAAGGCGGCGTTCAGCGCGCTCGCCCGTGCTTTGCGCGCGTTGTCCGGCGCTGCATCGCTTTCCCACCGGCCGGCAGTGTCTTCCGGCAACCCCCAATCATCCGGATCGTCCTGCGGTGTCGCGCTCGGTGCCATGCTGAGATTTTATCGGAGTGCGAGGGGGAGGGAATTGAGAATTGAGAATGAAGAATGGAGAGTGGAGATTGGTGAGTGGTGAGTGGTGAGTGGTAATTGGTAATTGGTAATTGGTAACTGGTAACTGGTAACTGGTACTGGAGCACCACTCCCTTTCTCAATTCTCAATTTTCAATTTTCAATTTTCAATTTCAGCCACCGCCGGCGGGACCGCCGAGGCCGCCTTCGGTCAAGCGGCGCAGGTCGGACAAGACGGCGTCCACCTCTTCGAGCGTGAGCGGTGAGCCGTCTTTCTTGGTCAACGTGCCGTTGGCGATGCGCTCTGCCGCCACCTCGCGGATAGTGACGTTGCGCTTCATCGCCTCTTTCACCAGCTCGGCGCCGGCCAGGTAGCCGATGATCGGGTTGAGCGCCGTGACCACGATGGCGTTCTTCGCCAACCAGCCGCTCGCCTTCTCCGGCTGCGCGACGATGCCGACGACGCAGAACTTGACGAAAGCGTTGATCGAGCCGATGGCCACCTGCATCATCTCGTTCAGGTTGTGGGCGATGATGGGCATCATCACGTTCAGCTCGAGCTGGCCGGCCTGCGCCGCCAGGGCCACCGTGTGGTCGCAGCCCTGGATGTGGAACATCGCCATGTTCAGCATCTCGGCCAGCACCGGATTGACCTTGCCGGGCATGATGGACGAGCCGGGTTGCACCGCGGGCAGCCGGATTTCGTCCAGGCCGGTCGTCGGGCCGGAGCTGAGCAGTCGCAGGTCGTTGGCGATCCGGGTGAGCGTGATGGCCAGCGTGCGCATGCTGGCGCTGAAGTCGGCCGGGTCGGCCATGCTCTGCATGCCCTCAAACAAGTTATCGCTCTCGTAGAGCGGCTGGCCGAGGATGCGCGACAGCACTCGAACCATGCGCTTGTGGTATTCGGGATGCGCGTTTAGGCCGGTGCCGACTGCGGTGCCGCCGATGGGCATGCGCCGCAATCTATCGGCAGCACAGTTGATGCGCTCCAGGTCGCGCTCCACCGCCCGAGCGTAGCCGCTGAACTCCTGGCCCAGCCGGATGGGCACGGCGTCTTGCAGGTGGGTACGGCCGGACTTCACGATAGGATCGAACTCCTTCGCCTTGGCCCACAGCGCGTCAATCAGCCCTTGCACCGCGGCCTGCAGCTCCGGCAAGCGCCATAACACGCCCAGGCGGATCGCCGTCGGCGTCGTGTCGTTGGTGGACTGCGCCATGTTCACGTGGTCGTTGGGGCTGACCGGCTTCTTCTCGCTGCTGTTCAGCGGCACGCCGAGGATCTCGCTGGCGCGGTTGGCGATCACCTCGTTGGTGTTCATGTTGTGGCTGGTGCCCGCGCCGGCCTGGAATGGATCCACGACGAAGTGATCGTCGAACTTGCCGGCCATTACCTCCTCGGCGGCCTGGATGATGGCGCCGGCGATGCGCGGCTCCAGCAAGCCCAGGTCGCGGTTCACCTCGGCGGCGGCGCGCTTGATGGCAGCCATGCTCCATACGAACGCAAAGTAGGGTTTGCGGCCGGTGACAGGGAAGTTGTTGACGGCGCGCTGCGTCTGCGCGCCGTAATAGGCGTGCGCCGGCACGCGCACTTCGCCCAGCGAATCTTTCTCGATGCGGTATTCCATACGCGATTTGCCTCGTGAAGGTGCGTGAACGCAAGCGACGATCTGTCAGGCCGTGCCGAACTGCCGGTCGCCAGCGTCGCCCAGGCCGGGCACGATGTAGCCGATGTCGTTCAGGTGGTCGTCCAGCGCTGCGAGGTAGATGTGCACGTCGGGGTGCGCTTCGCTCAGCTTCTTCACGCCCTCCGGCGCGCCGATCAAGCCGACGAACTTGATGCGCTGCGCGCCCCAGCGCTTCAGGATGTCCACCGTCGCCACGGCGCTGCCGCCGGTCGCCAGCATCGGATCCAACACCAGGCACACCTGTACCGTCGGGCTGACCGGTAGCTTGTTGTAATACTCCACCGGGCGCAAGGTGCGCTCGTCGCGATAGAGGCCGATGTGCCACACCTCGGCGGATGGCAGCATGTCCAGCGCACCCTCGACCATGCCGAGGCCGGCGCGCAGGATCGGGATCAGCCCCACGTTCTCGGCAAGCTTGTAGCCGGTCGCTGCACCCATAGGCGTGGTGATCGGCATCTCCATCAACGGCAAATCGGCCGTCGCTTCGATGACGAGCATCATCGCCAGCTCGCGCACCACTTCGCGGAACTTCTTCGGTTCGGTCTTCTGGTCACGGAGGATGGTGAGCTTGTGCAGCGCGAGGGGATGATTGCAGATGTGCAGTTGTGTTGTCACGGTTGTCGCCTCGACCTATTGATTCGCCTGATTCTACCGAAGGAGGGCCGGCGCGTTGTGAGGGGGTGTATTTCCCGCTGGAGGCAAATTACCCGGCGACTGAAGTCGCGGGCAATTTGCGGCAAAGCCGGCCGTGCGCCGGCTTTGCCATGCGTTGCGCGCGGATTCATCCGCTGCGCAAATCCGCGCAATGCCCCCGTCAGAAAATGCAGCCGTATGAGGCAGATCAAATTCGGGGCGGACGAGGAGAGGCGAAGAGCAGTGTGGAGACGCGCTGCGAAGCGATCCTGCTTCCCCAGCGCGTCCCCGTCATCTGACAAAAGCTAACGAGCGGCTTGCTCGTCGCGCTTCTCGGTCGCGTGCTGTGGCAGCTTGCTCTCCTCGACGGCGTTTCGATCGGTCGCCAGGAAGAGCACGAACAAGCCGGCCGAGCCGAGCAGCAACAGCACCACGCACAACAGCGCTTCCGTGCTAGGGATGAGCATATTTCAACCTCCCGCTTCGGCGATTAGTGGCTGGTTGCTAGGTGTCAGCCGCTAGCCGCCGTCCATGAGTCATTCACCTATGCGCCAGGCACGTCCGTCAGCCCGGCGAATGCTGACTGGCCCTTCGCACGGGTGACGAATGCCTCGCGCGGCATCGCGATCAACAACGCCAACGCGATGACGATCAACACCATCTCGGCCGCATAGACGGTCGTATAGCCGCGCGCCAGGTCGCCGGTCGTGCGCGAGACGATGTCGCGCAGGTTGCTGCCGGCCAGCGCGGCTAGTCCGGCCGCCGATGTCTGCACCAGCCCCCACATGCCGACGTACATGCCTGCCGTCTTGATGTCGGCAAGGTAGACGATCAGCGAGAGCGTGGAGATCAGGAACAGGCCGCTGGCCATGCCGATCACGCTCGTCCCGCTGATGAACATGATGACCGACTGGTTCGTGCTGGCCAGGGTGATCAGGCTGAAGCCGGCCAGGCCGACCAAACAAGCGGCGAGCGTGACCGGGATCGGCGAATCCAGGCGCGGGATGACCCGCCAGGCGATGAGCATGGCGATCAGCATCCCGATGCCCCACATCGCCGTCAGCCGCGTGGTCTCCGCAACGCTCATGCCGAGCACTTGCCCGCCGTATGGCTCGAGCAAGACATCTTGCGCCGTCAGCCCCAGCGTGCCGAAGAACAGGATGGCGAAGAACAACCGCATCTTGCGCGTCCCCAGCACCGTCCAGATCTGGCTGGAGAAGTCCTCTGCGTCGTCTTCCAGTTCCACGGGTTGATCCTGCTTCCAGATGGCCGCGATGGCTAGCACCAGGAAGATCACCGAGGCCGATTGCATCACCTGGATCAGCTTTATCGGATGGAAGTCTTGCAGGAAGAAGCCGATGACGAACGAGCTGATGATCTGGCCGGTGATCAGCGCGACCCACAGCAGCGCCATGGCCCGGCTGCGCTCGTGCTTTGGGGTGAGGTCGGTGACCAGCGCCAGGTAACCGGTCTGCCCGACATGCGTGCCGACCGCATACAGCAGGAAGATCAGCGTGCAGAAGAAGACGGCGACGGGGAAGGGCACGTCGCTGTTCAACTGCGACGCCTTGCTCAGCAGCAGCAGCGAGAACGGTGCGGCAGACAGGCCGCAGAACACGAACATCGTGCCGTACCAGGCATACGGCAGGCGCCGGTAGCCGAAGGTCTTCTTCTCTTTGTCGGAGCGGAAGCCCATCAGCGCGCGGACCGGCGCGACGAACAAGCCCAGGCTGAGCAGCCAGCCGACGATGCCGGCCGGGATGCCCTCTTCCGCGATCAACACGCGGTTCAGCGCGCCGTTGAACACGACCACGCTGAACCCCAGGCCGAGCTGGAAGAGGCTGAGTCGCAGGAGGCGTTTGTTGATCACAACGCTTTTCGATAGAGATTGGAGATTAGAGATTGGAGATCAGTCACAATCTCCAATCTCTAATCTCCGATTCGCTACTGCGACGGCAGCTTCGGCGCAGGCACCGGCAGATCCACCAACGGCTTGATCTGCGGGTCGCTCACCTTCTGCGGCACTTCGCCCTCGCCGGGTGTGAAGGCGCCGGGCGGCACGACGTTGCCGCGGTGGCACATCCAGCAGTTCGGCTGCGCCAGGTCGCCGCGCGCCGGGTCGGCCTTCGGCATCTGTGGGAACCAGTTGATGGCGATGTCTTGCACCATGCCGATCATATGGCGTGCTTGCGACTTGGGCCACTTGAACGTGCCGTCCTCCAGCACATACGACTTGAAGTAGCCGCCGTAGTGGCAGAAGTCGCAGCCGACGGCCAGCGCCGTGTTCATGTGGTACATCGCCGCCTGGTTGCGGTAGGTGTCGTTCAGGCCGGGCGGCGTGTCCTTGGTCGCCGTCACCTGGAAGTAGTTGACGTTGCCCTGTGCATCGGGCCGCGCAGCCAGCAGCTTGTCGTCCACGATCTCATAGCTCGCAGGCGGCTTGCCGTTCAGCGTGATGCCGTAGTGCTTCATGTCGTACTGCGTCGGGTTGCCGCCGCCGGCGATGCCGAACATGGCCAGGTTCTCGATGGTGGGGTTGTTCTTCTGGTCGGTGTTCCAGAACTGCGCCTTGCCGTAGTGACACGTCGCGCATTGCAGTTGATACAGCGGCTGGCCTTCCGGCCGGGGGATGCTGCTGATCCACTTGTTCTGCAGCTCGAACTGCATGATCAGCATCGCCTTGGCCACCGTCTTCTGCGGCTTATCGTAGGCGGCGAAGTTCTCCAGGTTGTGGCAGTACTCGCAGCTCTGGCCCACGCCGGGCGTGAAGTACTTGCTCATGTACTCGAATACCTTGGATGTGGTGTTGTACTGCGGGCCAAGGTATTGGTTGAGCACTTGCACGTTCACCGTCTGCGGGTTCTGCTGCTGCCAGCGGTTGTAGGCCTGGAGCGCTTCGGCACTCGGCTGCGCGATGGGCTGCTTTTGGCGGTTCATATACGCGACGAAGTCAATCTGCTGCACGCCGGCGTAGTTGTAGGTGCTCTCGGCGCGCCAGCCCTGGAAGCCGCGCCAATCTGCAAGCGCCATAGACAGGGCGATCACGCCGCCGAGTGCGAGGATGGTCATGGCGACCAAGCCGACCAACTCGCCGCGCAGGATCTGGCGCTGTCGTTCGTCGTAAACGGCGACGGCGCCGGGAGGGGCGGGGTCATTCTCGAAAGACATGACAGCCTCCTATGGCTCACAGGCTTTTTGCAAGCCCGGTACGATGTCCGCGCGGCAGCCCCACTGGAACCAGTCGGGTTCGGCCGGACCGCTGAGCAGCACGCCGATGGCACCGGCGACTGCAACC
Organism: Candidatus Roseilinea sp.; assembly: GCA_025055235.1. Lineage (GTDB taxonomy): Bacteria > Chloroflexota > Anaerolineae > J036 > Brachytrichaceae > JAAFGM01. Next base: position 11,004 of record JANWYN010000067.1, on the reverse strand, counting down.
AGCGTGGCGAAGCCTAGCGCCCACTGGTGGATGCTGTAGGCCGTCGCGTTGAAGCCCATCACCCAGCGCCACAGCAACTGCGCGCGGTGCGTCCCTTCGTCGCTGTCCTCGATCTCGTCAATCTCGCGATGCGCGCCGTAGGACAGCGTGGCCAGGATGGTGGCGCCGTGCATGGCCAGGATCACCGTGCTGCCCAGCAGCGCGAAGATCGAGACCATGTGGAATGGGTTGTAGTAGAAGTTGCCGTATTTGACGCTGAAGTGGTTCGTCCACAGCAGGATGCCGCGCAGGCCGTGCGGCGGCGCCTCGTTCCACGAGTTCACCCAGATCGGGTGGATGATGTAGATCGCTGCATAGAGGAACAGCGCCGCGCTGAAGGCGATCGGCACCATCGGGCGCAGGCCGTTGGCCACGGCGCGCGTCCAGATGCGGATCGTCCAGAACACCAGCGTCAACGAGAGGAACAACGTGGCGAGCTGCCAGTAGCCGCCCTCTTGCAGCGGCGCCATCCGCAAACCGGCCGATGGCGGCGGTGGGTAGAGCGTCAGCACTGGCAGTTCGCGCAGGAAACGAATCGGGTTGTAGCCCACCTGCTCGCCGAAGCCGATGGCAGTGATGAACACGCACAGCAGGTAGGAGAAGAACGCCAGCGCACCCCACATCCCCAGGTAGATCGGCCCGACTTGCGTATCGGCCAACCCCTCCAGGAAGCGGAGATACCTCACGGTTTTGGTGCGCCGCTCGAAGCTCTCGCGATACACTTCTGTAGCCATAGTTTCTCCAGAAGTCAGATGTCAGAATTCAGAAGCCAGAGGCCAGGAACCGGCCGGAGTCTGGGTCTGAGTTCTGCCATCCACGCTAGTTGTAGCCAAAGCCCCTCCACCACGGCGCGTAGTTCCAGAAGTCCCAGAAAGCACTCCAGTCCTGGACGACCGTGCCGGACAGCACGAAGCAAAGGTTGCTCATCAGCACGCACATCACCGCCGCCCAGAAGGCCAAGCGATGGATGCCGATTTCACCAATGCTGTAGCCGAAGAAGTCCCAGTAGAAGCGGTTGACGTTCGCCTCGGTCACGCCCTCGCTCTTCTTGCGCGCGGCGCTGAGGATCGTCGCGCCATGCAGCGAGAGCACGAACGCGCTGCCGAACAACAACGTAATGCCGATGGCGTGGAAGGGGTTGTAGAAGAAGTTGTAGTAGCGATAGCCGAAAGCCGACAGCCAGTCCAGGTGGGCAATCACGCCGAGCGGGAAGCCCTCGGACCAACTGCCGAGCAGGATGGGGCGCACGATCTGGATGGTCACCCATGAGGACAACACCGCCCCGAAGGCAATCGGCACCTGATACCCGATCTTGAGCAGGCGCGAGATGTCTATCTGTCGCATCATCCACGCGAAGAACGTCACCGTCGCGCAGAAGACCACAAACAGCCACCAGAAGCCCTTGTTCGGGTCGAAGGTGATGGCCAGGCCGACGCTCGGCGGCGGCGGCGCGATCTGTCCACGGATGAAGTTCAGCAACGGGTTGTTCGTGCGGTTGGGGTCAACGAACAACACCTGCCAGAACCACACGCCTGATCCCAGCACGCCGAAGACTAGCGCCACCACACCCCAAAAGCCGAGGTAGAAGCGGCCGATCCAGATCTTCAGCAGGCCGAATGAGGCGCGTGCAGGGACAGCCATCGCCTCTTGGCGATATTTCGCCTCGAACGACAACATATGCCCGTCTCCTTTCAGAGCCAGGGCTTGGGGTGTGCGCGGGCTTGTCGTCGCTTATGCGGTCGTCCGTGCGGAGGCGGGGCGAATGATGGAATAAAAAGATGATGAAAACACTCGCAGCGTCGCTGACTCGAACACGGCCCACCGCGCTTCGCAAGCGCCTCGACGACCCGACAGCCCAGACTCGACTATTCGATTCGATTAAGAAACCGGCGGAGGGTGCACCGCTGCGCTATCCAACTGATCTCGCTCGTTCAGTCTCCCTAGCGCTGCAGCCCTCCACCGGCGAATGATGACTAACGCTTCACTTCAGCCAGAACGTGTTCCAGCTTGAGCTGAGTAGCACGAAGTGGATCAACAAAGTCGTCAGCACCGCTGTCACGACGTAGATCCCCAGTGCGGTCTTGAAGTCAATGAACTTCGGATCTCTCATGTCTGCTCACCTCCTATTTGAGAGCAAAAGAACTGTGGTCACGGATTCGGCGAGATCCAGGGCTTGTACATCGCGATGATGATGTGGATCAGCCCGGCCAGGATGAAGAAGATCCACGAACCCAACACGACGAGCTGGTGCTGCAACCACTCCTCGTTGGTGAACAGTGGCCTCCATCGCTCTGGGACCTTGTCGTTCATCTGTCTTGTCACCTCCTTTGTCAGAGATGGCGCCCGGCTGCGGCCGCGCGCCACGAGCGAGCAGATGGATATTGCAACTACATTGTATGACGGGTCGCCTCTATGTCAACTAGTCAGTTGGCCGGGCCTACTTTTCTTTTTTGCCGCCTTGACATAGAACGCCTGTTCGCGTATTATCCAGCCAGTCAGTAGAACAAAAGTTCGCGCAGGCAGCCGCGAACAGGAGGAAGAGATGTCTAACTCGGCGATCGAACACTTGACCGAGCCTCAGCAGCGCATCCTGTCGTTCATCAGCCATTACATGGACGAACACGACGTGCCGCCCACCATTCGCGAAATCCAAAAGGGCGCGGGCATCAGCTCCACCTCGATGGTGAGCTATCACCTGAAGGCGCTGGAACGGGCGAATCTGCTCAACCGCTACGAACGGCGCTCGCGCGGCGTGGTGCTGACCCATCCGCACCGCGTCAGCCCGCGCGACATCGTCTCTGTGCCGATCGTCGGGCGGATCGTGGCCAGCGAGCCGGCGCCGACGCCCGACCCCGACGCCCTGGCCGACGTCGAAAACACCATCCAGGTTGCCCGCAGCCTCGTGGGCAACGCCGACGGCCTCTACGCGCTCGAAGTGCAGGGCGATTCGATGATTGACGCGCTGATCAACGACGGCGATATCGTGATCATGCAACGCACCGATGAGATCAAGAACGGCGATTTGGCAGCCATCTTCCTCACCGACCGCAACGAATCCACGCTCAAGCGCGTCTACCGCGAGAAGGACGGCAAACGCTTGAAGCTCAAGCCGGAGAATCCGACTATGAAGCCGTTCTACGTAGATGCGCGCAACGCCATGATCCAGGGCAAGGTCATGTGCGTGATCCGCAAGACGTGATCCGGTAACCGACGCGCGCCGAGCGCTGCGCTGCGACTTCAACCCGATTCGGTCGTATAAAGTCGGGTGATGGGTTCTCGATCCGCGCTCCGGGCGCTCATTGCCGGGTTGATCTTTTCGCTTGCTGCCTGTAGCGCGCCGATACCCGGCCCAGGCCCGGGACTCCCCGGCGCAGCGACGCCCTCAGCGACCGTAGCGCCGCTGCCCACGCGTGCCCTCGCGCCGCGAACGACGATCGTCGCCGAGGGTGCGCTGGCCCTGGCGACGCCGCCGATCCAGCTCAGCTTCGACGTGAGCGCGCGCGTCGTCACAGTGAACGTCGCGCCCGGCCAGCGCGTGAAGGCCGGCGCGGTGCTCGCCGAGGTGGACGACAGCCAGCTCAGGAATGCGCTGCAACAAGCCCAGGAGCAGCTTGCCTTGGCCGAAGCGCAGGCGCGCCAGTCACAAGCGCCGGCCAGCCGGTCTGATCTCGACAATGCCCGCGCCGCGCTGAACGCCGCCCTGGCGCGCTACGAAGAGCTAAAGCGCGGGCCGTCGGCCACCGAGATCGAACAAGCGCTGCGCAATTGGAACCAGGCACGCAACCAGCTCTATGCCGCGCAGATTGCTCGTGACGTGGAATGCGGCTGGTCGGCAGCGCAGCCGGAGTCGGAGAAGGTCACCCCCAACGACCCCGACTGCAAATACGCGCAGCACAACGTCGCGAGCGCGGAGCAGAACGAGCGCGCGGCCTACCTGCGCTACCAGGACGCGCAGCGGCCGCCTTCTCAGGCGCGCCTGGCACAGGCCAATGCCGACGTGGTCGCGGCGCAGGCGAACCTGGCCAAGCTAGAAGCCGGCGTTACCGAGGAGCAGCGACGCGTGCTGGCGTTGCAGGTGGAGCAGAGCCGCGTCGCCGTCGCGCGCGCCGAGCGCAACCTGAGCAAAGCCCGGCTGGTGTCACCATGCGACTGCACGGTGCAAAGCGTGAGCATCGCGCCCGGCGCGATTGCCGCGCCCGGCACGCCGGCGATCACGCTGCTGCAGTTGGACGACATCCGCCTGCGCACGACCAACCTCACCGAACGCGACATCGCAGATGTGAAGGTGGGCGCGCCGGCGCTGGTGCGCCTGCGGGCAATTCAAGCGCCGCTGGCCGGCCGGGTGCGCGCCATTCTGCCGCAGTCATCCGGCACGCTCGGCGCAGACGCGCTGTTCACCGTCATCGTCGAACTCGACCCGACGAACGAACTCCTCCTGCCCGGCATGACCGGCCAGGTGGAGATCGCGGTGAACTAACCATCCACTCCCTACTCCCAACTTCCGATCTACGCTCTCTGACCTTCTGATTTCTGACTTCTGACTTCTGATTTCTGCTTCTGCATTCTCAATTCTCAATTCTCAATTTACACTTGCGCTGCTATGAGCAGCATCTCACTCCAAAACAGGATCGTCTTCATCACCGGCGCGAGCAGCGGCATCGGCGCAGCGTGCGCGCGGGCCTTCGCCGCGCAAGGCGCAAAACTGGTGCTGTGCGCGCGGCGCTACGAACGCTTGCAGAAGTTGGCCGAGTCGCTCCCCGTCCCGACGCACATCATCAAGCTCGACGTGACCGACCGGCACGCCGTCGAGGCCGCCGTGGCGTCGCTCCCCGACGGCTTTCGCGAGATTGACATCCTGATCAACAACGCCGGCCTCAGCCGCGGCCTGAACAAGTTCCACGAAGGCTCGATTGACGACTGGGAAGAGATGATCAACACCGACATCAAGGGCGTGCTGTATGTGACGCGCACCATCCTGCCGGGCATGATCGAGCGACAGCGCGGCCACATCATCAACCTGGGATCGGTGGCCGGCCATTACGCCTACCAGAACGGTGCAGTGTATTGCCTGTCCAAAGCAGCCATCAAGTCGCTCACCGAGAGCCTGAAGCAGGATTTGCTCGGCACGCCCATCCGCGTTTCGTCTGTGGATCCCGGCTTGGTGGAGACCGAGTTCAGCATCGTGCGCTTCCACGGCGATGTGGAACGCGCCAAGAAGGTATACGAAGGGGTGAAGCCGATGACTGCGGACGACGTAGCCGACGCCATCGTGTTCTGCGCCACGCGCCCGCCCCACGTCAACATCAACTTCATCATGATGATGGCGGTCGGGCAGTCCACGCCCACGACGGTCTATCGCCAGCCGATCCCCGGCATCTCCTGATGCGCACCGCGATCGAGGATCATGTCTGACGTGCAGCGCGCGCTGGCGCAGGTGCGCGAGCGCATCGCCGAGGCTTGCCTGCGCGCCGGGCGCCCACCCGAGAGCGTCACGCTCGTCGCAGTGTCCAAGACCTTTCCTGCGGAAGCCATCGTCGAGGCCATCGCCGCCGGCCAGCGCGACTTCGGCGAGAACCGCGTCGAGGAGGCGCTGGAGAAGATGGCGCACGTCGAAGCGCTGCTGGGCAGCGAAGCGTCCGAGGCCGGCCTGCGCTGGCATCTGGTCGGCCATCTCCAGTCGCGCAAGGCGCGCGATGCGGCGGGGCGCTTTCACCTGATTCACTCGCTGGATTCGCTCAAGCTCGCCGGCAAGCTGAACGCGCGCTGCGCGGCGCAGGGCGTCGTCCAGCCGGTGTTGCTGGAGTGCAACGTCAGCGGCGAGGCCTCGAAGAATGGTTTCCCGCTCCACGGCTGGGAGCGCGACCCGGCGTGCCTGGATGCGTTCGCGAGCCAGGTCGCCCAGATCGCTGCCCTGCCCAACCTTCGAGTGTGCGGCTTGATGACCATGGCGCCGATCGTCGAACGGCCGGACGAGGCGCGCCCAGTCTTCGCCAGCCTGCGCGCGCTGCGCGATGCGTTGTGCGCGCGCCTGCCCGACCTATCGCTCGACCACCTCTCGATGGGCATGACGGACGACTTCGAAGCGGCCATCGCCGAAGGCGCGACCATGGTGCGCATCGGCCGGGCGATCTTCGGCGCGCGAGGCTGACGATGGCGCAGCAATCTCTCTTTCGGATGGCGCTCGTCGAAGCGTTCGACCGGCTCGCGCCGGTGCTGCAGCGCCACTACGACCTTGCCCCCGGCCAGGAGGTGGTCATCGAGGGCCCGATGCGCGCGTGGAACCGCTTCGCCTGGGCGCGCGCGCTGGCGCCGTTTATGCCTATCCCGGCCGACCAGGTGCCGGTCTATGTGCGCAACCGCGGCTTGATAGATCGCGGCGAAGTGTGCTATGAGTGGCAGCGCGAATTCCGTTACCCGAGCGGCGCGGTCGTCAGCTACACGCTCACCCGCCCCGCGCGCGATGGTCTGCCGGCGCGCGTGCTCGATACGTTCAACCGGCCGCCGAACATCGGGATTACGCTGGCGCTGGAAGTGAGCCCCGATGGGCAGGCGCTGCGTCAAACGACCGCCGGCCCGCAGTTTGCGATCCGCGGCGAGCGCTACACGGCGCTGCCCGGCCTCTTTCACATTCACAGCGTCGCTATTGAACGCGCCGTGGACGAGCGCACGATCCACACCGAGGTCGTCATCAGCCATCCGGTCTTCGGGCGCATGTTCGGCTACAGCGGCGTGTTGCGCGTGTCCTAGAGCCGCTTGCCATTTGCGCGATCGTTGCCATACTGGGCGCAAACGAAGCGCCTTCGCCCGGTCCGGTTGTCGCGCCGTCCGGCCGGTGATGCACCGGTGCGGATGGAAAGGGGGTGGCATGAAAGGGACGCGCTGCGCGTTGCTGATGGCGGCGATAGTGTGCGCCGGAAGCGCATTAGGTCACCGGCCGCTGCGCGGGCTGAGCTCGTCGAAGCCCGCGGTGGCCTCGGCAAGCTCGGCCTCGACGGGCTCGGCCGTCGTCATCAGCGCGCTGGCTTACCATGGCTACGACGGCAACAACGACGAGGCCGTCCAATTGACGAACGTCTCGTCGAGCAGTGTGGTCTTCGATGCGAACTGGTCGCTGCGCGATGCGAGCAATCGCATGTGGACCTTTCCGGCGTTCACGCTCCCCGCCGGCGAGCGCGTCTGGATCGCCAGGAATCCCGCAGCCTTCGCCCGGCAGTTCGGCTTCACGCCCACCATCAGCTATACCAGCCTGATCTTCGCCAACGCCGGCGGCTCGATCACGCTGCAGCGCACCAACGCGGTGCTGCTGGACTCGGCCAACACCAGTGGCGGCAGTTGGGACGCCGGCTCCGGCAGCCCGACTTATCGCTCGATGGAACGCATTGACGCCGGCGCGCCCGACACAGCCGGCAACTGGGCCGATGCAAACGTGCTCACCTCGATCGCGTTCGACGCGGGCGGCAACCCGATCGCCGGGACGCCGCGCGCCGCGAACTCCGTCGCCGGGCTGGCGTCGCCCACCACGCTCACCGTCGTCATCAACGAGGTGGCCTGGGGCGGCACCCGAGCGAACCCGAATCATGAGTGGATCGAGCTCTACAACAACTCGGCCGATAGCATCACGCTCACCGGCTGGCAGATCACCAGCTCCGGCGGCGACCGCATCACGCTGAACGGCGTCATCGCCGGCAACGGCTACTTCCTCATCCAGCGCGACCAGTCCACGTTTTCGAGCGGCGCGGTTGCGGACCAAACGGCCAGCTTCAGCCTCAGCAACGCCGGCGAGACGTTGCGATTGATCAACGCCAACGCTGAAGTGGTGGATGCGCTCGTCTATGGCGACGGCGCGGTGCTGAGCGGCTGGGTCGGCCCGCCGCTGCAGCCCTACACCGTGACGCAGACCATCCCCGACGACGGGCAAATTCTGATGCGCCGGCTCGACCCGGCGACCGGCCTGCCGGTGGCCGACACCGACACGGCGCAGGATTGGTTCAACCATCGCGGTGACCCCGCCGACGCGCGCAAGCCGATCTACCCCGGCTGGCAAGTGGAGCGATTCTTCATCCCGGCGAGCGACAGCGGTTCGCTCAAGCTCGCGATTGCGCCGGACAACAGCTACGACGTCGTGAGGCAAACGCTGGCCGCAGCGGCGCGCTCGATTGACCTGGCCTCGTTCACCTTCGAGCACGCGCGACTGGGCGAGCTGCTGGCGGATAAAGCCGCAGCAGGCGTGGTCGTGCGCGTCTTGCTGGACGGCGCGCCGGTCGGCGGCTTGAAGGATCAGACGCGCTGGATCTGCCAGCGGATCACCAGCGCCGACCCGACCGGCCGGAGCGGCTGCTGGTTCATGCGCTCGGTTCAGGCCGACAAGATCAACGCCCGCTATGCCTTCCTGCACGCCAAGTTCGCCATCGTGGATGAGGCACGCCTGCTGATCGGGTCGGAGAACTTCGGCCCGCGCGGGTTGCCGGACGACGACAAGAGCGACGGCACAGCAGGGCAGCGTGGCACGATCGCAGTGACCGATGCGCCGGCGGTCGTGGCTCGCGCACGGGCGATCTTCGAGGCCGACATCAACCCGGCGCATCCCGACATCATCCGTTGGTGCGCCACCTGCGCGCCCTATGGCCCGCCGCCTGCCGGGTTCACGCCGGACTACACGTCGGGCGGCATCAGCTACACGGTGCGCTTCGCGCCGCTGGAGGTCGCCGCGCCGGTCTCGATGACGCTGCTCAGCTCGCCGGAGAATCATCTCGCCTCGACGACCGGCATCATCGGCTTAATCAACCTGGCCGGTGCGGGCGACGAGATCCTGATCGAACAGCTCGACGAGCCGCACTACTGGGGCGCGACGTCGAGCGCGCCGGGCAACGACCCCAATCCGCGTCTGCTCGCCATCCTAAACGCGGCTGCGCGCGGCGCACGGGTGCGTATGCTGTTGGATAGGCATTACGACGCCCCAACACAGCCACGGAGCAACGACGCAACCGTGCGCTACGTCCTCGAGTTAGCGCGGATCAATGGGTGGGACGTGCAAGCAGCTACCGGCAATCCAACCGGACTGGGCGTCCACAACAAGCTCATCCTGCTGCGCTTGGGAAACCGCCACTTTGCCCTCATCGGCTCATGGAACGGCTCGGAGGTCAGCGCCAAGCGCAATCGTGAGATGAGCGTGCTGGTCGAGTCGAGCGAGGCTTACGCGTATCTGCGCACGGTTTTCATGCACGACTTCCAGCTCGCCCGCCCGGTGTATCTGCCCATCGTATCGAAGGATCATCGCCCGGCCGGCTACCCGCTCATCAGCGAGGTGCTCTTCAACCCGTCCGGCGGTGATGAATCGGGCCGCGAGTGGATCGAGGTCTATAACCCGACGCCGCTGCCGATTTCCATCGGCGGCTACAAGATCGGCGATGCGGCCGTGCGTGGCTCGACCGGCGAGGGCATGGTTGCTTTCCCGAGCGGTGCGATATTGCAACCCGGCCGGGCGATCGTCATTGCCCAGAATGCGGCGGCCTTCTTTGCCGATTGGGGAAAGAAGCCGGACTACGAGCTGAGCGACTACGATCCTGCCGTGCCCGAGCTGTCGCCATACACCGCGTGGGCGCAAGGGACGATCAATCTTGCCAATGCTGGCGATGAGGTTGTGTTGCTGGACAAAGATGATAGAATAGTAGATGCAGTCGTCTGGCTAAGTGGGAATCTGAATGGCATAACGCCATATCCGGTTACGATTCCGGCAGGCCATACGCTACAGCGATGGCCGCCGAACCTGGACACGGATAATTGCGCAACAGATTTCCGCGCTCAGGCGATTCCGAGTCCGGGGTTAGTGCCATAGAGGGGTTAGCAACAGACAGCAAGAGGTTGTCATTCTGAGGAGCCTGGCGACTTGGAGGTCCTTCCCCCCTCCCCCCTCGCGGATCTCCTAGTCCGAAGGGCTTCTCAGAATGACAACCTCTCGAATTTCCCTCCCCCTACGCCTTAATAGTCGCAGCCGGCGCGGAATTCTGCACACGCGCCTACGGCGAGTTCGGGCGGCTTGGATGCGCGGCGCAGCCGGATTGATGCGCGGGACGGATACATTTGCCCGCGGGGGCAAATGTGCAGTTTGGGTGGGGCGCGCTCTTACCTCCCTTGGGAAATGAGATTGGGGACATTTGGGGCACAAGTCTTCAGCACGCCATCGCCGATGCGTCATCAGCGCGGAACGGTGTCTGCGCCTTGCCACACAACATTCTGCCCCATTTGCCCCGATATGCGAATGCATCCCGCGGACAAAGAACGCGTTGGATTTCGGGTGTAACGCAGATTTGTGGGTGTCACACCGGCAACATCCGTTTTGCGCTACACCTTTTTGCCCCTATACGCGAATGCACCCGCAGGATGTGCTAGAATTTCGAGCACGACGTGGTGCCTATAGCTCAATGGCAGAGCGCCTGACTGTGGCTCAGGAGGTTGAGGGTTCGAGACCGTCTAGGCACCCTGCAAACTGCCTGCCCCTCCGCGCATTTTGCGGCGATGGCAGGCACTCTTCTTTTCGGTGCGCTGCAAACGTAGCACGCTTCCGGCGTATGGCATCCGGCCTTGCGTCATTTCGCCCGCGCGTGCCGCTCGGCCAGCCGGGCCAGCACATCGCGCAGCGTCACACCGCGCTCGTCCAACAGCACGAGCAGGTGGAAGAGAAGATCGGCGCTCTCCTCGATCAGCCGGTCGTCGTCCTGGGCGACACCGGCCAGTGCCGTCTCTAGCCCCTCTTCGCCGACCTTCTGGGCGATCTTGAAGCGACCTTGCGCGAACAGGCGCGCGGTGTAGCTTTCGTCGGGCGAAGCGACGCGGCGCGCCTGCACGATGTCCGCCAGTTCGTCGAGGAAACCGGCTGCAGGCGGCCGGAGCACGTTGCCGTCTACGTCCTGCCAAAAACAGCTTTCGCGGCCGGTGTGGCACGTCGGGCCGGCTGGCTGCACACGT
>JANWYN010000147.1 GCA_025055235.1 Candidatus Roseilinea sp. | reverse complement strand
TGGCCATTCTGGGGTTACGCGATTTTCTGGTCGTGGAACATCATCTTTCTTTTGTTCTTCACGCTCGGCTTCACGCCGATCATCCTGCTGAGCTTGGCCCAAGCCGTGCGCGAGGGATGGGTGCATACCTCGATCCTGATTTTCGGCGGCTTGATCGTGTTGATTCCCATCGCGTCGGTTGTGCTCGGCCTCACCGTGCTACTCAAACAACCCAATCGGCTGCTCGCGCTGTTCTACGGCGTCGAAGGCCCGCTGCTGCTCGTGCTGTGCGTGCGCTTCTTCATGGTCGGCGAGGCGACGCCGCCGGTGAACACCATCTTGCTCATTGCCTTCGCCGGCATGGGCGCGCTGCTCTGGCGCTTGCTGGATCGGCGCAGCGACGAACGCGGCTTGTTCGTCACGGTGCTGCGCGCAGTGGGGCTGACGGGGCTGCTGCTCGCCGGCGTCTATGCCGCAGTCTGGCTGGCCTTCCACGTGTTGCCGATAACGGTGCAGATGGCCAACGCATTTGTCTCGGCCATCAGCGCGATCCCCAACATGATTCGCTCGGGCCGCATCCAGGACCTGGTCTTCTTGCCGTTCTCCGTCTTCGGCTTCGCGCTGCTGATGTACTCGGGCACGCTGCTGGTGACCGGGCTGGTCGTGACGCCGGCAATCTACGCAGCGCACTGGCTGGGCGAAGTCCGCGCGCTGTGGTCGCGCTTCAATCGCATCTTGGCCGTCGCGTTGCCGGCGGCCACGGCAGCCGCCTGTGCGACGGTCTTCGTGATCGCCAACCAGCAGCCGCAGCAACGCGCATTCGCGCTGCTCGCCTCGCCGCCTAAGTCACGCGCCGAAGCGGAAGCGCTGCTCAACCAGCAAGAGACCATCCGCGCCGGCCTGCTCAACGCCTACCTCGCGCCGTATCGTTACATGAACGCTGCAGGTGAGACGTTCCACGTCCGCAGCATGTATCAATCGCTCGGCCTATCCGAGGCAGAGGCCGAGACGATCATGCGTTGGTACGAGTTCGTCGCCCAGCCGCTAATCTACCGGCCCACGCAAGCGTATCCGAAGGACGAAACGCGACGCTGGCAATCGCAGGCGTTCGTCAACGACTCGCAGCGCGCTGCGGAGCTGTACGAGCAGTTCTTTGACCGGCCGATCAACCAGGCTGAACGCGAGACCATCGTGCACACTGTGCGCTCGACGTGGATGGTAGATCGCGCGACGCAGGCCTGGCAAGCCGTGGACGACCGCGAGGTGCGCATCCTGCGCCAAGAGCTGACCATCACCGAGCACGGCGACTGGGCCGACGTCGAGCTCTACGAGACCTACCAGAACCTAATGCCGGTGCAGGAAGAAGTGGTGTACTACTTCAGCCTGCCCGAATCCGCCGTCCTGACCGGCGTCTGGCTCGGCAACAGCCCAGATCGCGACCAGCGCTTCACATTCCGCGTCGCGCCACGCGGCGCAGCGCAGGAAGTCTATCGCGGCGAAATCCAGGTGCAGCAAGACCCGGCGCTGCTCGAGCAGATCGGCCCGCGCCAGTACCGGCTGCGCGTGTTCCCGATCGAACCCAAGCGCATTACCTGGGACGCGACGACGCGACGATCGCAGGTTCATGAAGGCGCGCAGATGCACCTGTGGCTAACGTGGCGGGTGATGGCGAGCGACGCCGGCTGGGCGATGCCGCGCCTGGCCGAGAAGCGCAACGCGTTTTGGGACGCCGATACGGTGCGCCTGGTGAACGGCGCGCCCATGCAGGTCAAGGATAGCGAATGGCTGCCGGCGTTCATCCCCGCCCAATCCAAGCCAGAACGCCGGGCGCACCGCGTGGTGTTCGCCGATAGCACGGTCGTCGTAGCGCGCCCCGTTGCCGATGCGCCGGTCAAGCTGCCAGCAGACTTCCGCGCGGCGATCGTGCTTGACCGGTCGCGCAGCATGGCCGCGCACGCTGCGGCGGTGCAGTCGGCGCTGGCGCAGCTCAAGGCGATGCTTGGCGACGCCGACATCTATCTCACTGCTGCGCCGAACCGCGGGGAGACGCCGTCGGTGAGCACACTCGCTGCGCTGGATGACGCGGCGCTGTTCTACTTCGGCGGGCAGAATCCGGCGGAGCTGCTGGCGCAATTCGACCAGCTACGCGCCGGCAAGCGTTACGACGCCGTGATCGTGCTGACCGACGGCACGGCCTACGCCAAGCAAACCCATGCCGCGCAGGCCCCCAAGTTCGACGCGCCGGTGTGGATGGTGCACCTCGACGGCGACCTCACCTTGGGCTATGACGATGCCACGCTCGAGGCGATCCAGTCGTCCGGTGGCGGCGTGGCCGAGCGCGTGGACGAAGCCCTGCGACGCATCGCTCTGCAGGCGCAGGCCGGGCGGGCAACAGGCCGCGTAGATGTTCTGGACGGCTATGAGTGGATCGTCGCGCCGGCGTCGGCATTGCCGGCTAATGGCGAAGTGACGCACGCGCCGAATGATCCGTTCGCGGCACTCGCTGCGCGCCAGTTGATCCTGAGCGAGATGCGCGAGCAGCGCAGCCGGCTGAGCGACCTGAGCGTCCTGGATGCGCTGCACGAGATCGCGACCGAACAAGCCATCGTCACGCCCTACTCTTCGATGATCGTGCTGGTGAACGCCGGCCAGATGCAGCGGCTGGACGAGCTATCGCAGCGCGCCGATCGCTTCCAGCGTGAGCAAGAGAACATCGGCGAGACGCAGCCGATGGTAACCGGCGTGCCCGAGCCGCACGAGTGGCTGCTGATCGGCCTGGCGGTGCTCATGCTGGCCGGCTACGTGCTGCGCAGGCGCAGGCAATTCGCTGCGCGCTGATGCGCCTACGCCATGCTCGGCTCCCTGCGCTGCCGTTCACCGGCGTCTGAGCTTCTGGACGAGCGCGCCTATCGCGACCTCGATGAGCTGCGCGGCAACCTGCGCGATATGGCGCGCTACGACCGCTGGCTGGGCGTCTCTGCGCTGGCGTTGCAATTGGCTACGGCCGATCTGCCTCTCACAAGCGCGGCTCACACCGGCTTAGACGTCGGCTGCGGCTCGGGTGGCTTCATCGCCCATGCCCGGCGAACCTCCAGCACGGTGTGCTGGCTGGGGCTGGATGTGTCGCAGGATGTGCTGCGCGTCGCGCGTCGGGATCACCCTGAGCTTAACGGGATTTGTGCTCAGGGCACGCGCCTGCCGTTCGCCGACGCCGGCGTGGACGTGGTGACCTGCATCCACCTGCTGCACCATCTCGCTCCGCCAAACGCGATCGCGCTGCTGCGCGAGTTCGCGCGCGTCGCCCGGCTGCGCGTGGTATGCCTGGACTTGACCCGCAGCGCAGGCACGCTCATCGGCGCTTGGCTGCTGACGCGCCTGACCAGCCGCAACCGTCTGACGCGCGCCGATGGTGTGCAATCGGCCCGGCGCGCCTACACGCCTGAAGAGGCGGCCGATCTGGCGCGCCGGGCAGGCTGGAGCGATTTCGAGGTGCGCACGCACGGGCCGTTCCGCTACTCCCTCACGTTGACGCGGTCATTCGCATAGCGCCATCAGCGCGCGCGCGATGTCTAGCGCGGCATGCGGGCGTGCGAGCGCCTTCGAGGCGCGCCGAACGCGCTCCAGCGCGGCAGAGTCGTTCAACCACTGCTTGAGTTGCGCCACGACCGACGCCGGCGTCGGGCACCATGCTGCTGCGCCGTGGCCCACGGCATAGTCGCGCGGGCCCTCTTCCTGGCCGGGCAACGCGTCGAAGATGATGATCGGCAGGCCGGCGACGAAGCCCTCGGCTAGCGTGGTGGAGCCGGCTTTGGTGATCAACACATCGGACGCGCCCATCCACTCCGGCACGTCGTCCACGAAGCCCAACACCTGGGTGGTCGGGCCGGCGATATCTCTGCTCAGCGCCTGGCGTAGCACGTAGTTGCGCCCACAGATGACGACCAGTTGCACGGGCAGGCCGGCATGGACGATCGCCCGCGCCGTTTTGTCCAGCAATCCCGCACCTTCGCCGCCGCCCAGCAGCAGAACCACGGGGAGGTCGTCGCGCAGGCCGCGCTCGGCGCGCGAGCAGGCGCCGCGCTGCACGCGTTCCTCGAGCGACGGGATGACGGGCTGGCCGGTGGTGATCACCCGCTGGGGCGGCATGCCGCGGGCGATGAGCTCCTCGCGCGCCTCTTCGGTGGGCGTGGTGACGACGTCGGCGAACGGCGTGACGTGGAAGCTGTGAATGTGGCTGAGGTCGGTGACGACGTGGGCATATCGGGCGTGGGGTGCCCATAGGCGCATTGCCTGCGGCACGAACGGGTTGAACTGCGGCTGGCACGATACATAGACGTCGGCCGGATGCTTCCGAAATAGCGCATGCAAGCGTTCGCCATCCAGCCGGCTGAGCAGCGCACCCATGGCTTGCATGCGCTGCACGTCATCGAGCGCGACGTAGTTCAAGTAGTGCAACCATCG
The DNA here is from genome assembly GCA_025055235.1 of Candidatus Roseilinea sp. Classification (GTDB taxonomy): domain Bacteria; phylum Chloroflexota; class Anaerolineae; order J036; family Brachytrichaceae; genus JAAFGM01. Next base: position 16,714 of record JANWYN010000147.1, on the reverse strand, counting down.
CGCGTGGTTGATGGCGACGCGGTAGGTAGCTTCGCTGTGGTTGAAAGGGCGAGGGAGATAACCGATGGCGTTGATGGCCTCCACGCGGTGCGGCTTGCCGTTGAGCGCAGCGAAGGCTTGTTGAATGCTGTCGGCAGCGGTGCGGTGTCCGCCTCCGGTGTCGGAGTAGAGGAGCGCGAAGGTAGCCATTCGAATCGCATTCTAATCGCTGGGTGCAGGATGGCTCATGCGCAGTATGATAGGCGCATCACTCCCTTGCATAGAGGTTTTTGTTATCATGCGCAACAAGATTACCATCGTCGGCGCTGGGTTCGTCGGCGCGACCACGGCACACTGGCTGGCCGAACGCGAACTGGGCGACATTGTCCTGCTCGACATCCCCGCTACCGAAACCATGCCCAAGGGCAAGGCGCTCGACCTGGAAGAAGCCGGCCCGGTCGTCGGCTATGACACCAAGATCACCGGCACTACCGATTACGCCGATACGAAGGACAGCGACATCGTGGTAGTCACGGCCGGCGTGGCCCGCAAGCCGGGCATGACCCGCGAAGACCTGGTCGGCGTCAACCAGAAGATCATCACCGATGTCGCCACCAACATCGCCGCCACATCGCCCAACGCTATCGTCATCATCGTCACCAACCCGCTCGACACGATGGCGTATTTGGCCTACAAGATCCTCAGTCGGCACGGTTTCACCAAGAACCGCGTGATGGGCCAGGCCGGCGTGTTGGACAGCGCGCGGATGCGCACGTTCATCGCCCAGGAGCTGAAGGTGAGCGTGCAAAACACGCATGCGTTCGTGTTGGGCGGCCATGGCGACGAGATGGTGCCGCTGGTGCGCTACTCGACGGTGGCCGGCATCCCGATCACCGAACTGTTGCCACCGGAGCGCATCGAGGCGATTGTGCAGCGCACGCGGCAAGGCGGCGCGGAGATCGTCAACCTGCTCAAGACCGGCAGCGCCTACTACGCGCCGGGCGCGTCGGTCGCCGAGATGGTGGAGGCCATCCTCAAGGATCGCAAACTCATCCTACCCTGCGCCGCCTACCTCGAAGGCGAATATGGCCTGAACGACATGTACTTCGGCGTGCCGGTCAAGCTCGGCCGCAACGGCATCGAAGAAATCATCCAGATCAAGCTGCTGCCGCATGAGCAGGAGATGCTCAACAAGAGCGCGGCGTTAGTGCGCGGCACGATGAGCGCGTTGAAGTTTTGAGTGTCGAGTTCTGAGTTTTGAGTTTTGAACGGCGCATGGCCCTGAATCAAAACTCAAAACTCAAAACTTAGAACTCCCGTGAGAAGCCTGCGCGCGTGTTTGCTCGACGAGCCGTTGCCAAGGTTGATGGCGATGGCCGATCTGTGGGATGCGCCGGTCGAGGCGACGTCGGCGCGCGACGCCGCGCATTCGCTCGCGCTCCACATGCTGCAGCGCGAGCGGCTGGCCGCGGCCCGCGAATCACTGCCGCCGGACGCGCGCAGCGCGCTCGATGCTTTGGTGGCTGCGCGCGGCCGGATGCCCGCTGCGGCGTTCGAGCGACGCTTCGGCAGCATCCGGCCGATGGGCCCTGGCCGGCTCGAACGCGAACGCCCCTGGCGATCGCCGGCCAACGCCGCAGAGCACCTGTGGTATCGCGGGTTCATCTTCCGCGCCTTCGACCGGCTGAGCGGCGCGCCCACCGAGGTGGTGTTCGTGCCGGGTGACATGCTCGCGTTGCTGGGCGCGGAATCGCGCGCCTCGCACGAGGAATTCGCTGCTGCGCAGGCCCAGTCCTCACCATCCGACCTGCGCCAATCGAAGTGCCTCGACGATGTCGTCACGCTGCTCTGCTTCATCCGCAACCACGCAGTGAGGGCGAAAGCCGGCGATGTAGATGTATGGGATGCTGCCTCGCGCCGCGCCGTCGCACCGATGCTGCGCGACGCCGGTGGCGCGATCGAGAACGACGCCAACGGTCGCTTCGCCTTTCTGACCCACTTGATCGCGCGCTTGGGCTGGACGCGGCTGGAGCAGCACCGGCTGCGGCTGGTGCCTCAGCCCGTCGCGCGATGGTTGCAAAGCCCGCCGGATGTGCAGCGCGACGCCTTGTTCGACGCCTGGCTGAACGATCCTGAATGGAACGACCTCGCGCATGTGGATGGGCTGGCGCTGGAGATGACGCACGCCTGGTCGAACGACCCTGTGCGCGCGCGCAAGGCGATCGTCGGCCTGTGGGAGAAGTGGAGACTAGAGGTTGGAGATTCGACTCGCGCACTCCCCACTTCCCACTCCCCACTCCCCAATCAACCCCTCATCTCCGACTTCATCGCATACGTCCATCGCCACTACCCCGACTTCGCCCGGCCGGATGGTCGCTACGACACCTGGCATGTGCGCGATGTGCGCACCGGCGAGTTTCTGCACGGCTTCGAGAACTGGGAGCGCGTCGAGGGCGCGTTGATCCGCTATATCGTCGAGAAGCCGCTGCGCTGGCTGAGCGACCTGGACGATGAGGATACGGCCCCGCCGGCCACACCCTTTCGCGTGACCGACGACGGCCGAATCGTCGTCGCGCGCCATCTGCGATATGAGCGATTCCAAGTGGCGCGCGTCGCCGATTGGGTTGAGACGCGCGCGGATGCCTACGCCTATCAGCTCTCCCCGCGCTCGCTCGACCGCGCGCGAGAGCAGGGCATTCGCGCCGGCCGCGTAATCGAGTTCCTGGAGGACACCGGCGGCCAAGCGCTGCCGGACGGCCTGAAGCGGGCGTTGTTGCGCTGGGAAGAGCGCGGGGCAGAGGCCCGATTGGAGGCGATGATGATCCTCCGCACGCAGGACGGCGCGACGATGGATGCCTTGCTGCGCCTGCCCCAGATGCGCCGCTTGATGGTGGAACGCTTCGCACCGAATTGCATCGCCATTCGCCGGCAGGACGCCGACGCTGCGCGCGCTGCGATCATCGAGAGCGGGCTGCTGGTGGATGTCGCTTAGGCGTTCAAAAGTTTTGGCCGGCCCCGAACGTGCGCGCCGCCAGCAATGCCGCGCCCTGCGTCACCACCTGCTCGCGCAGTTGAGACATGACGAAGCGACACCGACCGCGCAGTGAGGGCATCACGAGCGGGTGGGTCTGCTCCGCGATCAGGCGGATGAAGCGCTCGCTGCTCGTCCCCACGCCGCCGCCGATGACGACGGCGTCCGGGTTGACGATCTGGATCACGCCGGCCAGCGCCTGTGCGATGAACCCGGCGGCGACGTGCACCGTCTCGCCGGCGAAGGCGTCGTCATGCGCATACGCCTCGAAGAGGTCGGCGGCAGTGAAGCGCGCATCGTGCAGCGCGCGCCGAGCGATGGCGCTGTCCTGCCAAGCCGTTGGGCAATCCTGCGCCAGCTTGCGTGCCAGGTTCACCAAGCCGGGCCCAGATGCGACGGTCTCCAGACAACCTCGGTTGCCGCAGCCGCATACGAAGCCATCTTGCGGCATGACCACGAGGTGACCGATCTCGGCCTCGCCCGAATCGCCGAAGTCCACGATGCTGCCTTCGCGCACGATACCGCCGCCGATGCCGGTGCCGATGGTCATGTAGAACACGGTGCGCTGGCCGCGGCCCGCGCCCAAGTGCGCCTCGGCAAGCGCAGCCAGCTTGCAGTCGTTCTCGATCACGCTCGGCAAGCCAAACACGCGCTCCAGCGCGTCGCGCACGTCCATGTCTTCCCAGCCGTCTTCGTGCAGGTTGCGGAGCACGCGCTGCTGCGCACGGTGGACTTGGCCACCGTAGCCGAACCCGATACCTTTGAAGGCTGCACCGCACGCTTCATGCGCAACGCGCAGTTGGCCGGCCGCCCCCATCAACGCGGCGAGGGTCTGAGGCGCGCGGTTGCACGGGTCGCGTCGCAGCACGCGCGACTCGATCAACCGACCTGCAGCGTCGGCGACGGCGGCGACGAGCTTGGTGCCGCCGGTTTCGAAGGCAAGGTAAGCGTCGAGCATCGTGAGCGAGTGTAATGCAGATGTGTAGCCCGGTTTTGTGCAGCGGAGCCGGTGTATTTTGGGTTGGCGCATAATGCAGCGCATGAACCGGTCGCTGCCGCATCGCCGTTACAACCCGCTCACCGACGAGTGGATTCTGGTCTCGCCCCAGCGCGCGACGCGCCCGTGGCTGGGCGCCGTGGAGAAGGTCGCGCAGGCGCGCCGGCCCGAATACGACCCGACGTGCTACCTGTGCCCGGGCAACACGCGCGCCAACGGCGCGGTCAACCCGCACTACGCCGGCGTCTTCGTGTTCGACAACGACTTCCCCGCTCTGCTGCAAATTGAAAATTCAAAATTGAAAATTGAAAATGACGAACGGCCATCCCCCCTTTCTCAATTTTCAATTTTCAATTCTCAATTGGAAACCGGCGTCTGCCGCGTGATCTGCTTCTCGCCGCGCCACGATCTGACGCTGGCCGAGCTGCCGATTGCACAAATCCGCGCTGTAGTGGACACGTGGGTCGCGCAGTGCGAGGAACTCGGCGCGCGCGACGATATCGCCTACGTCCAACTGTTCGAGAACAAGGGCGAGATGATGGGCGCGAGCAACCCGCACCCCCACGGCCAACTGTGGGCTACGCGCCACATCCCCACGGAGATCGCGAAGGAGACGCGTGGGCAGTTGCGTTATCTGACGGGCCGGCGCGACTGCGACGGGGAGACGAGGGGACAAGGGGACAAGGGGCAGCCGGTTGCGTCGTCATCCGGTCTTCCACTCTTGCTCGATTACTTGGAGATCGAGCAGCGGGAAGGCGAGCGCATCATTTTCGAGAACGCGCATTTTGTTTGCCTCGTCCCGTTCTGGGCGATCTGGCCGTTCGAGACGATGATCCTGCCGAAGCGGCACGTGCGCCGGATCGTCGAGCTGACCGGGCCGGAGCGCGACGCATTAGCCGATGCGCTCAAGCGTATGACTACGCGCTACGACAACTTGTTCGAGGTGGCGTTCCCTTACACGATGGGCGTGCACCAGGCGCCCTACGACGGCGAGCCGCATGACGAGTGGCAGATGCACCTGCACTTCTACCCGCCGCTGTTGCGCAGCGCCACGGTGCGAAAGTTCATGGTCGGCTACGAGATGCTGGCGCAGCCGCAGCGCGACCTCACGCCGGAACAAGCCGCCGAGCGCCTGCGGGGGTTGAGCGAGGTGCGGTTCGGATAGGTGGCAGGAGTCAGAAGGCAGAAGTCAGAGGTCGGGAGTCGGGAGTGGGGAGTTAGTCATCAATCATCGCGCATATGAATTAGTCCATCTCATTCCCGCTCGCGTTCACATCTCGGCAGCCGATCAGCTTGATGCCGGCTTCGAGGTTGGCGCGGATCTCGTTCTCCTGGATCAGGCTATCGCGCACGCGCTCGAATTGCACGCCGACGCGGTTGTCGCGCAGCTTGTTGCCGTGGACGTTGAAGTGATGGCAGCGCGGGCCGGCGTAGCGCGCGTCGCGCTCGGTCCAAGCGCGGACGGCGAAGTCGTTGTGCACGAACGTGTTGCCGATGATGTGTGTTTCGTAGCTCTCGGCGCACTCCGGGTAGAACTCGCGGAACAGTTCGGTGCGGCGCTGCGCGTCGGCATTCACCCATAGCTGCACACCTACGCCGTTGCGCTCGAAAGCGTTGCCGGTGATGGTGTTGTGGTGGCCATGTTCGATGGCTACGCCGGCGATGCGGTTGCCTTTGATCGAGTTGCCCTCCACTGTAGTCTCGCTCGACCAGCCCAGCCAGAAACCATAGGCACAGTTGTCGGCGCGGTTGTTGCGAAAGACGTTGCGCTGCGAGAACGTGGCCTCGAAGGCGATGTTCGGGCTGAAGCTGCCGTCGTTGTTCTCGAACAGGTTGTCGTTGCAGGGCACTTTGATCTGGTCTTTGTGGAAGCCGCCAAGGAACACGCCGTCGCCGCTGCTGCGCAGCCGGTTGTTGCGAACGATGTTCTTGGACGAGCTGCACATGATCACCAGCGCAGCGGCGTCGGCGCCGTTGTGATAGTGCTCGCCGCGCGGGTCGGCGGCATACACGCGGCAGCAGAAGTCGGCCGTGTTGTCCTCGACGATGTTCTCGGACGACTCGAAAAGCAAAATCCCGTAGCCGCTGTTGTACGAGGCGTCGTTGCCGGAGACCTCGACGCGGTTGCACCCGTAGAGCATGATGCCGTTTTGCTGGTGGCGCACATCGTTGCCGGTGACGAACGAATCTATGACGCCGGAGAGGAAGATGCCGCCGCCGTAGGCCTGCTCGCGTGGCAGCCACACATCTAAGAACGTGTCCGGCGACGGCAGCTCGTGCGTGCGCGTCACGTGGTTGTTCAGGATGTGCACATTGGCACTGGCGTTCACCCAGATGCCGTGATAGAAGCGCTCGACATGCAGGTTCTTCACTGTCACGCTGATGCACTGGTCAATCTGCACGCCGCGCCCCTTGAAGTCGTCGCCGATGATCAACGCGCCGTTGCCGTCCAGCGTCACGCCGTCTTTGGCGACGGATAGCCCGTTTGGCAGGTAGTACACGCCCGGCCGCAGCACGGTGTCGCGGGTAATGCACATGCCATCTTCGGGGACGACGAGTTCGGCCATCGCGTCAATCTTACCCGCGGCGCATCCGTCGCGGGTGCATTCGCGGATGGGGGCAAACCATTGCACAGTAGGGCATGGACGCCGTTCCGTGCCCGTGTGCGCTGCCGACGGCGCGCCGCGGTAGCCCATGCGGGCCATGCAGAACGCGCCCTACAGCCCCTGCTGGCGAATGCACCCTTTGTCGCCCGACAAAGGGGTGTATTTCCCGTTGGAGGCAAATTGGCCAGCGACTGAAGTCGCGGGCAATTTGCGGCAAAGCCGGCCGTGCGCCGGCTTTGCCATGCGTTGCGTGCGGATTCATCCGCTGCGCAAATCCACGCAATGCTCCCGTTAGAAAATGCACCCCAACAAAGCTTAAAAATCGGAAAGTAGAATGCCGGCGATGAATCACTGGCTGCACCAAGCGGATCGCCCGCTCATCATCGGCCATCGCGGCGCGAGCGCGCACGCGCCGGAGAACACGCTGGCTGCGTTTATGCTGGCCATGGCGCAAGGGGCGGACGGCGTCGAGCTGGACGTGATGCATTGCGCGACCGGCGAAGTGGTCGTCATTCACGACGACACAGTGGACCGCACGACGAACGGCACCGGCTGGGTGCGCAAGATGTCGCTGGCCGAGTTGCGCGAGCTGGATGCGGGCGATGGCGAACGCATCCCGACGCTCGACGAAGTTATCGCCGCAACTGCCGGCGCGCCGCGCCCCTTCCTGCTGAACATCGAGGTGAAGAACTACGCCACGCCGTTCGATGGGCTGGAGCGGTCGGTCGTCGAAGTGGTCAGGCGACACGGCTGCGAAGATCGCGTGTTGTTTTCGTCGTTCAACCCGCTGGCCGTGCGCCGGCTGGCGCAACTGGCGCCCGACATTCCACGCGGCATCCTGTATCACCACGACATGCCGATTCACCTGCGTGAGGTGTGGATGGCGCCGCTCGTGCCGCACGAGTTCCGCCATCCCGACATCGGCTTCATCACGCCGGAGTTCGTAGCGAAGTTGAAGGCACAGGGCAAACGGGTGAACACGTGGACGGTGAACGATCGAGCAGACATTGCCCGCGCTGCCGCGAGTGGCGTGCACGGCATCATCGGCGATTCGCCGCTCACGATGCGCGAGGTGCTGGGCGTCTGATCCGGGTGTGCTAGCTGGGCAGTCTAATATAGAGCACCGCGATCGCCACCAACGCCCACAATGCAAAGGTGACTTGCAGCGGGCGGTCTTTCAGCGCCAGTTCGTCGGGCGCGCCACCTTCGCCTTTCACGTGCACGAGATACAGGTAACGGAACAGCGCATACACCACGAAGGGTATGGTCAGCATCATGGCGTGGTTAGTCGGCAATTGTGGTGCAAAAAAGGTATACAGGGTGTATGACACGATCAGCGCGCCGGTGACGATGGCAATGATCTGGTCGAGCAAAGGCACGGAATAGTGATCGAGCGCAGCGCGCGTCGTCGAGCGACCGTCCAGCTCGACCAACTCGGCGCGCCGTTTGCCGAATCCGATCAGCAGCGCCAGCAGCCCCATGCAGGTATAGAGCCACGGCGAGAAGCGTTCGGCATCCACGAGCGGCGTGCCGGCCGCCACGCGCAGCACGAAGCCGGCGGCCAGGAAGATCACGTCCAGGATGACGACGTGCTTGACCTTGAACGTGTAGAGCGTGGCCGTGGCCAGATAGGCGAGCGCGATGGCGCCGAACGCGAGGTTCAAGGCGAACGCGACGGCGAGTGAACCGACGATCAGCACTACGGCCCAAGCGACGGCCAGTGGGATCGGCACGTCGCCGCGCGCGATAGGGCGGTTGCGCTTGACCGGATGGGCGCGGTCGGCATTCACGTCGGCGCAGTCGTTGATCAGATACACCGCCGACGACAGCAGGCACAACACAACGAAGCCGATGAGCGTGTTGATGAGCGGGCCGGGCTGGAACAACTTGCCGTCGAACACGAGCGCCGCGAAGATGAAGATGTTCTTCGTCCATTGTTTGGGGCGCATGCTGCGCAACAGTCCCAGCGCAACACGGCTAGCCTGCGGCGGCGCGGCAACCGCCTCCTTGGATTCCATAAGGGCTAATGATATGCGATGGTGGCTGGTCGTTGGTCGCTGGTGGCTGGTCACTGGTCGCTGGTCGCTAGTTTAGTAATTGGTAACTGGTAACTGGGATTGATTCAGTCACGCTACAATCCTGATCACCAATCATCAATCACCAATCACCAATCATCAATCATCAATCATTGATCATCAGTCATCAACCACCAATTACCAGTTACCGATTACCATTTACCACACCCATGCACCGCTTCGAAGATCTCGCCCAACAGTTGATCGAAACGTCACTGGCACGCGCGCTCGGTGGCAAGCTGGAAGCGAGCGAGGTGCTGCACACCGTCGTTCGCGCCATCGAGGATGCGCAGGCCGGCAGCAGCGCGCCGGTCGTCCCGAATCACTTCTGGGTGACGCTGAACGAGAACGATTTGCGCGCGCTCGAAGCTACCCGGCCACGCCTCGCCGACGAACTCTCGGAGCAGGTGCGGCAGATCATGCTGCAGATGGGGTTGCGCCTGGACGCGCCGCCGCGCGTGCTGCTGTGGGGCGTGCCGCACATGCCGCCACATCGCTTGCAAGTGAAGGCGCGCTGGATCGCGTCCAACCTCCCGCAGACCGACACGTCAGCGACGCCGGCGCTCGCCGTGTCGCTGCCGCGCCGGCCCTTCCTCATCGTGGACGGGCAGCGGCAGATCAGCCTGACCTCCACGTTGGTGCGCATCGGCCGGGCCCACGACAACGACGTGATCGTGGACGACCGGCGCGTGTCGCGCCATCACCTCGAGCTGCGCTGGCAGAACGATCTGGCGCGCTTCCTGGCCGTGGACTTGAACAGCAGCGGCGGCACGCGCCTGAACGGCTATCCGATCAAGCAGTGCACGCTCGAAGCCGGCGACGTGATCTCGCTGGGCGGCGTCGAAGTCATCTACGGCGAGGAGTTCACGCTACAGTCCACCACAGCACTGCCGCCTGTAGCGTAATTGCGTGGCCGGCTGCCTGCCTATAGCAGGATGCGCGAGAAGTACTCCGGCAAGCCGCGCACACCGGGGATGCGCAAGCGGAACAGCGCGCCGGCTCCGTGTCCCTCTTCTGCCTTGTTGTTCCCACCGGCCGTGGTGACATACATGTCGCAGTAATCGTCGCCGCCGAAGATCACCGACGACACCTTCTTGGCCGGGAAGGGGATGCGTAGCGTCTCGTGGCCGTTGCGATCGTAGCGAATGAGACAACTGCCATCCCAATGCGCCGACCACACGTTCCCCTGCGCGTCCACGGTCATGCCGTCCGGCAAGCCATCTTCCGGCCCGTGCTTGACGAAGATGCGTTGGTTGCTGAGCTCGCCTGTCACTTCGTCGTAGTCGAACAGGTAGATGGTATACACCTCGCTGTCGGTGTAATACAAGTGTTTGCGGTCAAGCGTCAGCCCCATGCCGTTTGAGCAACTGATGCCGTCCAGCAGCTTGTGGATCGAGCCGTCGCGGTCGAGGCGATACAGCCGGCCGAGCCGGTCACGCGTGGGCATCGTGCCGCAGAACACGCGGCCGCGCGAATCGGCGAATACGTCGTTGAAGCGCGTCTCGCGCTCTTCGGGAAGCTCCTCGATGATCATGCGTAGCCGTCCGTTCTTCCACGTCGCGACCGAGCCGCGATCCATGAACAGCAGCAGCGCGCCATCGGCCTGAATGGTGAAGCCGCCGACGACGCGCCCGACATCGAATTGCGCATGCCGGCCGGTGGCCGGCTCGTACCAGAACATGCGCGGGTTCAAGATGTCCAGCCAATACACGCGCTTCTCCATCGGGTGCCACAGCGGCCCCTCGCCACATTCGCAGGCGTAATCGGCGATTAATTCCAGTTCGTATTCCATGCGGGGATGGTAATTCGTAATTTGTAATTGGCAATCGGCGATAATTACGCGCCGTATGGCAGCGCATATTCACATCCTCGGCATCTCCGGCAGCCTACGTCGTGGCTCGTTCAACACGGCGCTGCTGCGCAATGCGCAGGCGATGTTGCCCGAAGACGTTTCGCTCGAAATCGCCGACCTGTCCGGCATCCCGCTCTTCAACCAGGATCATGAGCACGAGCCGCCGGAGGCCGTGCGCGCGTTCAAGGCTAAGATCGCCGGCGCAGACGCGCTCCTGTTTGCCGTGCCGGAATACAACTACTCGATCCCCGGCGTGCTGAAGAACGCGATTGACTGGGCGTCGCGCCCGTATAACGAGCAGCCGTTCAACGGCAAGCCGGCTGCCATCATGGGCGCAGGTGGGCGCTTCGGCACCGTGCGGGCGCAGTTGCACTTCCGGCAGATCGCCAGCTACCTCAACCTGCTCGTGCTGCCTAGGCCGGAGCTAATGGTGCCGCTAGCGCATCAGAAGTTCGACGCTGACGGCGTGCTGACGGATCAGGACGCACGCGATCAGCTCAAGGCGGTGGTGAACGCGCTGGTCGAGTGGACGAGGCGGTTGGGGTAGGGGCGAGGTGTTAGTGGTGTCAATTGACACCAACGACACCCTTACCTACACGAGCGACACTACTCCCGCCTCTTCGCGAAATATCCCCGCACCACCTCTGGCACAGGAAAGGTCATGTGAAAGTCGTTCACAGCGATCACCGCGATCGGCTTGATGCGCGCGACGTCGGGGAAGCGCGCCCCATCCACGCGCATCTCGCGCACGCGACACAGGCGCGCCGATCCCTTCGCCGTCGAGCGTGTGACCAGTAGGTCGTCGTGCGAGGCTTGTGCTACCGTCAACGGCACGAGCGACGACGAGATCGGGAAGCGCGGCCCGAACGGCATTAGCTCTGCGGAGAAGAATACCTGACCGTCGAGGGCGGCGCTGAAGGCCTCGCTGCCGTCGCCACGCCGCTCACGCGCGAACGATGCCAGCTCCTTGGGAATGCCCCAATTCTCGATGCCACCGCGGACGCTGGCCTCGGTGCTCACGTAGATCTTGCTGATGGAGAACGTGCGCGTCCTGCCGAGGTCGAATCGCCCGGGCATGAACAACAGCTCGCGATACGGCCCTACGTTCGTCTCGCGATAGTCCACCAGCATCATCGCGCCGAGGGCGTGCTCCAGGTGAGCCCGCTGCCATTCGGCCATGAAGCCGCAGCGCTCGATGAACGTGCGCGAGAAGCGAAACAGCCAGATGAAGCCGTCGCCAGTCAATTGCCAGGGGGGTGGTGCAATCACAGCGGGATGTTCCCGTGTTTCTTGGGTGGGTTCGAGTCGCGCTTGTTGCGCAGCATCTGCAGCGCGTTGATCAGCCGGGGGCGCGTGTCGTGCGGCTCGATGATGTCGTCAATGAAGCCGCGCTGCGCTGCGGTATACGGGCTCGTCACTTCTTCCTGATACTGGCGCACGAGCTCGGCCTTCTTCGCTACCGGATCTGCGGCGTTGGCGATCTCGCGCCGGTAAATGATGCTCACCGCGCCGTCTGCGCCCATCACCGCCAGCTCGGCCGACGGCCAAGCCAGCACCAGGTCGCCACGTGTGGCGCGCGGGCTGAGCACGCAATACGCGCCACCGTAGGCCTTGCGCGTGATGACGCAGATCTTCGGCACGGTTGCCTCGCAGTAGGCATAGAGCAGCTTTGCGCCGCTGCGAATGATGCCGCCGTGCTCCTGCGCCACGCCCGGTAGGAAGCCCGGCACGTCCTCGAACGTGATGATCGGGATGTTGAAGCAATCGCAGAAGCGCACGAAGCGCGCCGCTTTCTCGCTGGCGTTGATGTCGAGCACGCCGGCGAGCACCGCCGGCTGGTTGGCGACAATGCCGACCGAATGGCCGCCCAGCCGCGCGAAGCCGATGATGATATTGGTCGCGTAGTGCTCCTGCACCTCGAAGAACTTGCCATCGTCCACGATCTTGGTGATCACCTCTTTCATGTCGTAAGGCTTGTTCGGGTTATCGGGAACGATCGTGTCCAATGTGTCGTCAGTGCGCAGCGGGTCATCCTTGCTCTTCACGAACGGCGGCTCCTCCATGTTGTTGCTGGGCAGGTAGCTGAGTAGCATGCGGATGAGATACAGGCAATCGCCCTCGCTTTCAGCAGCGAAGTGCGCCACGCCGCTGGTCGTGTTGTGCACCAGCGCGCCGCCCAGTTGCTCGAACGTCACGTCCTCGTGCGTCACCGCTTTCACCACATCCGGCCCGGTCAGGAACATGTGGCTGGTGTTCTTCACCATGAAGATGAAATCGGTCAGCGCCGGCGAATACACCGCGCCACCGGCGCACGGCCCCATGATCGCGCTGATCTGCGGGATCACGCCGCTGGCCAGCGTGTTGCGCAGGAAGATATCGCTATAACCCACCAGCGACATCAACCCTTCCTGGATGCGCGCGCCACCGCTGTCGTTGAGGCCGATCAACGGCGCGCCGTTCTTCAGCGCCATGTCTTGGATCTTGACGATCTTGCTGGCGTGCGCCGCGCCCAGGCTGCCGCCCATCACCGTGAAGTCTTGCGAGAAGACGTAGACCAGCCGGCCGTCAATCGTGCCCCAGCCGGTCACCACGCCATCGGTCAACCAGTGCTGGTTGCTCATCCCGATGCCGCTCGGGCGATTGGTGACGAAGGCATCAATTTCGCGGAACGAGCCGGGGTCAAGCAGCAGATCGAGCCGCTCGCGCGCCGTGAGCTTGCCCTTGGCGCGGTGCGCTTTGATCTTGTCCTCGCCGCCGGCGACCAGGGTTTGCGTGCGCAGTTCGCGCAGCTTTCGAATGCGGGGATCGGAGGAGTCGAGCATGGTGGTCAGATGGCAGATGTCAGAAGTCAGATAGTCAGAAAGTCAGAGGTCAGAAGTCAGAGGTCAGAGATGAGTGCGCGTCGGATCGCGTCATCTCGGCCCGATGCGCCGCCAATCGGCGATCTAGCCACAGCGCCGCCCCACCGACGGCAACGATAGACAATGCGCTGAGCAGGATGCCGAAGCCGGCGCGCGCGTTCGCCTCGGACGAACGCGCAAAGGCGAGATGGTTCAGCCAGAGATTGGCCTGATACAACACGATGACTATGATAGTAACACGCGGCGCCCAGCGGTGCGCACGCGCCAGGCCGAAGGCGCAAACGCCGAATGCGATGGCCCAAGCAGCGCTCATGAGCATGATGTAGGGCGCCGGCGCAGCAACCGGCAAATCTGGAAGCCGGTTGGCCTGTTGCACGGCGAGAAACGCACGCACCACGTTGGCAAGCGCGAAGAGCGAGGAGACGACCACTAGGACAAGCCTCACCATCAGTTAGCTTGCGAATGCCAAGGCCGCGATTCGCTCGGCGACAATAGGCGCCCAAGACAGGCCATATGTGCCCAGGCCGAGGGCGTATAGCACATTGCCTTCGACATCTAGGCGGCCAAAGCGTGGCGCACCGTCGTCGGTCGTCGTCGTCACGCCCGTGCTCCACTGGCTGGTCTGTTCGGGCTTGCCCAGGCCGAACCGCTTGAGGAAGCGCCGCAGTTCTTCGGACGGATCTTTGTCCACGTCGCGTTCGCGCCACAGCCATGCCGCGCCGTGTAGCTTGCCGTCCTTGCCCGGCATTAGCGCGAGCCGTGCGTCGTCGAAGAGGAGCGGCATGCCGAGGTATAGGTGACCCGGCGCGCCTGCGTGCAACGGCTGGGATGACCAGACCGCCCCGCGCGCACCGCGCACCGAATCGGCAAGATAGGGCGAGATCAAGCCGACGTAGACGTTCGTCGCCAGCACCACGCAGTGCGCCGTGATCGTTAGGTCCTTGCACAGCGCGTAGGTCACCTCGCCGGCGCTCTCCAGCCTGAATACCTCGGCGTGCTGACGAACGGCGATGTGTGGATGACGCAACAAGCGGACGAGCAACAAGTCAACATCTACCAATGCGCTATCGTGCACCAGCAGCCCGCCGTCGAAGCCGGCCGGCAATAGGTCGGCCTGCGTCGTCCATTCAAGGCCGGCGTCCGGCGCAGCCTCGGCGAGTTGCCGAAGGGCGCGTTGGCGTTCGGGGGAAGTCGCCAGGTGCATCACGCTGCACGATTGGAGCAGCGCGCCATGCTGCGCGGTGAGGCGCTTGAGGCGTTCGAGCCCATGCTTCGTCTCCCGAATGTGCGCCGGGTGCGGGCTGAGCGTAGCGAGGCCAAGTGCGCGGCGCGTCGCTGCTTGGCCAACGCGCTGTGCATCCACAACGCCAACGCGCATGTTCCGATCGGCCAGATGTGCAGCGATCATCGCACCGGTGAGGCCGGCGCCGATGACCAAGACGTCGGTGGTGAGATCGTTCATGGCGCGTCGCAGCCGCGATTATCGGTGATGATGATACCCGCTCCGGCAGCCGCCTCTGCCGGGCGCAGGAAATGAAAACCCGACTCAACGCGAGTCGGGTGCGAGCGCCCGTCACTTCTTCGCGCTCGTCTTCTTTTTGGCCGGCGCGGCTTTCTTCGCCGGCTTGGGCGCGGCTGCTTCCTCAGCAGCCGATGGGTTTAACCAGCGGTATACCTCTTCGGCGTGGCCTTCCGGCTTCACCTTCTCCCACACATGTTCGACTTTGCCATCAGCACCGATCACGAATGTGGTGCGCAGGATGCCCATGTACTTCTTGCCGTACATGCTCTTTTCACCCCACGCGCCGAACGCCTCGGCCACTTTGTGATCGGTGTCGGCCAGCAGCGGGAAGTTCAGCGCGTGCTTCGCGGCGAACTTCTGCTTCGATTCGACATCCTGCGGGCTGACGCCGTATACCGGCACACCCAGCGACTCGAACTTAGGCAGGTTATCGCGGAAGCTACAGGCCTCCTTGGTGCAGCCCGGCGTGTCGTCGGCAGGATAGAAATACAGCACATAGCGTTTGCCACGCAAGTCGGACGACTTGACCGGACCATGTTGCGACATCAACTCGAACTCAGGAACAGGATCGCCAACTTTCAACATGACACACTAACCCACTTGCGCTGCCCCGTTGCGCCTTGACGCCGGCGGCAGCTCGATGACTTCTTCCCGTAGCGCCGGCTCGACTTCCATTTCGGTTTCGGTCGAGCGCTCGGCGCGGCGTCGAGCGCGCCGGACAGCGGCAGCCTCGCGACGACGTTGTAGGCCGGCTGCAAGGTCTCTGCCGCGCTCCAGGGCTCGCATGTAGATCGCCTTCAACCCATCTGCGGTCAGCCGCTCGCCCGAACAGCACCAAAGATAGACGGCTTCGCCGATGGCGAACGTGCCGGCGAACGAGATGGCCACCTTGGGCGCGATGCCCAAGCCGGGCACCAAGCTGATCACGCTGCGCGCGAGCTGCCGGAAGACCAGGCCACCGCCGATCACACCGGCGATCTGCGGCATGACGTGCTTGAAGTCCGGCGGCAGCCCCATCGCCAGCGCGATCTTGTAGGCCATGATGGCCTGGTTCTTCGTCAGGATGACGGTGTCGGCGACGGCGATCGGCAAGCCGGTGGCGGGGTTGATCTGCAACAAGCCAGAGCCCAGGCTGTAGGTGGCGTTGGCGATGGCGACGTCCTCGATCAGCGCGCGGATGACCGGCTGGCGAAAGGCAGGTAGATGGCGCGCCAGCGCGAGGTCGTCAATCGCTTTGAGCTGGCGGATCGCTGCGGTCAGGCGCTCGATGGCTGCCGGCTCATCCAGCGCGCCGTTCTCGAGCGGCAACGTGACGGCGTGGCCGGAGGTGACGCTGTGCACCGGCGGCGGAACGTTGCGCTCCTGCACGAAGCACACGAGCAGCGGCACGTTCGACGCCTCCAGTGCCCGCTTCAGCCGCAGCTCCTCGTCCGGCTGTTGATCGGCGCGCGTGACGATGACCACGACGTTCGCGCGCGAGATTTGTGCCGCATCGGTGATCGGCGCGCCGATGGCTGCGCGGTATGGCGGCGTGTCGGCCTGCCGGTCGCCGCGATACATCAAGTTGGCCAGATGCTCAGCGAACGCGACGTCGCGGCTGATGAAGGCGATCAGGAAGGGCGTCTCCGCCGCGATGCGGGCCGGGCGTACGTCCACCTCGCGCAGCACGCTCAGGATCGAGCCGAACGGGCCGAACGACGAGAGCACGGAGAAGGGAGACCTGGCCATCCAGAGAGATGAGGGAATTGGAGATTGGAGATTAATCTCCATTCTCCATTTTCAATTCTCAAT
>JANWYN010000074.1 GCA_025055235.1 Candidatus Roseilinea sp. | reverse complement strand
GCGGGTCGTAGCGCTCGCCCGGCGGGTTCTTGCCGCGCGACTCGGCCAGCTCCCAATCGTAGCAGCCGGTGGCGATGCTGAGCACGTCAATGATGCCGGCGGCGCGCACACGCAGCGGCGCAGCGGTGATCAAGTCCAGGTCGAGCAGCACGATCTCCGGCGGGATGGTCTCGATGTATCGCACGCAGCCGTCGCGCCGCACGCCGGACGACGGCGTGAAGAACGCGTCCACGCTCAGCGCCGTCGGCACGCAGATCAGCGGCAGATCGAGTTCCTTGGCGACGAACTTGGCGGCATCCACCGCCGCGCCGCCACCCACGGCATACACGATGTCGCCCATGTCCTGGCAGCGCTGCTTCAAGCGCGCGAACGCCTCCTCGGTCGTGACCGGCGCTTCGAGTTCGATGCCGATGTCCCACGCGATGCCGCGCGCCCGGGCTGCCCGCCACGCATCGTCTTGTTTGATGACGATGACCGTGTCTTCCTCGATCCACTCCTGAATCGGAATGTAGACCAGTTCGGGCAGGGGGAAGACGGTGGATGGTTGATGATTCATGATTCATGATTGATGATTTGAGATTGCGCGTTGTGTTGGGCGCTTTATGCTTCGCGTGTTCGATAGCACACACAGAACCGCAGGTGCGAAGCCTGGGCTACCGCCTGAATCGGCGATGCCTCTGCACTTACCCACGCCGGTTCATGCGCGGGTCGAGTAGGTCGCGCAGGCCATCGCCGAGGAAGTTGAAGCCGATCACGGCGGTAAAGATGGCCAAGCCGGGGAAGGCAGCCAGCCACCACTCGAAGAACTTGTGCCGGCCGGCGGCGATCATCGCGCCCCACTCCGGCGTGGGCGGCACGGCACCCAGCCCCACGAAGGAGAGCGAGGCTGCGAGCAGGATGGCGTTGCCCATGTCCAAGCTGGCTTTCACCAGCATGAGCGGCAGGGCGTTCGGCAGGATGTGCTTGAGGAGCGTGCGCCGGCGCGATGCCCCCAGCGCAGCCGCAGCGCTCACGAATTCCATTTCGCGCAGGGCAATCACCTGGCTGCGAATCAGTCGGGCGTACTCCGGCCACAGCACCAGCGCGATGGCCAGCGCGGCGTTCTGCAAGCCCGGCCCCAGCGCCGCCGTGATGGCGATGGCTAAGATCAACGACGGGAAAGCCAGCACCGCATCGGCAACGCGCATGATGATCTCGTCGAGCAGCCCACCGGCATAGCCGGCTACTGCGCCGAGCAGCACGCCCACCGTCCCCGTCATCGCCACAACGGCCAGCGCCACCGGCAGCGAGACGCGCGCGCCGTAGAGCACGCGGCTGAAGATGTCGCGCCCCAGTTCATCGGTGCCGAAGACATGCTGTGCGCTCGGTGGCTTCAAACGGTTGGTCACGCGCTGAGCTGTGGGCGAATAGGGCGCGATCAGCGGCGCCAGCAACGCGATCAGCAGCCAGAATAGGACGATCGCGCTGCCGATCGCCGCCGAACGATTGCGCAGCAGCCGGCGCAGCCCGCGTTTGAACGCCGCCGAGCGCTCGCCAGCCAGTGCGGGCACAGCGGGATATGCCGAGACCACCGCCATATCACGACAGCCGGACGCGCGGGTTGAGCAGCGCGTACGAGACATCCACGACGAAGTTGACCGCGATGTAAATGACGGCCACGAGCAGGGTCACGCCCATGATCGGCGCGAAGTCGAGCTTGATCGCCGATTCGACGGCATAGCGCCCAATGCCGGGCCAGGCAAACACGGTTTCAGTCATCACCGCGCCGGCCATCAGGTTGCCGAAGGCCAGGCCGATGGCGGTCACAGCAGGCAGCGCGGCGTTGCGCAGCGCGTGGCGCATCACGACGGCGCGCTCGATCAGCCCTTTGGCACGCGCCGTGCGGATGTAGTCCTGTTGCAGCACCTCGATCATCGCCGAGCGCACGATGCGCGTGATCAGGCTCATGCTATACGCGCCGAGCACCAGCGCCGGCAGCATCAAATGATGCAGCGCGCTGGCGAACACATCGCCGCGGCCGGCCAGCAGGCTGTCCACCGTGAGCAGGCCGGTCACGACCGGCGGCAGGTCCAATCGCGCATTGACGCGCCCCGGCCCGGGCATCCACTGCAAGCGATAGTAGAAGAGCGACAAGGCTAGCAGCCCCAACCAAAACACCGGCACGCACACGCCGACCAAAGAGAAGATGCGCGCCAGGTGATCTATGAGCGTCTCACGCTTCACCGCAGCAACGATGCCCAACGGCACGCCGAAAGCGATGGCGATCAGCGTCGCCGCCACAGCCAGCTCAACCGTGGCCGGGAAGTAGCGCGCGATATCCGCCGACACAGATTGCTGTGTGACGATGGATTCGCCGAAGTCGCCGCGCACCAGATTGCCGACGTAGGTGAGATAGCGTTCGTGCGGCGGCTTATCCAGTCCCCAGCGCTCGCGGTAGGCCTGAACGATCTGCGGGTTGGCCATCGCGCGCTCGGAGAGCACCATGGCCAGCGGATCGGCAGGGATCAGATAGGTGATGACGAAGCCGAGCAAGGTCACCAGGAACAACAACGGGATGGTGACGAGCACCCGGCGGGCGAGATAAGCGAGCAGCGACATCGTCGTATCAGGTCGCAACCGGCGAATCCGCCTCGCGACTTGAGCAGCGAAGACACACCAGGTTTCGCGAAGAAACCTGGTGTGTCGAAACTACTCCGCCAGCTTTCACCGCGACATGAAGTAGTAGTCGAGGAAGTACACCGGATTGTAGATCACGTCCTTCAGCTTGGCCGAGGCGACGATCTGCACCTTGGGCTGGATCAGGCCGATGAACACGGCGTCATCGAGGATGAGCTCTTGCACCTTGCGGTACATCTCGGCCCGCTTGGCCGGGTCGGTGGTCTTGGCGGCGTCCAGCGCGAGCTTCTCAGCCTCCTTGTTTGCGTAATACACGCGCTTGGCGGCGGCTGCACCTTCAACGGCGAAGGCCGATGCCCAACCGTGAGGATCCAGGAAATCCGGCGTCCAGTCTGCGATGGTCGCCATCAGCTTCCCGCCGCGATAGTCGGCGCGATGCGACGCCGGATCGCGCGGCTCGACGTTGAGCTTGACGCCGACTTCGCCCAAGTCTTCCTGGAGCTTGGCGGCCAGCGTATCGGCGAGGATGACGTTGCTCAGCTTGTATTCGCCGGGGTAGACCATGGTGATCTCCAAGCCGCTTTCGTAGCCGGCCTCCTTCAGCAACGACTTGGCTTTCTCCACATCGCGCTTGGGCGCCAGCGCCGGGTCGGTGCCCAGCAAGCCGAGCGGGATGATGGTTGGGATGTGCAGTGCTGTGCCGCCGAGCAAGCCGTTGAGGATGCCGTCGTAGTCAATCGCGTGCTTGATCGCCTGGCGCACGCGCTTATCGGCCAGTCCCTTGGACAGCTCGGCGTTTGTCGTCAACGCGAGATAGGTCATATCCAGCGTGTTGCCGACGATGATCTGGAAGTCGGCGTTGCCCTCCAGGCGTTTGATCGCATCCACGTCCAAACCGACGGCAATGTCTATATCGCCGCGCTCGAGCGCTTGCTGGCGGGCAGCATCGTCGGGAATCTCGCGGAAGATGATCCGATCGAAGG
This sequence comes from Candidatus Roseilinea sp., assembly GCA_025055235.1. GTDB lineage: Bacteria > Chloroflexota > Anaerolineae > J036 > Brachytrichaceae > JAAFGM01. The sequence continues at coordinate 1,427 of JANWYN010000074.1, read as the reverse complement.
GTGGCGAACCGCGCCAGTAATTCGGGTTGCGCTCGATCACCACTTGCTCGCCGCGCTTCCACTCCTTAAGCACGTAGGGGCCGGTGCCGGCCGAGTTGCTATCCAGCCAATCGGTAGCTTTGTCGGCGTCTTTGGCATTATCCGCATCCGTGCCACCCTTCTCTTTGACCACTTTGGAATCCACCACGGTAAAGTTCGGCGAGACCAGCATGGACAAGAAGGCGGCGTTCGGCTCCTTCAAGGTGATCTTCACCGTTGAGGCATCCGGCGCTTCGATTGAGGCGACGTGGTCGTTGAACAGCCACGCCGGGTTGTCCTGCAACGCGCCCAGCCGCTTGAACGAGAACACCACATCTTCGGCAGTCATCGGGTTGCCGCTGGCAAACTTCACACCGCTGCGCAGCTTGAAGGTGTAGACCAGCGCGTCTTCGGAGACTTCGTACGACTCGGCCAGCAGCGGCTCGACGCGATCAATGGTCGCGCCCTTGTCGGGCAGCGTGACGAGTGTCTCGTAGGTCGCGCGCATGATCTGCGGCGGGGTAATCTCATACTGCCGGTGTGGGTCGAGCGTGCGCGTATCGGCTTTGGGCAGGCCGACCACGAGCACGTTCTCCGCAGCCGGCTGCGCGGGTTGGGCTGGCGCTTCGGTGGGCGTAGGCTGAGCCGGCTGGGCAGGTTGCGCCGGCGCAGCCGGCTGGACCGGCGCAATGGGTTGGGCGCAGGCCGAAAGAATCAAACCAACAGCGATCGCAAATCCAAGCAGTCGGACAGAACGATTGAATGGCTTCATCTTTCACCTCTCAGATTGCTGAATTTGTTGACGATCACCAGCGCTTCAAAGAAATCGCTCGCTATTGAACCCGATCAGCCTCCTCCGATAGCACCACCTCCTTCAACCAGCGTGCAACGTGCTAACGTGCTAACTTGCTAACTTGCTAACACGCCGCGCACCTTCACGGCTGCAACATCACCTTCACAGCCTCGCGGCGATGGATGAGATCGAGCGCTTCGGCCATGTGCGCCAGCGGCAGCGTGTGCGTGATCACCGGCGCAGTGCGCACCTGCCCGCGCGCGATCAAGTCGAGGCTGGCCTCGAAGTCATCCCATGTATAGCAAAAACCGCCTTCCACGCGCAACTCTTTGCGGATGATCTGCGCCGGGTCGAACGCGGCATGTTCATGAAAGATGCCCAGCAGCAGCACGCGCGCGCCGGGCGCAGCTACACGGAACACGTCGCCGAACACGTTTGGTTTCCCCGTCGCCTCGATCACCACCGTAGGCAACGCGCCGCCGTTCGCCGCCCGCACGGCTTCAGCCAGGTCAGCGCAGGATTCGGACTCGATGAGCGCATCGGCGCCGGTGCGACAGGCGATCTCGCCGCGCAGGCCGCGCCGAGGGGTGATAGCGATCACGCGCCGTACGCCGTG
>JANWYN010000065.1 GCA_025055235.1 Candidatus Roseilinea sp. | reverse complement strand
GGCCAAAGCCGGCGACAGCCGCTGGGTGCACCGCCCGCGCATGGATTGGACGGCGGCGGCGCGACGCCACGACCCAAGCACGATCCAGGGGCGCATCTTCGGCGGCCTGAAGCGGCTGATCGCGCTGCGCAAGGCCGAGCCGGCGCTGGCGACGCTGCCTGAGCACGTCGAGACGGGCAACGCGCACGTGCTGGGCTTCGCGCACTATCACGCCGGCGGGCCGCTGCTGGTGCTGGCCAACTTCAGCGAGCAGGCGCATACCATCTCGGCACACGTCCTGCATGCGCAGGGGCTGAGCTGGCCAACCGTTGACCTGATCACCGGCTCGCGCGTCGCGCTAAGCGAGGACGTGACGCTGGCGCCGTATCAGATGGCGTGGTTGAAGCCGAGCTGAGTTCAACGCTTCCGCCGGCCGACGATCCGATGAAAAGTGAGATTCTCGCCCGCCGGCGACGTGAGATAGGCGTCGTCCGTGACGCCGATGGCTGCGTGCCAGCGCAACCATAGCTCCCGGCCTTGAGGCAGGTCGTCGGCCAGCTCGACCTCCACGCACCGCGTGATCTCCCAGTGACGACGCCACCACGCCACCGTATGAAAGGCGCAGAAGTCGTCGGGCCACTCATCCGGCAAGCGCTCGACCTCGCGCTTCAGCCCTGCGTTTACCACGCCAACCTGGCAATTCGGCTTGAGCAGGCGAACCAGCGAGCTGATGAAGTGCACATCGGTGCCGAAGTATTCGAAGGCATCAATCGAAACGATGGCATCGAAGAACTCCTCAGCGAACGGCAGCGCGCGGGCATCGGCGTGGATGGGGAAGACACAATCGTCAAGTTGGGCCTCGCGAACGCGGCGTGCGTTCTCCGTCGCAGGAATCCACAAGTCAGTGGCCCACACCTGCAGGCCGAATTCGCGCGCTAGGAAGATCGAACTCAGCGCCTTCCCACATCCGAGATCAAGGACGCGCATTCCGCTGCGCAGATCCATCGCTTCGCACAGGAATTCGGTCAACCACAGCACGTTGGGCCCCATCGCGTTCTCAATAATCCATGCCGGGTCGTATGTGGACGAGCGGGGAAAGCGATCGAACGATAGAAGGCTGGGGTTAGTCTGCTGGGGATGTTCCATCTCAAGCGTCAGCCGACAGCTCGCTTCACGAGGGCGGCGATCCGCGCCTCTTCGTCGGCAGTCCACGCTTTCAGCGCGAAGGCCGTCGGCCACATCGCGCCATCGTCGAGGTGGGCCGCGTCGGTGAAGCCGAGCGTCGCGTAGCGCGTGTTGAACTTGTGCGCGCCCTGGAAGAAGCAGACGACCTTGCCGTCGCGGGCATACGCCGGCATGCCATACCAGAGCTTCGGCGTGAGGCCTGGTGCATTGGCTTTGACGATCGCGTGAAGCCGCTCGGCCATGCTGCGGTCCGGCTCCGGCATCTCGGCGATCTTGGCGAGCACGGCACTTTCTGCGTCCACCTTGCTCTTGTTCGCACGCGCTTCTGCTTTTAGCTCGCGGGCACGCGCTTGCATTGCCGCGCGTTCTTCATCCGTGAAGCCCGCGCCGCGCTTGGCGGACTTCGGCGCGTCTTTCTTCGTGGGTTGGGCCATACGGAGCATGATACAGCCGCGCGAGGCCGCCTACGGGTGCGTTCGCGGCCGGGGGCAAACCGTCACGCAGTGGGGCACGAACGCCGTTTTCACGCACGTGTGCGCTGTCAACGGCGTGCTGCGGTAGCCCATGTGGGCCATTCAGAGCGCGCTCTACCTAACCTGCACGCTTGCTCCCGCTGGCAAATGCGCCCCCACCTACTCAATCGGCCTTCTTAGCGAATGCACTCTTTGCCTTCTTCGAGATCAGTTTGGGGAAAGCGAAACAGAACAACTCGTCCTGCTTTCTTCATGCAAACATTACCTTTATATCTGCAAGACTGTATTGGACGGGCTCATCTTCCATGTCTCGCAGAGCAGAAGAAAGCGACAGGGAAAGCCATTCCTGCTTCTCTCTATGTTCCACCTTCATCAGTAAACACTGAACGAAGTCAAGCAGTTCTTCTTGAAGTGAGCGGGGAAGTTTTTGTATTTGTTGGTAAATTCTCTCATCAATTGTCATAGCCAAAACTCCACCGATTGCAAAACGCCACCGAGGTTATCTTACACGAGACAGATCCAAGGAGGTAGCTAACGAAATATCCATCTGCATTGTATGAGCAACACGTCAGCTAAGCAAATTAGCCGAAGTAGTGGAGGCATTTCTACTTTGTGGCCGAGGCCGCATTCTGAAGGAGATCGCCGCCTTTGCCACCTCGGCTCACTGACCCCCTCAGCCGGTCACACTTCCCCAATCGCCGCCGCCGGCAGATAATGTCCTGCATCGGACACAAACGACACCATCATAGACACCTTTGACACGAAATTTGATGCCACTGACACGGAAATTGACACGAACCGACACCAACCCCCAGGAGCACCCCCATGACCATGACCTGGACGGGCGTGATGCCCGCAATGACGACCGCGCTCGACGAGCGATATGGGATTGACCATGCCTTCGTGGCGCGACACGCGCAATGGCTGATCGAACACGGCTGCACGGCGATCGTCACGCCCGGCTCACTGGGCGAAGGCAACACGCTGAGCTTTGCCGAGCGCATCGCGCTGTGGCGCACCTGCGTGCAGGCACTGAACGGGCGCGCGCCGGTCGTCGCCGCCATCGCCGCGCTCAGCACGCGCGAGGCGGTGGACATGGCCAAGGCCGCCGCCGACGCCGGCTGCAGCGGGCTGATGGTTCTGCCGCCCTACGTCTATAAGGGCGACTGGCGCGAGAACAAGGCCCACGTCAGCGCGATCTTCAAAGCTACGCCGCTGAGCTGCATGCTCTACAACAACCCGATCGCCTACGGCGTGGACTACCTGCCGCAGCAGATTGCCGAGCTGGCCGGCGAGCATGCCAACTTCGCCGCCGTGAAGGAGAGCAGCGCCGACGTGCGGCGCATCATGGCCATCCGCGAGCTGATCGGCGACCGGCTGGCGCTGCTCATCGGCGTGGACGACCTGATCGTCGAGGGCATCGCCGTCGGCGCAACCGGATGGGTGGCCGGCCTAGTGAACGCGCTGCCCAAAGAGAGCGTAGCCCTGTTCAACTACGCCATGAACGGCGAACGCGACAAAGCCGACGCGCTTTACAAGTGGTTCCTGCCGCTGCTGCGCATGGACACTGTGCCCAAGTTCGTGCAGCTCATCAAGCTCGTACAACACGAAGTCGGCATGGGCAACCCGCGCGTGCGCCCGCCGCGGCTGGAACTTACAGGCGCCGAACTGGAGGCTGCGCTGGCCGTCATCCGCGCGGCGCTGGCCAGCCGGCCGAACCTCACTGCATGACGCCGCTCGTCGCCGGGATGGCGCTCATCGCCATCGTGCTCACGCTGGCAGCGCTGTCGTCCGGCATCGTCGAACGCGGGCCGATCAGCTTCCCGATCATCTTCCTTGGCCTCGGCGTTGCGCTCGGGCCGCTGGGGCTGGGCGCGCTCGACGTCTCGCTCACCGACCCGCTGCTGGAAGTCATCGCCGTCGTCAGCTTGTCGCTGGTGCTTTTCCTCGATGCAGTCAAGATGCAGGTGGACGAGCTGCGGCGCGATTGGCGCATTCCTGCGCTGGCGCTCGGGCCGGGCACGCTGCTGTTCATGGGCGGCGTCGCGCTGGCTGCTGTGACGCTGCTCGGTGCAGCGCCTGCAGAAGCGCTGCTGATCGGCGCCATCCTCGCTTCGACCGACGCCGTGGTGTTGCGCGACGTGCTGCGCGACCCGCGCATCCCGCGCGCCATCCGGCAAGCGCTGGGCGTGGAAGCGGGCATGAACGACATCGTCGTGCTGCCGATCGTGCTGATCCTCATCGCCGCGCTCACCGCCGGCCCGGCGACCGCGGGCGAGTGGGCGCTCTTCCTCGGCCGGCTGCTCGTGCTCAGCCCGATCATCGGCCTGATCGTGGGCGGCGCGGGCGCGTGGCTGATGAACAAAGCCGACGCGCGCTTCGGCATCCGGCGCGAGTATCAGGCGTTATACGGCATCGGGCTGGTGCTCGCGGCCTATGCCGCCGCGCAGGTCGCCGGCGGCTCGGGGTTTCTGGCATCGTTCTGCGCCGGCCTGGCCATCACCTTGTTCGACCAGAAGCTATGCGATTGTTTCCTCGACTACGGCGAGGTGACGGCGGAGATGACGATGCTGCTCGCTTTCCTGCTGTTTGGGGCAGTCCTGTCAACCACGATCACGCTTGCCCCGGTCGGTCTGGTGTTGGGGCTCGCCGCGTTAGCGCTGGCAGTCATTCGCCCGCTGGTGAGCGCCGTGATCTTCGCCCGCGCCAACATGAGCCCCTCGGCCAAAGCGTTCATCGGCTGGTTCGGCCCGCGCGGGTTGAGTTCGCTGCTGTTGGCGTTGCTGGTGGTGCAGGCCGGCGCGCCGCGCGCCGAGTGGGTGTTCGCCGTGGTCGGAATCGTGGTGATCGTCTCGGTCGTGCTGCATGGCGCAAGCGCGACGCCGCTGAGCACCTGGTATGCGC
>JANWYN010000012.1 GCA_025055235.1 Candidatus Roseilinea sp. | reverse complement strand
GTGATGAACAACAAGGCGCCCTCGCGGGTGCGCGCGGAGACGCCGCCGGCCACCCGCAGCGAGCCCCACAGGCCGATCGCCTCGTTCTCGTTCATGAAGAACAGGTCAGCCTGTTCGAAGATGGCGCGCACGGTGGCCGGCTCGTTTTGCACGATGCGGTAATACGTACCGGCGCTAATGCGCCGCGCGCCGCGCTCGCGGCAGGCGTGCAAGAAGTCGAGCATCTTGTGCGCCGAGCTGAGCGCGGCGATGTGCACGAAGGCATAGCGCGAGAGGTCGTCGGGCAAGTGCGCGGTCGTCAGTTGCGACTCGGCGCCCCACGATGCGCCGACCAGCGTCGCCCGGCCTTCGCCGTGATGCGCAATCTCCAAGTGCGGCAGCGCGTCCGGTGGCGCCTCAGGGCCGATCCAGTCGAGTCGCTGAGCAACCGGTGCAAGCAGCGGAGAGAGAGTTGTGGGCCGAGGGCCGAGCAGCGTAGTAGGCGCGCCGGCGCAACGCGCCGCCAGCGCGGTATACAGGCCGGCGCCGCCGATGGTCTGGTAGGTCTGCCCGCCGATATGCAGGGTGTCCAGCGAGACGCAGCCGACGACGAGGATGGGATGGGTCATGATCGAGGGTGTTGACTATACGCGACCGGCAGCGCGCGAGCCTACAATCGGGTCGTGTCCGAGTCCAAGGCCGACATCCGCCGGCGCATCCGCGCGCTGCGCGACGCCGTGCCCGCCGATCTGCGCGCTGCATGGAGCGCGCGCATCTGTGCGAAGGCGCTTGCGCTGCCGGCGTATCAGTCCGCGCGGACGATCCATGTCTTTCTCTCGTTCCAGAGCGAGGTGGATACGCGCGCGATCATTGCGCATGCGCTGGAACATGACAAGCGAGTGGTCGCGCCGGTCTTCGTAAAAGGCAGCGACGAGACGCCCTGCACGCAGATCACATCGCTCGATCCCGACGCGTTTCACTTCGGCAAATGGGATTTGCGCACGCCGAAGGTGATCCGGCCCGTGCCGCTCGAGGAGATTGACCTGGTGTTCGTGCCGATGGTGGCATTTGCCCACCTCACGCCCCACCCCTCCCTGTCGGAGCAGAGGAGCAGGGGCAGGGTCGCGCGCATCGGCTATGGCGCCGGGTTCTACGACCGCTTCCTCAAGCGCATCCGCGCCGGCGTGCCCAAGATCGGCCTGGCGTTCGAGCTACAACAGGTCGCGGCAATTCCCATCGCGTGGTTCGACGTGCTGCTGGACGACGTGATCACCGAAGCGTAAGCGCGATAGGCCGGGGCTAGCCGTCGCATGGCTCGCCGGTCGGCTCAGGACGCGAATTGTCGTGAAACATCATCCATCACCTTCCACCAGAACACCCAGCAGTCGTCTACGTCCTTCTGCGTCTTCAGGTCAATGGGATGCCGGAAGGGCAGCGCGTCGGCGCGCTCGAAGAACTCGGCCACCAACGCATCTACATCCATCGTCAGCAGCTTGCGGTCGCGCACGACGACCTGGCCGTTGACGATGACGTGCCGAACCGAGGCGCCGGTCTCGCAGTGCACCAGCATGCCGTAGGCGTCGTTCATCGGCGCGAGCACGGCGTTGCGCGTGTCGAGCAGCACGATGTCGGCCAACTGCCCGCCCTGCAGTCGTCCGACCTTGCCGCCCAGCAACATGGCCGCTGCCCCGCCGACCGTGCCGGCCTCGAACGCCTCGCGCGCCGTGATCCACGTCTTCGGATCGTGATGCTTGAGATTGTGAATCAGCGCGGCCAGCTTGATCGCGTCGAACATGTTCTGGTTGTCGCTGCTGCACGCGCCGTCCACGCCCAGCGCCACGGTGATGCCGCGGTCGAGCATCTCGCGCATAGCCATCAGCCCGCTGCCCAGCTTGAGGTTAGCCGCCGGGTTGTGCACGGGAATCGCGCCGCGCTCGGCCAGCCGGTCGAGGTCTTCTGCGCTGCGAATCCACACGCTATGTGGCAGCGTCACCTCGGGCGAGAGCAACCCTTCGTCGTAGAGCCAGTGGATAACAGACTTGCCGCGCACGCGCCGGATGCAGTAGTCCTGCACGCGCGTTTCGACGCAGTGCATGTGCACGCCGGCGCCGTGCTTGCGCGCCAGCTCCAGCGACCACTGCAGGCATTCGGTGGTGACGAGCTGGCCCGCCGCCGGCCCGAGGAAGGTTTGCAGCCGGCCGTCGTGCGACCGGTGCCAGTCGCGCATCCAGTCGTCGAACATGGCCAGGTTGTCGCGGAGCACGCCGCGGCGATAGTCGTCGCGGTCGGGCCGGTAGCCGCCGTGCGACAGGCCATAGACGCTGCCGCGCAAGTCGTAGCCGAGCGCGTCGGCGGCGTCGAGCACGTAGTCGTGATCGTCGTACATCGGCGCCACGGTCGCGCGGATGCCGCTGTCGCGATAGGCTTCCATCGTGGCGTCGAGGTATTCGCGCTTCCACGGGCCGCCGTGCCACAAGTGGTCGAGCGAGCCGGTGACGCCGCTCAGCAGCATCTCGATCGCGCTCATCGCAGCGCACAGGTAATGGTCGCGCGCGGTGTATTCGCCGCATGTGCCGTAGAGCCAGACCAGCCACGGCTCCAGCGGCATGCATTCCGTCGCGCCGCGCATGTAGTTCTCCGGCGAGTGTGTGTGCGCGCTGATCAAGCCGGGGATGGCAAGCAGGTTGCGGCCGTTGATGACGTGCAAGGGTTGATGATTGATGATTAATGATTGGAGGTTGAGTTCGGCGGCGGGTGCGACCTTGGCGATGCGGTTGCTTTCGATGAAGATGGATTGGTCGCGCGCGGTGCTGCGCGGCGCGGCCGGGTCAAGGACGTCCACGTGTTCGATCAGGATGGCCATGGAGGCCGATGATACTGGTCACCGCAGGACGTTCATGGCCAGCCGGACGAGGATGAACGCGAGTGCAGCGACGGCCAGCGCGATGCCCACCAGGCGATGCGGCCGCTTCCAGACGCCGGGCTGCCGCAGGTCCATGCCGTGTGTGAGCAGCATCGCAACGGCCATGCAGGCCCACGCTGCGCCGTCCAACCAGTCCCCTTCGGATGCATAGATAGCGGCCACCGAGCCGCACAGAATGACGATGGGGATGTTGCCGAGGTCCCAGCGCGCGCCGGATTTGGTTTCGTCGTTCATGCGCTTACCAGCATAGCCGGAAGCGATAAGCTGCGCCTCACCTGTGCGGGGGAATGCACACGCAAGCGGTATCATCGCGCATCATGCCTCTCAACACCGAATCCCTGTTCGCTGCACGCATGCGGAACATGCGCCCTTCGCTGGTGCGCGAATTGCTTAAGAACGCCGGCGGCCCCGGTTTCATCTCTTTCGCGGGCGGCTTGCCTAACCCGAAGTTCTTCCCAGCGGAAGCACTGATCGCCGCGACCGAGGCCGTGTTGCGCGAGGATGCGGCCAACGTGCTGCAATACGCCGTGAGCGAGGGCTACCCGCCCTTGCGCGAGTGGATCGCCGCGCGCTACAAGCAGCGCTTCGGCCTGGACATCCCCATCGAGGAAATCCTCATCACCAGCGGCTCGCAGCAGGGCCTCGACCTGCTGGGCAAGGTGCTGCTCGATCCGGGCGACGTGGTGATCAACGAACGTCCGGGCTACCAGGGTGCGATCCATGCGCTGTCCATGTATCAGCCGCGCTTCGCCGGCGTGACGCTCGGCGACGCCGGCCTAGACGTGGACGAATTAGGCCGCACGCTGCAGACGCATAGCGGCCGCGCGAAGTTCGTCGTCATCACGCCCAACTACCAGAACCCGACCGGTATCACCTACAGCGATGCCAACCGGCGCGCCATCGCCGACGTCATCCGCCGGCACAACGTGCTCTTGGTCGAGGATGATCCATACAGCGAACTCGGCTTCGCCGGCGAAACCGCGCCGCCGGTGCGCGCATACCTAGAAGATCGGGGCGTCCTGCTCGGCTCGTTCTCCAAGATCGTCGCGCCCGGCATGCGCTTGGGCTGGCTGGTCGCGCCGCAGGAGATCATGCGGCGGGTCGTCATCGCTAAGCAGGGCGCGGACTTCCACTCGAATAACTTCGCGCAGCGTGTGTTGCATCGCTACCTGATCTCCAACCCGATCGCCGAGCACATCGCGCGCATCCGCGCCGGCTATGCGTCGCAAGCGCGGGCGATGATCGCGGCGCTGGAACGCCACCTGCCACCGGACATCCCGTTCACGCGCCCTCAGGGCGGCATGTTCATCTGGGTCACGCTGCCGGAAGCAGCAGACTCGATGGCGATCCTCAAAGACGCGGTTGCGCAGAAGGTGAGCTTTCTGCCGGGCGCGCCGTTCTTCACCGACGGCGACGGCCGGCGCTACATGCGGCTGAGCTACTCGCAGGCCGACGAGGCAACGATCGAGGAGGGCATCGCGCGGCTGGCGCGCGTGGTGTTGCAGCACCTCGACGCGCCGGCAGCCGAGCACGCCGCAGCAGGGTAGATCCAGCGCCTAACGCGCTCGGAGCGCGTTATACCGATTGCTCAATAAGCAGCGCGGCCATGAATGGGCCGCGCTGAAGGAGAGGGGCGATGGGCAAACCATGCGGTAGCCGCAGGTTTCACGCCTGCGGCCGGCGGGATGACCATCGCGCGGGCTTCGACGTGGGCTTCGACAAGCTCAGCCCGCCTTACAGCACGCGCTGCGTTTCTGAAGCGTCGTTTGCTGCACTGCAAATGGTAGAATGCTGGTTGAGGATTGGGGCGTCGCCAAGTGGTAAGGCAGCGGACTTTGGATCCGCCATTCGTTGGTTCGAATCCAGCCGCCCCAGCTTCGAATTAGAATGAAGAATTGAGAAGGTGGACCACCGCCTTCTCAATTTTTATTTCTTGGCTCTTGACTCTTGGTTCTTGGCTCTTGACTCTTTAGATTGCACCTTGCCGTTGCGCCGTTCATGCGAGCGCTTTGCCGGCATCAGCGCCGCTTCCAGCGCTTGATCTACGCGATCCACCAACACGAACTTGAGCGAGTCACGCACTTCCGGCGGCAAGTCGTCCAGGTCCGGCTCGTTGCGCTTGGGCAGGATGATGGTCTTCAAGCCGGCGCGATGCGCGGCGAGCACCTTCTCCTTGATGCCGCCTACCGGCAGCACCGAGCCACGCAGCGTGATCTCGCCTGTCATGGCCACGTCGTGGCGCACCTTGCGGCCGGTAAGCAGCGACGCCAGCGCTGTAGCAATGGTCACGCCGGCTGAAGGGCCGTCCTTCGGCTGCGCGCCGGCCGGCACGTGGACATGGATGTCGCTCTTGTCGAAGATCTTCGGGTCTATCTTCAGATCGCCGGCGTGGCTGCGCACGTACGACAGCGCCGCCTGCGCGCTCTCCTTCATCACGTCGCCGAGCTGGCCGGTGAGTTGGAAGCCTTTCGACCCGGGCATGCGCGTGGCTTCGATGAAGATGATCTCGCCGCCCACCGGCGTCCAGCTCAAGCCGGTGGCCACGCCGGGGATCTCCGTTCGCTCGACCACCTCGTTGTAGAACTTGGCTTTGCCGCGCAGGTCGGGCAGGCTCTCGGGCGTGACGTGGAAGGGCAACGTGACCTTGCCTTCTTGCGCGCGTGCCACCAGCTTGCGGCAGATGCTGCCGATCTCGCGCTCCAAGTTGCGCACGCCGGCTTCGCGCGTGTATTCGCGCATCAGCTTCAAGATCGCCTCGTCGCTGAAGGTCACTTCGCCGGGGCGTAGGCCGTTCTCCTTGAGCTGGCGCGGCACCAGGTACCCCTGCGCGATGTGCAGCTTCTCGTTCTCGGTGTAGCCGCTCAGTTGCAGAACCTCCATGCGGTCGCGCAACGGGCCGGGGATGGTCTCCAGCGTGTTGGCCGTGCAGATGAACATGGTCTGCGACAGATCGAACGGCACATCCAAGTAGTGATCGCGGAACTCGCGGTTCTGCTCCGGGTCGAGCACCTCGAGCAGCGCGCTGGATGGATCGCCGCGAAAATCGCTGCCCATCTTGTCCACTTCGTCGAGCATGAAGACGGGGTTGCGGCTCTCGGCGCGGCGGATGCTCTGGATGATGCGGCCGGGCATGCTACCGATGTAGGTGCGGCGGAAGCCGCGGATCTCGGCTTCATCGCGGATGCCACCCACGCTCATGCGGATGAACTTGCGGCCCATCGCCCGCGCGATGCTCGCGCCCAGCGAGGTCTTGCCCACACCCGGCGGGCCGACGAAACACAGGATCACGCCCTCGCGCTCGCGGCGGATCAGGTCGGTTTCAGGTTGCAGGTTGGCAGATTGTGAATCAGTCGCTGGCTGCTCACCCTCCTGCAACCTGGAACCTGCAACTTGCAACTCCTGACGACGCTTGCGCACGGCCAGGAACTCCAGGATGCGTTCCTTGATGTCTTGCAGGCCGTAGTGATCCTCATCCAGCACTTTGCGCGCATGTGCGATGTCTAAATTATCCTGCGTGGTCTTCTGCCACGGCAGCGACACCATCCAGTCCAGGTAGGTGCGGATCACGCTGTACTCGGCAGCCTGCGTCGGCATCTTCGACATGCGATCGAGTTCGCGCTCGGCCTCTTTGCGCGCTTCCTCGTTCATGCCGCTCGCAGCGATCTTCTCGCGGAAGGCGTTGATCTCAATCTGCTGCTCGTCCGCCTCGCCCAGCTCGCGCTGGATGGCCTTGATCTGCTCGCGCAGGAAGTACTCGCGCTGCACCTTCTCCATCTCGCTCTGCGCTTCGCTCTGAATCTTCTTACCGAGCTGGAGCACCTCCAACTCCTTGTTCAGGAGCTGGAGCAGGAAAAGCATCTTGTTGGGCAGGCCGTCCATCTCGAGCAGCCGCTGCGCGTCGTCCAGGTCCATGCGCATATAAGTGGCCACGGCATAGGTGAGCTGGCGCGGATCCTCGATGCTCTGGATCATCTGGGCTAACTCGTCCGGCATGTCGGGGCGCAGCTCGGCCATCTTGTTGAAGCCTTCGCTGATGTTGCGCCGTAGCGCTTCGATCTCGAGCGAGTTCTCCCACGTCTCCGGCAGCGGCTCGACCTTGGCAACGATGTAAGGCTCTTCGCTGACGATCTCGACGATGCGAAAGCGCTCTGCGCCCTGCACGATCATGTTGACCACGCCGTCCGGCGCCTTGAAGTGGCGCGCGATCGTGGCGATCGTGCCGACGGTGAAGATGTCCTCCGGCCCTGGTTCATCCTTCTCGGGATGCTTGCTGGCGACCAGCCCGACCGGCATCTTGCGCAGGGTGACATCGTCAATCAGGCGAATCGAGCGCGGCTGCGACACGCGCAACGGCAACGCAGACAGCGGATACACCAGCACGCCGCGCAACGGCAGAATGGGCAGCACGCCCAACGACTCGGCGCGGCCATCCTCAGCCTGCTGCTGCTCCTTGGCCGGCGCGTCCGCCGGCTCGTTCGCGTCGGTCATTTCTTCCAGCAGATGGTCCAACAGGAGTAGGTCCAATGGATTCCTTTGCATGCTTCCGCGCATAGGTTAACACACCTATCACGCGAACGTTGGTCGGGCGTTAGAGGGTGAGCGACCGCGCCGGCGTAGGGCAGCCGAGCAACGCCGACGCGACTTGGGCGAACTGGCCGGCTGATCCGGTCGTCCAGAATTCGTGCGCCGGCGTTCCGTTGGCCGATGGAGTGCGCTCGAGCCACACCTGCCGCGTGCGCCGGGCGACGGCCGGCGCCGGGTCAATGATCGTCGCCGAATGCGCGCCCGGATGCGCCGCCTGCCATGTGCCGATCGCTTGCTCGATCCACGGCCGGAGGAAGGGGAAGTGCGTGCAGCCGAGCACGAGCGTATCGGCGCCCTGCGCCAGCAGCGGCTCAACGTAGTCGCCGACCAGACGGCGCAGGTCGGCGTCGCCCGCGCCGTTGGCATACGCCGGCAGTCGCTCCACCGCCTCCACCCAGCCGGGGCAGGGCTGCTCGATGACGCGCAGATGGCTTCCCCAGCGCGAGACCAAGCCGGCGTAGCGCGCGCTTCGGAACGTGGCCGGCGTGGCCAGCACGCCCACCACGCCGGTTCGGGTGTGCAGCGCGGCAGGCTTGATAGCGGGCTCCATACCGACGAACGGCGTCGCCGGGAAGGTCATGCGCAGCGCCTCGAGCGCAGCGGCCGAGGCGGTATTGCAGGCGATGACGATGACCCCGCAGCCGCGTTCGATCAGCCAGCCGGCGGCGCGCAACGTGAGCGCGCGCACCTCGTCGAGCGAGCGACCGCCGTAGGGGATGTGTGCCTGATCGGCGAGATAGATTGTAGGCGCATCGGGGATGAGCCGGACGACCTCTCGCCAGACCGACAACCCGCCGACGCCGGAGTCGAAGACGCCTATCAAATTGAGAATTGAGAATTGAGAATTGAGAAATCCGCTTTCTCAATTCTCAATTCTTCATTCTGAATTCTTATTCCTCGATGATTTCGACGCTGATGAGCGCTTCGCCGGGCTGGCGAGCGCGGCTGGGGTCGCGTTCGGGGATGGCATATACCACGTCCATGCCCTCGATCACCCTGCCGAAGACGGCATGCTTGCCATCCAGCCACGGCGTGGCGACGTGGGTGATGAAGAACTGCGAGCCGTTGGTGTTCGGGCCGGCGTTGGCCATGGACAGAACGCCCGGCCCGTCGTGCTTGAGCGCGGGATGGAATTCGTCTTTGAACTGGTAGCCGGGGCCGCCGCGGCCGGTGCCGGTCGGGTCGCCGCCCTGGATCATGAAGTCCTTGATGACTCGATGGAAAGTCGTGCCGTTGTAGTATCCCTCGCGCGCGAGGAAGACGAAGTTGTTGACGGTGTTGGGGACCTTGTCGGCGAACAGCTCGATCACGATGTCCCCCTTACCGGTCTTCAGCCGAGCCGTGTATTTCTTGCTCGGGTCAATCACCATGGGGGGCGGGGACTTGTATTGCTTTGCCATGGGCCGAATTGTCTCACGCCGTTGTATTAAAGCCTTCTTCACACAAGTTCACACGTCCCTTAAAGAATTTCGGCTGAGATGTTCCTGTGATCAACAGGAGGACATCATGAGAAAGACGAATGTGTTATTGCTGACGACGACGATCGCGCTTGTGCTGGCAGCCTGCGCCGTGCCGCAAACGGGCGCCGTGCCCACGGCAGTGCAGCAGGCCAAGGAGGCAGCGGCAACCGCTGCGCCGACCGTCCAGGCTGCTGCCACTCAGGTGAGTGAGGCTGCAGCGACTGCCGTGACCAAAGCGCAGGAGAAGACGGACATGGCGGCGCTGATTGCGGCAGCGCAGGCCGAGGGCGAGCTGAACGTCATCGCCCTGCCGCACGACTGGTGCAACTACGGCGAGATGATCGAAACTTTCAAGCAGAAGTACGGCCTGAAGGTCAACGAGATCACGCCGGACGCCGGCTCGGCCGAGGAGCTGGAGGCCGTGAAGGCCAACAAGGACAACAAAGGCCCACAGGCGCCCGACGTGCTCGACATCGGCCCGGCCTTTGCCGTGCAGGCGGTCGAAGAAGACCTCGTCGCGCCCTACAAGGTCTCGACCTGGGACACCATTCCCGACAACCTGAAGCACCCCGATGGCCTGTGGACGGGCAACTACTACGGAGTGATGGCCATGCAGGTGAACGTGGATGCCGTGCCGGCCGTGCCGCAGGACTTCGCCGATCTGCTCAAGCCGGAGTACAAGGGCATGGTCTCGATCAACGACCCGCGCATCGGCAACTCGCAGGCGCAGGCCGTGTTCAACGCCGCGCTGGCCATGGGTGGCTCACCCGACGACACGATGAAGGGCTTGGAGTTCTTCGCCCAGCTCAACGCCATCGGCAACTTCCTGCCGTCGTGGAACCAGCAGACCTTCGGCCGCGGCGAGACGCCGATCGTCTTCGACTGGGACTACAACGCGCTGGCGCAACGCGATGCCAACAAGGACAGCATCAGGATTGAGGTGGTCATCCCCAAGTCAGCGCAACTGGCCGGCCACTACGCCACCGCCATCAGCAAGTATGCGCCGCATCCCAACGCCGCCAAGCTGTGGATGGAGCACGTCTTCTCCGACGAAGGCTCGCTGATCTGGATCAAGGGCTACTGCCACCCCACACGCTATAACGACCTGGTAGCGCGCAAGGTGATCCCTGCAGACCTGGCTGCCAAGCTGCCGTCGGACGAACTGTATGCGAAGGCCACCTTCCCCACGCTGGAGCAGTTGAACAAGCACAAGCAACTGTTGGCCGAAAACTGGGATAAGGTGACCAAGATCGAGTTCCGCAAGTTGGATTAGAAATCCCGAATCGCAGAGACCGGGCTTCCTCAAGAAACCCGGTCTCTGACCAGCCCGAAACCAGGCTTCTCGCAGAAGCCTGATTTCTGCGCCTTCCGCTGCAGTTCGATGGACACGGCGATCGCTGCTCCCAAGGCAAAGCCGGCCAGCCCGCCGCCGTCGTGGGCTTGGTTAGGGACGCTGCCGTTCTTCACGTTCGTCTTTGCCTTTCTGCTGCTGCCGTCGCTGACAATCATGGCCGGCGCCTTTCGCGACCGGGATGGCAACTTCACGCTCGACAACATCGCAGGGCTCTTCCAGCCGCTCATCCTGGAGTCGTATCGCACCAGCATCGAGCTGAGCGTCGTGACGGCGGTGGTCGGCGCGAGCCTGGGCGCGCTGCTGGCCTACGCGATCACCTGGGGCGGCCTCTCAGGCCGGATTCGTTCAGGCGTCATCACGTTCAGCAGCGTAGCGGCGAACTTCGGCGGCATCCCACTGGCGTTCGCCTTCATCACGCTGCTCGGCCGCACCGGCGCGCTGCCGGTCTTCCTTCGCAACACCTTCGGCATTGATCTATATGCCGCCGGCTTCAGCATCTACACCGTGCAGGGCTTGATCCTGGCTTATCTGTATTTCCAATTCCCGCTGATGTTGCTGATCATGGTGCCGGCGTTCGACGGGTTGAAGCGCGAGTGGCTTGAAGCTGCTGCGAACTTAGGCGGCACGACGTTCGACTTTTGGCGCTATGTTGGCTTTCCCATCCTGCTGCCGTCGTTCCTGGGCGCGATGGTGTTGCTGTTCGGCAACGCCTTCGGCGCATACGCTACCGCCGAGGCGCTCACCGGCAGCAAGGTGGACGTGGTCACCCGTGTGATCAGCCGGCAGATTCGCGGCGACGTGCTCTATAACCCCGGCTTGAGCTACGCGCTGGCCTTCGGCATGGTCGTGATCCTGGCGATATCCATCGCGTTATATGTTTGGTTGCAGCGCATGACGGCGCGCTGGTTGCGTTAGCGCAGGAGGTGAGGAGATGAAGACCACCGGTATTTGCCCGAAGTGCGGCAGCGACATCATCGCGCGCGTGCCCGGGCAGCAAGACGAGACGTCCATCATCGTGGATTGGGGCGGCTATTTGACCAGCGTGCCGGTCGCGCGCTATGTGTGCTGCACCTGCGGCTACGTCGAAAGCTACGTCGAGTCGCCCGAGGACTTAGTCCGCATCCGGCGCAAGTTCAAGCTCTACACACCGCGGCGCGAGGCAGAGATCCCATGACCGGCCAGCGTTCTCTCGCTATACGGCTCTTCGCTTGGGCAATCTTCATCATTTGCGCGGCGTATCTGATCGTGCCGCTGGTGACGCAGTTCGACTATTCGCTGCGCGCCCGGCGCGGCGAAATCGGCTTCACGGCTTACGCCAACGTGCTATCTATCCCTGAGCCCGACAAGGTGCTCCAGGTGCAGACATCGCCGTTCAAGATCAACCTCAACTTGCCGCGCTTCTATTCGTCGCTGCTGTTCTCGTGCCTGATGGCCGTGCTGACCATCATCGTGAGCACGGCGATCGTCGTGCCCACAGCCTACTGGGTTCACCTGCGCGTGCCGAGGCTGAAGCCGGTGGTGGAGTTCTTCACCGTGCTCCCGTTCGCCATCCCCGGCATCGTGCTCACCTTCGGCCTGCTGCGTACCTACAGCGGCCCGCCCTTCTCGCTGACGAACACCGAGCTGGGCACGGTGGCGCTGCTGGTGGGCGGCTACACCATCGCCGTTCTGCCCTACACGTATCGCTCGGTAGATATCGGCCTGCGGGCGATTGACATTCGCACGCTGACCGAGGCGGCGCGCAGCCTGGGCGCCGGCTGGCCGGCCATCATCCTGCAGGTGATCCTGCCTAACCTGCGCGTGGCGGTGCTGAGCGCAGCGCTGCTGACTTTCGCCATCGCCATCGGCGAGTACACGCTGGCCAACTTCCTGTTCCCGGACGAGCGCGCGTTTGGGTCGTACATGGCGTCGGTCGGCAACAACAAGATCTTCGAGCCGGCCGCGCTGACGATCATCAGCTTTGTGCTCGTGTGGATCTTGGTGCTGCTCATCCAGCGCGTGGGCCGCGGCACCGGCCAGACGCAGATGACCGGAATGAGGTAAAACATAGCCATCCACCATGGCCTATCTCGAGTTGATCCATCTGCGCAAGGTATTCGGCACGACGATTGCCGTCGAGTCGTTCGACCTGGACGTGCAGCAGGGTGAATTCGTCTCGTTCCTCGGACCGAGCGGCTGCGGCAAGACCACCACGCTGCGCATGATCGCCGGCTTCGAGCAACCTACCGAAGGCCGGATTCGGATTGACGGCGAGGACGTGACCGACACGCCGCCCAACAAGCGCCGGCTGGGCATGGTCTTCCAGTCCTACGCGCTCTTCCCCAACATGACCGTGGCCGACAACATCGCCTTCGGCTTGCGCATGGCGAAGGCGCCGGCCCACCTGATCCGGCAGCGCGTGGAAGAGATGCTGGCGCTGATCCAGATGCAGGGCTACGGCAAGCGCTACAGCCACCAGCTCTCCGGCGGCCAACAGCAGCGCGTGGCGTTGGCGCGCGCGCTGGCCATCCAGCCGCGCGTGCTGCTGCTGGACGAGCCGCTCTCCGCGCTCGACGCTAAGATCCGCGACGAATTGCGCAATGAAATCCGGCGCATCCAGCAGGCGCTGCACATCACCACCATCTATGTCACGCACGACCAGGAGGAGGCGCTGGCGCTCTCGGACCGGATCGTGGTGATGAATGCCGGTCGCGTGGAGCAGGTCGGCACGCCGTTCGAGATCTACAACCGGCCGCAGACCGAGTTCGTCGCCCGCTTCGTCGGCACGCTCAGCACGTTGCGCGGCGTCGCCGGCGCCGATGGCTGCGTGATGGTCGGCGGCCAGCCGGTGCGGCTCGGCCAGCCGCTCGGCGATAAGCGCCCCGGCGATGCTGTGGCGATCGCCCTGCGCCCGGA
Organism: Candidatus Roseilinea sp.; assembly: GCA_025055235.1. Taxonomy (GTDB): domain Bacteria; phylum Chloroflexota; class Anaerolineae; order J036; family Brachytrichaceae; genus JAAFGM01. Next base: position 9,399 of record JANWYN010000012.1, on the reverse strand, counting down.
GACGATTACTCTGAACGGCGCAGCGCCCGGCGACAACCGGCTGGTCGCCAAGGTGGAAGGCGTCACCTTCCTCGGCTCGATCGTGCGCGTGCAGTTGAGCGTGGATGGCTCGACGTTCGTCGCGGATGCGCTGAACAACCCCAACTTCACGCCGCCGCACGCCGGCGAGACCGTGACGATCGGCTTCGCGCCGGAGGCGGCGCGGGTCGTCGGGTAGTGATGACAGCGCCTAACACGCTGCGAGCGCGTTAGGCGCTCAAACCCACCTGTTGCAACACGGACGCTGCCCACGCAGCGTCTGCCTCGCTCAAAGGCGGCTCCGGTGGCTGCCGATAGTCAATCGAGAGGTCATAGCCGAGCGCGTCATAGACGCTGGTCAGAGCTGCCTGCAGGTTGAGCTGACTATCAGCATCTCCGGGCAATAGCGGGATGGGAATGATGGGCAGCACGTCGCGCAGCGCGATCGCCCACACCTGCACCTTCGGGCGGCGCTCCGCCCGGCTGAGGAAGACGAAGTAAGGCGCATCCGGCAGAGGTTCGATCGTGGGCAAGCGCTTGCCTTCGCGCAGCAAGTCAATCTCGACCAGATGGACAGCGCTGCGCAGCAGCCGCTCGCGCTTATCCAGATACGCGCGATACCCTTCACCGCGCTTGTTGGCCGGCGACAACACCTCGATGCTGGTCACCAGTTGTCGCCCGGCGGCGGTACGAATCTCCACGGTGTATTCCGTCGCGCTTTCGGGCACGAACGTGGTCAACTCCAACGGCGGCGGCGAACCAGCGCGATAGGCGACCGGCGCCTCTCGAACGGCGAGGCCCACGTCAGGATAGGCGTCGCTTCCCTGCGCCGCGAAGCGAAGCTCTGTTCGGGCGATGTAGCGCGGGCGAAGCTTGGGCGCGAGCTGGCGGGCGATCTCCACGCTGAGCGCTGCGTGCACGCTGCTCCATTCCTCGCCCTCGAGATACGGATCCATGCCGGGGAAGGGCGATGGCATATGGGAACTATAGCACCGCCAGCGCCGCGTTCACGTCGTCGAAGAGCCGGTCGCACACCTCGGCCAGCGCAGCGCGTTTGGCGGGGTCGCGCGCAACGCCGAAGCCGAAGACCTGAACGTGAACGCCGGCGCTCCGCAGCGCAGCGGCCGCGTCGCGCACGGCGCGCACCCCGCCGGCGTTGTCCTCGAAGACGATCACCTGCCGACCGTCGAGCCGTTCGACGCCGCTGCGGTCTCTCTGCACAACGAACGCATGCGCCGCCAGCGCGGCATCTCGCAACGGGCAGCCAACCGCAGCCAGCATCGCCGCGATGGGCTGCACGAGCGCCGGCTTGGCGTAATCCCAGATCGAGCCGCCCTTCACGTCGGCCAGCCACTGCATCGGCCCCAGGCCCATGAGCGGCAGTTCGGTCATGCCCAACTGGGCGAGCGCGATCTCGCCCTCCGGCGTTTGGTAGAGGCCGGGGCGGCTGCTATCCGGGGGAAGCGTGGGCCGCGCGGTGTAGGCGCTGGCCGGGCGCGATAGGATGATCTGCCGGCTGCGCGCGTTGGGGATCGGCGCGTCCATCGTCTCCAGAAACGAGGGCGTCTCGACCTCTGCCTTCAGGCCGAAGTGCTGCTCGAAGCGCGCCGACCCGAGCACGAAGGTGTAGAGCAGCCGGGTGGTCTCACTGACGCGCGGGTCGCGCACATCATCCAGCAGGCGATGGATGCTGGGATGCAGCGCGCTCGGTGCTTCGCTCAGCAGCAGCGCGCGGGCGCGCTCGTGCGGCAGGCCGGCGAATGCCCGCGTCTTGGTCGCCCAGGCGGCGAAGTCGGGCCGCGCGCCGTTGCCGCGTTGCGACTCGACCAGGTTGATGCCGACGTTGAACGCGGTGGAGTCCCACTCGTTGGAGAAGCCGCATGCGTGCAGGACGTTGATCTCGTCTTCGGTCGGCGTGTGATCGGGCAAGCCCCACCTGCGGCACACGAAGCGCGCCGCCTCGACTTGCGCGCAGCGGTAGCCGCGGTCTTCGATCAACGTGCCGTCAACGTCGAGCAGGAGGATGGGAGAAGCGGCGCTCATGCCGGCGTCGGCGCTTCCTGCGCGATCAACCCTTCGCGCTTCAGATCGGCCCACAGCGCCGCCGGCGTGGTCTGCCGCGATGCAGCGACGTTGGCTTCGACTTCCTCGGGTTTCTGTGCGCCCAGCACCACGCACGTGACGGCCGGGTGCGCCATGGCGAAGTGCAGCGCAGCCACGCGCAGCGGCACGTCGTAGCGCGCGCAGATGGCGTCAATCTTCTTGGCCTTTTCGATCACGTGTGCCGGCGCGGCAGCGTAGTTGTAGCTCGCCCCTTCGCGCGGGCCAGTGGCCAGGATGCCGCTGTTGAACACGCCGCCCAAGAAGACCGCGATGTTCCGCTGCCGGCAATACTCCAGAAAGTCGAGCGACGTTTGCTCGAGCAGCGTGTAGCGGCCGGCGAGCAGGAAGCAATCCACGTCCACGTGCTTGGCGAATTCCCATTCCATCTGCCACTGGTTCATGCCGGCGCCCACTGCGCCGATCACGCCCTGGCTGCGCAGCTCCAGCAGCGCCGGGAAGGCGTGGTCGAGCGCATCGCGGAAGTAGGTGTCCTCCAAGCCGGTGCCTTGGCCGCGGTTGAACTTGTCGCCGTCGGCGTCGTGCACCAATACGCTGTCGAGCCGGTCTACGCGCAGCAGCTTCATGCTGTTCTCCACGCTGCGCAGGATGGCGTCGCGCGAGTAGTCGTGATACGAGCCGCCGTCGGGCTTGGGGAAGCGCCCGGCTTTGGTCTGGATCACGAACCGGTCGCGCGGCACGCCTTGCAGCGCTTCGCCGATCACGCGCTCGGCCTGCCCGCGCGAGTAGAGCGCCGCGGTGTCAATGAAGTTGATGCCCTGGTCGAGCGCCGCGCGCACGGTGGCGATAGCCGGCGCGTCCTCTCTTACGACGTCGAGCCCGAGCAGGAAGGCCGTGCCCAGGCCGATGTGCGTGACTTCCAGCGCCGTGCGCCCGACCTTGCGGCGCGGCAGAGTATCCGTCGTCATGTCGTTCATCGCTCCTTGGTGATGAGTGGATTTCCCGAAGCCGGATTATCGCAGCAGCGTCGCGATCGGATGGGGCTGCGCTCGCTAGATGCCGCGTTGTTCGATTTGCTCGGCAGGCGGCGAGCCATCCTTTCCCTTGCGCGCGGCGTGCACCCGCTCGCTGATGCGCGCCAAGATGATCAACACGAACAGGATCAGCAGCGTGCTGAAGGTGCCGAGCACGTACGCCCCGGTGCCACAGGCCATGCCGATCGCCGACACCGCCCAAATGCCGGCCGCCGTCGTCAGGCCGTGCGGCGTGTGCCGGTCGCGGCGTTGAATGATGGTGCCTGCGCCCAGGAAACCCACGCCGGTGACGATCTGCGCAGCGACGCGGCCCGGGTCGCCCTCGCCGAAAGCGAACAGCGAAAGCACCGTGAACAACGCCGCGCCCAGCCCCACCAGCATGTGCGTGCGCAAGCCGGCGGAATGCCCCTGCAGCTCGCGCTCGAAGCCGACCAGCGACGAGAGCAGTGCCGCGATAGCGACGCGCAGGCACAGCTCGATCTGTAGTTCGACAGCCATACGCCCCTACCTCAGAGGCCAGGTGAACCTGTCCTCACACCTGCTTGCGGGCGGCGCGGCCGGCAGCATGATCCGTCATGGCCGTCAAGCCTTCAGCGCGTCCAACGCCATGAGCGCCGCACCGATTACACCGGCTTGCTCGCCCAGCTTCGCCTCGACGATCTTGATCTTGTCCAGGTCGGTCCGGTTGATGGCGTGCTGCTTGGCCACGTCGCGAATCTGGGCCACCATCCATTCGCCCAGCCCCTCGATCACCCCGCCGCCATAGACCAGCATCTCAGGATCGAAAGCGTTGATCAGGCTGGCAGCATGCAAACCGAGGTAATAGGCCGCGCGGCGCAGCACTTCGAGCGTGAGCGGGTCGTTCTTGCTGACGGCTTTGGCCAGCACGCTGCTGGTGATGGCGTCGTTGCCCTTCTCCTTGAGCAGGTCGGGCAGCACGCTCTTGCGTCCGGCGGCGATGCCGGCGCGCAGGTCGCGGTCAATGGCGCTGCGGCTGGCCAGCGCCTCGATGCCACCGCGGATGCCGCCGCCGGGCGCGTAGGGGCCGTCGGCCAGGGTGATCATGTGGCCGACTTCGCCGGCGCTCGAGCGAAAGCCGACCCATGGCTTGTCGTTGATGATGATGCCGCCGCCGATGCCCGTGCCGACGAACACCGCAATCATGCTATGCACGCCGCGGCCTGCGCCTACGCGATGCTCGCCGACTGCCGCGACGCGTACGTCGTTCGAGAGCGACACCGGCACTGCGTGCCAGCGCCGCAGCAGTTTGGCGATCTCGATGTTGCGCCAGCCGGGCAGGTTGGTCAAGCTGATCACCACGCCGTTGGCGCTGTCTATGATGCCCGGCGCACCGATGCCGATGGTAGCGATGCGGTCTTTCTTGAGCTTGGCCTCATCCAGCGCCTCGTCCATCGCTTTCTGGATGCGTTCGATGACGACTTCGGGGCCCTTCTCCGCCTGCGTCGTCTTCTTGGCCGCGGCAAGCACGTTGCCCTGCACGTCCACCACCGCGGCGAGGATCTTCGTTCCGCCCAGGTCTATGCCGACTGCGTATTTTGGCGCCACTGTCTATCTCCGTTGTCTCTCGTTGTGATGTGACGCATTATCCGCCCAAAGCAGGTAGTTGTGGATCGAGCATCCTGTCGGAAGCTCGTGCCGGTGGCGCTGCGAGGCAGAACAGTACGCCGGACGATGAGCAGCCATCCGCTCATCCATCCGCCGCAGAGCTGCCCGTTGAGGTTGAGCGCTGTGCCGGCTCGAAGCAGCTTTCTAGCGCTGCGGACTGCTGCCTCCAGCCTGCGAACGGGATCATCCCGCGGCTATATGTGTGGCTTATGCGCGATGCTTCCTGCGCTGCCGCGTTTCGCCCGGGGCATCGCTCTCATACACCTCAGCGATGGCCAGTTGCACGACGTTGAGCAGCGCGTTGATGCGCTTGACCAGCTTCGAGCTATCGCCCGGGCGCACGGGCGCAGTTTCCGAGAGTTCGAGTGTCGCTTCGAGCAACTTGTCGCGAAAGAACAGCGCTGCCTGCAACGCGTCTTTGAGCGACGCGCCGGCCGTCTTGCTCAACTCCCCGTAGTCCTTGCCCAACGCGCGCGCTTCGTCCAACAGATGGGCGCCGTCGTCGGCGGAGACGTATTGCAGCGTCAGGCCCATCAGCCGGCGGCCAAGTGCGCGGTGCCGCTCGCGCATCGGCTCATCCAACGTGGCCAACCAGCCGGCGACGCTGCGCTCGGGCAACGCCTGGCGCGCGCGCGTCATCGCCCGGTCGGCCCACGCTTCGGCCAGCGACACGGCGCGCCGGGCCACGCGATGCGACTCCGCGAAGCGCTGCAGGTCGGCCAGCGCGTAGCGGCGATGCCCGCCGGGCGTCAGCATGTGGGGAATCTCGCCGGCATCCGACCAGCGCCGGAGCGTGGCCGGATGCACGTTCAGATAGGCCGCGGCGTCTCCAAGCGACAACCAGGTCTCATTTGCGCGTTCTTGTGACATCTCGCCTAGTGTACTCGTGATGAAAATCCTATACAAAACTGATTAAATCTGTAAAATTACTCGCATCAACTTGAGAGGTTGCTGCAGATGAAGCCGATCTATAAACCTCTTTCGCTAGCACAGCGCGCCGTTCTCATTGGCGTTGGTACGACTTCGCTTGGCGTCGGTGTTGCAGGTATGTTTCTCCCCGGCGTGCCGACGACGATCTTCCTGCTGATCACCGTGGGCTGCTATGCGCGCAGCTCCGAGCGATTGTACGTCTGGTTGCTGACGCGCCCCTGGTTGCAGAAGCCGCTTGAGACGGTCTTTCGCTTCAAGGAGCGCGGCACGCTCCCGCTACGCATCAAGCTGATCGCGCAAACGGTCGCCTGGTCGTCGTTCATCCTGACCGTGTTCAGCGGCGCCGGCCTCTTCGCGCAGCTCTTCACCCTGACGCTCGCGACCACGTGCTCCGTGGTGATGGCGATCATCAAGACCGACGATGAAAACGTCCCCATGCGCGCGTGGAGCTTCACGCTGCCCGACATCGCCCGGCAGTTGTGGTTCGGCGCGTTGGCCGGCGCGCTGGGCGGGCTGATCTGGGGCATCGGCGGGCGGGTGATCATGCGCTTTGTGGCGAACATCGCCGAGAAACCGCCGCAGTTCGACTTGCGCATCACGCTGATGATGCTGGTCGCGACGACGATCCTAGGCGCGCTCACCGGCCTGGCCTACGCCGGTATCCGCCGCCTGCTGCCGAAGCACAAATGGGCGCACGGCGCTACCTTCGGCGTGCTCGTCATGCTCACGCTGGGCACGGTCTTGTATCTGAACCCCTACCTGCAGGCGGACATCGCGCGGGTGGGCTTGCAGTGGCGCGAGCTGATCGTCCTCCTGTTCATTCCCAACTTCATCATCTACGGGCTGGTGACGAGCCTGACGTTCGGCCGGCTGGCGCGCGATCCATCCGCGCTGGCAGCGCATCGGGAAGCGATGCAATCAAAGCGCCTCGGACCAGCGCAGTAGCCGGGCGAGATTCCCGCCCAGCACCTGAGCAATGTCCGCTGCGGGCCAGTCCGGCAGGTGCGCGTACACCCACGCCGGCGAGCCACCGCCCCAAGCCAGGCGCGCCGGCCCGAAGGTGTTGGCCACCTGGCGGACGAAGCGCTGCACGCTGAGATACAGCGGCGCATCGCCGGCGATGTGATCGAGGCCGGACAGCTTCATGATCGCGTTGGGGAAGTCGGCCAGGGCCAGCACCTCGGCGTATTCGGGGATCGTGCCATACGCCGGCTCGCCGAGATGGTCAATCAGCACCGGCGTTTCGGGGAAGGCCGCGATCAGGTCGCGCGTCTGCGCGGCGTAGTTGGGGCCGATGTGCAGCTCGACGACCAGCCCGAGCTCGGCGGCCTTCTCCCACAAAGCATTCACGCCGGCGTCGCTGAAGCGGTCGAGATACATCTCCTTGCCGCGATGCGCATGGAAGCGCACGGCCACGATGCGCGGCTCACGCTTCACCAGTTCCTCCAGTTTGCGCGGCGCGTCCGAGTCTTTTGGATAAAACAGCGCGGTCGCGCGCAGGCGTTCCGGCTCGCGCGCCAGCGCGTCGAGCACGAGCGCGTGGTCGTCGCCGTAGGGCTCCGGCTGCACGATCACCGCGCGCGCGACGCCGCGCTCATCCATGGTGCGCAGGTAATGCGCCAGTGGGTCGGCGTGCGTCTCCGATGGAATATATGTCGCGCGTGGATGCCACGGATAGCGCGCCGTATCGCTGCTGAAAAGGTGGTGGTTCCACTCGATGATCACGCCTTCACCGCGCCTGCTGCCAGGCCCTGCACGACGAAGCGCTGCGAGAGGTAGTACAGCGTCATCACCGGCACGGCGGCGACCACCGAGCCGGCCATGATCAGGCCCCAGCGGAACACGTCGCCGGTGATAAGGTATTGCAACGCCACCGGCACGGTGCGAATCTCCGGCGACGTGGTGAAGATCAACGCCAGCAACAGTTCGTTCCACGCGCCGGTGAACGTGAACACGCTGACCGCGACCAGGCCGGGCGCAGCCACCGGTAACAGGACGCGAAAGAGCGCCTGCAGGCGCGTCGCGCCGTCCACCATCGCCTGCTCCTCCAGGTCCACCGGCACGTTGCGGAAGAAGCCCATCAAAAGCCAGGTGCTGAGCGGCGCAGAGAATGTGAGATAGGTGAAGATCAATCCTTGCAGTGTGTTGCCCATCTGCAGGCGGTTGATGATGACGGCCAGCGGGATGAACAGCAGCGATGCCGGTGTGAGGTACGAGAACAGAATCAACCGGCCGATCCACGTGCGGCCGCGATAGCGCAATCGCACCAAGCTGTAGGCGGCCAGGCAACTGATGAACACCGAGATGGCCGTCGCGCTGCCGGCCACGATCAGGCTGTTGCGCAAGTTCACGGCGAAGCCGCGCCGGCCCAGCAACTCGACGTAGTTCATCAACGTGGGATTCGGCAACAGGAGCGACGGCACGCGATAGATGTCGCGGTTCGTCTTCAGCGACACCGTGAGCATGTAGTAGATCGGAAAGAGGATGAGGATGGCCAGCAAGATCAGGCACGCGTAGGCCAGCACTTTCTGCGAGGGGCTGAGTTTGTGCAGCATCGTCTGTTACGCCCTACTCCTGATTCCGCTCCAGCAACTTCACGCCGACGAAGGCCATCATCACGAACACGGGCAACATGGCTACCGACACCGCGGCCGCCTCGCCGATGCGCAGCGTCTGCAAGCCGAAGTAGGCGAGCACCGGGAAAGTCATCGTCGCATCCGACGGGCCGCCCTGCGTGATGAGCCAGACGTTCTCGAAGCTGTTGGTCGTCCAAATCGTCGAGAGCAGCACGACGACCAGCACCACCGGCAGGATGCCGGGGATGGTGATGTGCCGGAAGCGCTGCCAGGCGTTCGCGCCGTCAATCGCCGCCGCTTCGTACTGCTCCTGCGGCACGCTCTGTAGCGCAGCCAGGAATGAGATTACCCAAAACGGGAAGCCGCGCCAGAATGAGGCCAAGATCACGCTGGGCATGGCCAGCTCGCGGCTGAGGAAGTCTATGTTGCCGAAGCCCAGGCCGACCGCGATGATGTTGAACGCGCCGCCCTGGGGCAGATACAACAGCTTCCACGTCAGGTAGGCGACGAAGGCCGGCATCGCCCATGGCAGCAGGATCAACCCGCGCCAGAACTGCCGGGCGCGAATGGCTTGGTTGAGCAGCAGCGCGATGCCCAGGCCGAACACCAGCTTCATCGTCTGCACTGCGCCCACCAGCACGATGGTGTTGACGATGGCCTTCTGAAAGCTGGGCACCTTAGATAGATAGATGAAGTTGGCCAGGCCGACGAACTGGCCCTCGGTGCCGATTTCACGATTGGTGAAACTGATCGCTACGCCGAAGATGAACGGATAGACGACGAGGATGAGCAGGCAGATCACCACCGGCGCGACCAGCGCATAGCCCAGCAGGCTGGTGCGCTTGCTGAGCGAGATGCGGCTCGCGCGGGCGGGGGGCTGCAACGTGGCCGGTCTTGCCATGAGTTCTGGGGGAGTGGGGGAGTCGAGAGTGGTTGCGTTACCGACTCCCCCCACTCGCGAATTCGATCTTCCCGTTGCCTACTTGTACTTGTCGTAGATCGCCTGGCAGGCAGCTTGCGTCTCCTTCACAGCGTCGTCAATGCTGACGTTGTCCACGACCACGCGCTGGATCATCTTGGGGATGAGGAAGTTCGCGTTGAACTCGGCGTAGGCGGGGTTGTCCACGTCGGGGAAAGCTGGCGGCGTGCCGTTC
>JANWYN010000132.1 GCA_025055235.1 Candidatus Roseilinea sp. | reverse complement strand
GGGCAAAGACCCTTGGAGCAAGGACATCAAAGCGAGTGACGAGTTTTTGGAGCCGCTGTTTGAGCGCTACTACGAACGGCTAGGATTGCCAAACCTCATGCGCAAGACCGATTACCACACACTTGCGGCCTTCGTGCCGGTCGACGCGATCGATGCGGAGATCGTGCAGGCGCTCGATGAGATCGCCGCCGTCGCGAGTTCCGCCAAAGCGCGAGGGGCTGAGTGATGGGTCAGGCCACCATCGACCGGCTCATCATCAATTCGCCGTTCGAGGAGCCGCAGCGCCATTGGCGCTACGACCGCGCGACGCGCACCTTCGAGCTCGTACATGGGCGCCGGCCGGCGGGCTACGTGGTGGCCTCGGGGGATGCCCGCAGCTTCGACGATCCGGGCATCTTCGTCGAGATTCCGCTCGTCAACCAGATCCGCCCGCGCGTGAAGGCTTGGCGCGAGGCCGGCTATCCGGGGGTGACCAGCATCACCAAGCGGCTGCTGGCGCACTGGTGCGACCCGGAGGAGTACGACGTACGACGGTTTTTCTTCTGTCAGCTGGAGGCGGTGGAGACGCTGATCTGGCTGACGGAGGCGCCTGCCGCCGAGCGGGTCGGCATCGAGATCCCGAGCGACGGCGGCGCATTCGCGCGCCAGTGCTGCAAGATGGCCACCGGCACGGGCAAGACCATCGTCATGGCGATGGTGATTGCCTGGCACATTCTCAACAAGGTGGCGAATCCACAGGACGCGCGGTTCTCGAAGAACGTGCTGGTCGTCGCGCCAGGACTCACGGTGAAGAGCCGGCTTGCGGTGCTGGAACCCGCGGCCACGAGCAACTACTACGAGGCGTTCAACATCGTGCCTTCGGCGCTGCTCGACCGCCTGCGGCAAGGCCGCGTGCTGGTACGCAATTGGCACGCCCTCGCGTGGGACAGCGAGGAAAAAATCAGGAAGCGTCGCAGCGTGGACAAGCGTGGCGTCAAGAGCGACGAAGCCTATACGCGTGAAGTGCTGGGCGAGATGGCCAGCGCGCACAACCTGCTTGTCATCAACGACGAAGCGCACCATGCGTGGCGCGTGAACTGGGAGGCCGAAGGCAAGTATTTGCGCGCCCGCGACTTGAAGGACAGCGCCGAAGAGGCAACGGTCTGGATCGGCGGTCTCGATCGCCTGCACCGCTCGCGTGGGATACTGAAGTGCTACGACTTCTCGGCCACCCCTTTCACGCCCTCAGGCAAGCAGAGCAGCGAGGAGGCCCTGTTCGGCTGGATCGTCAGCGACTTCGGCCTGAACGATGCCATCGAGTCCGGCTTGGTGAAGACCCCGCGCGTGGTGGTGCGCGACGACGCCGTGCCGGACGCCAAGACCTACAAGTCGCGTCTTTACCATATCTACAACGATCCGGAGGTGAAGGACGATCTCAACCGGCGCGCACGTCCTGAGGAGCCGCTGCCGGACCTGGTGCTGAACGCCTATTACCTGCTGGGCTATGACTGGCGGGAGACATGGAAGGCGTGGAAGGCGGCGGGATTGCCGACCCCGCCGGTGATGATCACCGTGGCCAACCGCACCGAGACGGCGGCGCGCGTAAAGCATGCCTTCGACACGAAACGCATCCACATCGACGAGCTGTGCGATCCCGAGCGCATCCTGCACATCGACTCGAAGGTGCTTGATGAGGCCGAGGCCCAGGAGGAGCCGGCCATTGCGGTCGATGCGCGCGAGGAGGAGGAAGGCGTGGCAGAGGAAGAAACCGCACTCCCGGCCGCCCGCAGGCCAACCAAAGCGCAACAGGCTGAGCTTTTGCGGCGGACCGTAGATACGGTAGGCAAGGTCGGTCAGCCCGGCGAGAAGATCCAGAACGTCATTTCCGTCGGCATGCTTTCGGAGGGTTGGGACGCGAAGACCGTCACGCACATCATGGGCCTGCGGGCGTTTACCTCGCAGCTTCTGTGCGAGCAGGTGGTCGGGCGTGGCTTGCGGCGCACTTCCTACGAGCTGAATCCGCAGACGGGGCTGTTCGACCCCGAGTACGTGAATATCTTCGGCGTGCCGTTCACCTTTCTGCCGCACGAGGGCGGCGAGGACGGCCCGCCTCCGCCGCCGACGCCGAAGACCGCGGTCGAGCCTGATCCGGCCAAGGCGCAATTCGAGATCCGCTGGCCGAATGTGGTGCGCATCGAACGGGTCTTCCAGCCGGTCTTGACGCTCGACTGGTCGAAGGTGCGCGTGCTGGAACTCAATGCGGCGCAGACGGCGCAGGTGGCGGAACTCGCACCGATCATCGAAGGCAAGCCGGATGTGACGAAGATCGAGCGTATCGAGCTGGAGCGCTTGGCGCGCGAGTTCCGCATGCAACGCATCATCTTCGAGACGGCGCGCGATGTCTTCGACCAGATGAAGCACGCTTGGCGGGGCAGCCGGGAGGTGCTGCTGGCGCAGTTGGTGAAGATCGTCGAGCGGTTCATCGCCTCCGGCCGCATCGCGATCACGCCGTCCTTATTCAACCAAGACGAGCTGCGCCGGCGACTCATCATCACGCTCAACATGTCACGGGTGGTGCAGCACGTTTGGGAGGCCGTGCGGCAGGAGAACACCGAGCGCTTGACACCCGTCTTCGACCGCGACCACCCGATCCGCTCTACCGGCGACATGCGCACCTGGTACACGGGCAAACCGTGCGAACGCACGAAGAAGTCGCACATCAACGTCTGCGTCTATGACAGTACATGGGAGGCGTCAGATGCCTACGCGCTGGACGACAGCGAGGCGGTTGCGGCCTGGGTCAAGAACGACCACCTGGGCTTTGAGGTGCTGTACGTCTATCGCGGCGTCGTGCGCAAATACCGGCCGGATTTTCTCGTGCGCCTGGCGAATGGCGACATGCTCGTGCTGGAAACGAAGGGGCAGGATACCGAGCAGGACCAGGTCAAGCGCCGCTATCTCGATGAATGGACGCAGGCGGTGAACGCGCATGGTGCCTTCGGCCGCTGGCGGTACGCCGTGGCGAAGAGCTCCGGGGAGATTCGCGACATTCTGCAAAGGGTGAGCACGCTTGCTTCGTGAAGGCTTGATGACCTGCCTCCGTCTTTGCTGCAAGGTCGTTGTCAGCACTATGGGAGTTGGACGCAGCCTCTAAGCCGCCGGTGCCCTCTTAGGCTTCGGACTGCTCCCCCAGTGTGTCTACGGGCTTTGTGGGCTCATCGGTGTGCGGCAGAATCAGCCCATCCCCTTTCGGTGCCACTTGGTTTTGCCTTCTCCGCCATCATGGCCAGCGTGAAACCCTGACGCCCCAAATCCGCATCGCGGGTCACGTCGTGCTCAGCCGGCCTGACGGATGGGGGTGGTGCCTTGCGAGGCGTGGGGCCGCGGCCGCCAGCGCTTGAGCGTGAGCGCGTTGCCGACCACCGAGACCGAGGACAGGGCCATGGCGGCGCCGGCGATGACGGGGTTGAGGTAGCCCAGGGCGGCGAGCGGCAGGGCCAGCACGTTGTAGA
>JANWYN010000100.1 GCA_025055235.1 Candidatus Roseilinea sp. | reverse complement strand
ATGAAGATCGGCTGGCCGCGAGTGACGACGATGTTGCGCTCGAAGGTAAGCGAGACGTGTGACTCGGCGCGGCTGAGCGCAACCTGGCCTTCGCGGCCAAATGCCCAGATGTTGTTGCGCAGGATGTTCTCGCGGCCATAGTGCGTGTGGTGCGGCTGGCTGCTGGTGTTGTAACACACGTTGTCCTCGACGACGATGTGCGCACTGCCCTCGTCGAGATAGATCGCCCAGCCGCCGTAGTTGGCTTTCTCCACGTCGTGGATCAAATTGCCACGGATGACCGTGCCGGGCTGCACGCCGAGCGTGTAGATGCCGCCCATGTCGCTCAGCCAGCCTTTGCCCAGGTGGTGAATGTGGTTCTTCTCCAAGAGATTGTCGCGGCTCACGCTCTCGCGGTAGCCCCACACCCAGCCGCACGAGATGCCGCTGTAATAGAAGTCGTGGATGTGGTTGTGGGCGATGCGGTTGCCGAAGGTGTGCTTGGCGAACACGCCGATGGCACTGTGATACACCTTCCCGCCGTCGTGGATGTGATTGTCGGTGATGCGGTTGTCGCCGGTGCGGCGAGACAGCGGGCCGCTCGCGTCCGTGCCGGTGAGCTTGATCCCGCCGCCGCCCAGATCGCCGATGTCGTTGCCGACGATGCGAACTCCACGGCAGCCATCGCCCAGCTCGATGCCGTAGTAGCCGACGTGGCGCACGACGCAGTCCTCGATCGCGCAATAGCGCGCGCCGACCAGCGCGATCGCCCCTGGCACGTGGCTGGCTGCCTGTGGCGAAGCGGCGTATCGCCGCGCGGTGGGCATGCCGGTGTCCGCTTCGTTCGACACGTCCAGCTCGCGCCAGTCGGCATGCTCGAAGGTCAGCCCCTGGAAGCGCAGGAACTCGACGTAGCGACCGTGATCGGGATCGCCGGCCAGCTTGAGGAGTTGCTCGGTGACCGGCGCGTAGGCCTCAACCGTTTCGATGCGCTCGCCGGGCAGCGGGATGTAGTACAGCCTGCCCGGCGCGCGCTCCAGATACCACTCGCCCGGCTCGGTCAGCGCCTCGAAGACGTTGTCCACGTAGTACCGGGCGTAGCGCGGCATGAAGTCGTCGCGCAAGGCGAACATACTGTAGCGTGTCGAGACTACCTCGCGCGTGCTTGGGTCGTAGGACGCGACCGGCATGCGCTCCTCGATCCAGTAGTGCAATACCACGACTTCGATGTCGTGCAGGTTGCGCCACGCATCGAACTGGCCGGGCGCGGCGATGAACCGGTCGTAGCCCTCGAACAGGTCGGCGATCGTCGCGTTCTCGAGGCGCACGTTTGACACGTGTTCGATGCGATAGAAGTCGTTGCGCCCGTCGCTGCCCGGCGTGATCTTGGGCAAGCGTGGGCGATGGCGGCGTTCGCCGTTGACGAAGAGCTGCCGGAAAGCCCACTTGCCGGCGGCGACATCGGGCAGTTCGGCCATCCAGACCTCGCCTGATGACGGGTGGATGGGGTGAGGAACGACGCGCCAGCCGGTGATCCGTCGCCCGCCGCTGAAGACGGGCTGCTCGCCGGGGTAGGCGGCGTAGGTCACCGGCGCAGAGTCATCCGGCGTGAAGACGAGCGGCGCGGCAAGCGCATAGCGCCCGCCGCGAATCCAGACCGTCGTCGGGCCGCGCAGTTCCCCGCGCTGTTTGCGCTGGCGCAGCAGGTCGCGCGCGCGGGCGAGCGTGGCGAGCGGGCCGTCTGTGCCTTCGGCATTCGGCTCGGGCAGCCGGCCCGACCAGTTGTCGTTACCGAGCGGTGAGACGAAGAGATCGTGGGGTTGGAAGGGTGTAGACATGGATAAGGGTTGTTGGCGCGGTTCAGTTTTCAGGACTTGATAGCACCGGATGTCAAGCCTTCGATGTAATACTTCATACCAAAGGCGAATACCATTAGGATCGGGATCGAGGCAAATACGTAGCCGGCTGTGATCACTCCAAGGTCAGGGCGCCCCGGTAATCGCTCGTTGAGCGGCTGATAGGCTTGCAAGGCGATCGTTAGCGTGCGATTCTCCGGCGAAGGCAGCATGAGCAATGGCCAGATCAAGTCGTTGTAGATGGCGAGGAAGTTCATGATCGCCAGCGTGACCAAGATGGGTCGGGCCAGGGGCACAGCAATTGCGAACACGGAACGCAACTCGCTTGCGCCATCGAGCCGCGCGGATTCGAAGATCTCCTCCGGTTGGGACTGGAAGAACGCGCGCAGGATGAAGATCGCGAAAACTTGGCCACCGCCGATATAGAACAGCGTCAAACCAGGCAGCGAATTGCGTAGTCCCAGCGTGTTCGCGAGAACGAAACTAGGGGTGAGCGTCAGCACGCCGGGCACGAGGAAGATGAAGATCACCAGATAGAACAAGAACTCCTTGCCAAAGAACTTGAGCCGGGCAAAAGCGTAGGCGGCCAGACAGGAGAAGAACGTAATTCCAACAATGGAGACTGCTGCCATGGTGATCGTTCGCGCTGCAGGCGCTAAGAGATCGAGCAAAGCTCGGTTGTAGTTGCTCCACATTGGCGGAATGGGAGGCGCCCAGAAGTCGCCATAGATGAGGATGCTGTCCTTCAGCGACATGGTGACCATCATGATCACCGGCACGAACGAAAAGAACAGGATGGCGAGCAAGGCGAGGACGCTCAGGCTGCTGGTCAGATTGGCTCGCTTGGTCATGACTTTATCCCGCAATCGTTAGTCAACATCCGGCTGCTGGCTGAAGCGGAACCGCCACACCGTGATCACCAGTACGACCAGCGCCAGGATGAAGCCGATGGCCGACGCATAGCCAAATTCGGCAGCCGAGATTTGCAGAAACATCTGCAGGCCTGGCACGTACGTGGCTGTTCCTGGGCCACCGCGCGTCATGATCCAGATATTGCCGTATTCTTGGACACTGCCCAAGAAGGTGAAGAACAGAATCAGTCGCAATTGCGGGCGGATCATCTTCAAGTCAATGTCCCAGAATCGGCGCCAGGCGCTGGCGCCGTCAATCGCGGCAGCGTCGAAAATCTCGTGATTGATGTTGAGCAGGCCGCCAAGATAGATCAGGAAAGCGAAGATGCCCACCCAAGGGAATCCAGCAAAGATAATGGCCCAGATCGCTGTGTTCGCATCAGCCAGCCAAGCTCGCGTCAGATGACCAAGCCCAAGCGCCTTGAGCGTTTCGTTCAGCAAACCGATTTGCGGGTCATAGATCTGCTTCCACAGCAGAACGCCCACAACGCCGGGCACGATGCTGGGCACGATGAATGCCACGCGCATCCAATACTTGACCCGCGCCCAACGTAGCCAGAACACGAGTTCCGCCACTAATAGGGGAACTGTGAGCGACTTGATGATGCCCGTCACCAACAACAGCACCATGTTGCCAACGCCGACCCAGAAGAAGGGATCCTTTGTTAACACGCGGACGAAGTTGTCAAGACCGATGAATTTGATGGGCTCGGCCAGATTGAAATTAGTGAACGAATAGTAGAGACCCATCACCGTTGGTACGTATGCGAAGATCAAAATCAGAATCATGGACGGCGCGATAAGCAAGTAGGCCGTCTTGGATTGTTTGATCTGGCGCGCGGTGTGGAAAGCTGATGCCCGGAGTCGAGGAACAGTCAGCGTCAACGTTGTCACAGCGGCTGCAATCAGCATCAGGTTGCTGATCAACCAACCGGTGTTAATGGCCTGCTGGCGCTGTGCACCTAATGCCAGGCCTAAATCAATCTTGATCCATTCACCGTTGCTGCTAACTGCGAACAAATTGTCCTGAACTGTATGAATGAAGCTGCGGATTGGGCTAGCAGAAGCTTTGGCTTGATAGAACAGTTGGCCATCCATGTTGAGCATGAACAGCCTGCCATCTTCGTCGCCGGCAACAATTTTGTCGGACAGTGCGTCGTAGGCGACCATGCGCATCCGGTAATCGGACAGCTTCTGATTCCAAATGGTTTTGCCGGTCGCGACGTCAATTAGGTATACCATGCCGCGCTCGTCTGCTCCAATGACGTGACCGTCGGCAGTAACGTCCATTTGCAGCAACGGCTTTACAGCTTTGCCGCGCCAGACGTGTTCTCCATCCGATCCCAAAGCGCCGACGTCTCCACTGACGTTTGCGTAGATGCTGAGATCGTTTGCAACTGCTACAGCGTTCACATCTTGGCCAACTCGCTTCGTGAACACTGGGTTACCTTGCAAATCGAAACGCCCGACGTTGAAGCGACCAGTGAATCGCCCTACGCCGTAGCCGATCACGACCGTGTTGTCTTCGGCGACTTTCAAGCTGGTGACCCGGCCATTGACCTGAAAGCGCCTTAGTTCGTTCAGTTGAGCATCCCAGATAATGACGTCGCGATCACTCGTGCCACCGACGATTTTGGATGAATCAGCGGTGATATCTAGCGACGTAACGGTCTTGTCCACTGGGGTTTCAGCAACAACGCTGCCATCCTCGACCAAGACGAATCGATTGTCGGATGTGAGTGCCAGGACGCGGTTGTCTCCTATGGCAACCGCCTCGAGCACCCGTCCACCTGGAATCGCTTGCACCTTCTCGATGACATTCGCTTTCGGGCGCAGAGACGTGAAGTAGAGGACATTTAGCAAAACGAAGCTGATCGCCAGCGCAGCCAGAATGGCCCGGCCGCTTGGAGCGATCGCCCACGATTGGCTTTTCGGTGCAGCCACACTCATTACAGGTCGCGTGGGCCCAGCGCGGGTGGCCATTCGTTATACCTCGTTACACATGGACCTTTGAGCACAATGCCTAACCACAAGGGCAGCCTCCCGAAAGTCGAGTCGTGCCGCAAGATGATGCGGCACGACTCGACATGCTGGAAGATCAGTTTGCAGCAGGATCGCGAGCAGGGTTATCCAGGTCTTCCTGAGTCAGGCCAGCCTTCTTGATGATCTCGTCGAAGTTATCCATCCAGGCCTTCTGTAGCCAGGCAGCATATTCCTCCGGTGTGATCTTGCCTTCCAGTGCATCTTTCAGTTGGTTCATTGCCTCCTTGTCCAAGTTCTCGATTGGGAAGCGATGTGGGAGGAATAGACCATTCTCTGTGTTGCCCATCATTTGGACATTATCCATCAGCTCTTGATACTGCTGAGGGATCTGTACGCCCTTGACCATGACTGGGCCGGCCGGGCTATATCCGCCTGGGGTAAGCGGGTCCTTCAGGTCGCCGTCTACATAGGCCTGATAGCCAGGTTGGGAGAACCAGAACATCAGGAAGTCGAGCACCATTTCGGTCTGCTCGGCGCTCTTGTCAATGATGCTGGCATACACGCCAGTGGCCGATTCGATGCTGCGCACGTTGGGGAAGCGGATCAACGGTCCAGTCATCGCCGGATTCTCGAACGTGCCCCATGCGAAAGGCTGAAGCTTGACCGTCTCGCTGATGCCGAGTTGCTTCATCCGCTCTGCTGTCAGGTTGGTTAGGTTCGCCATATCGCGCGTCAGTCCTCCGAGCGACCAAGTGCCGTCAATAATAGTCGCAACCTGCTGTTGTAGGAATTGTGAGTACTCGGTGGTATCAACGAACAAACTAGGCGAGGCATGCTTAGGGAAGATCTTCGCCAGGTTGCGCACGAGATCGGCCATCTCGGGCGTGTCGAAGCGGATCTGACCGTCGCGAATGGCGGCATAGTAGCGCGAAAAGTTCTTGTTGTACTTCCCTTCAAGCATCGGGTCGTTTGGGTCGAATGCGAACTTGCCGTCAACCTCTTCGTCGTAGCAGTAATCACCGGGACGGCAACGCACGATGTCAATGATGTCGCGGGCGTATTGATCCCAGTAGATTTGCAGGATCCACTGGTTCAGCTTCCACACATAGTTGGCGCCGACACAACTGACATCCGGAACAGCCGCTTCAATTCGCTCGCAGGCTGCAACTAGGTCGTCCCACGTTCGGGGAGGGCGAACGCCAGCCTGGTCGAAGATGTCCTTGTTGTAGAACCACAAGATGTGCACAGCCTCGGTCGGGAGCATGATGCGTTCGCCGCGTGCGTTGCGCTCCTGCCAGAAGCTCCAATCCACGTCTTCGTTCCAGATGCGCCCCGTATAAGGGTTGATCTCGAAGACGTATTTATCCAGGTTTACGTAGTTGGCATAAGTCGGCTGATAGTTGCCTGATACGAGGTCTGGACGCACCTTGGAAGGTTCACCAGCGGCCAGTTGGGTGCCCAGCCACTCAGGGTAGCCTACGCCAGCCGGTGGACCTTCGATGATCACTTCGACATCGGGTTGTAAGCGCTTGTAAGCTGCAACCAATGACTTAAAGCGCTCCCTCTCCGGATTAGCGCCCAAGGTGGACACGACGATAGTGCCCTTATATAGCTTACGATTGGGCACGGGGTTCAACCCAGGCAAGTCAACGGCTGGCGCAGCTGACGCTGTTGTTGGCTGTTCGGCTGGAGCGGCGGGGACAGCTGTCGGTTGCTCGGCTGGCGCTGCTGGCTGCGCCGGCTCGGGCGACGCGGGAGCGGCCGGAGTCGTTACACTAGCGCAACCAACGACGAAGGCAGCGATTACGGTGATAGCTACGCTTCGGGATAGCAGAGTCATTTTGCGAAACATGACACCTCTCCTTTTCAAGCGATCATTCTCGGGAAGCGGATCAGGTAATCTTGATCTTGGTGCTGGTGCTAGGGATTAGTCTCTTCGTTCGGGTACCCTCCTGTTTGAGCCTCATCGTGGCTATAGCAATGCGACGTCATTACAGGACATAGGCCTGCTTAAGCGAACGACTGTCTGCCACGACGAGGAGGATGATGAAAGCCGTTTTAAAGGATAATCATCTGGCGGGCTCTGAACGGTCAAAGAGCGGTCTTTAGTCGGCCTTTGGATCGAGCAATAACCCGCGAGAGACGAGGAGGAATATGCAGCGTCAGACCCAAGACACCGCTAGTATGGATACCAGCGTGCCACGCGTGGCTATGGACTTCGAAGAGGAAAGCCGCTACCTACGCTCAGGTTACTTTGAAGCGTTGTTAATTGCGGCTGGCATTATTTTCGTGATACCTTTTCTGCGGGCTGCTGCGTGGCGGGATTCTCCCCATCTCTTCTACACGTGGCAAGTCGCTACTGCGCTGGGAGCGGGTATATGGATAGCGCAAATGCTACGCCATTCGAGGCCCTATCTGGCGCGATGGGTTTTCGTCCTGTCGCTGACCGTGGCTACGTCATACGAGGTTCTGTTCTTTCCCGCAGGACCAGCGCTCCAGTTCTTCCCCGTCATTGTTATCGCGGCCGGCTTGCTCATGTCAGATCGTGAGTCGCCGATTGCAGTCTCCATCGCTGTGCTGGCAATCGTTGCGACTACCAGTCTGGCATGGCCACAAATTTCGCTGGAAAGGGCGTGGTGGGCAATCGTGGTTGTCGTCATCGCTGGCTTCGTATCGTATCTGGGCGCGCGCCAACTGTATACCGTGCTGCGCTGGGAGTGGGAGAGCACACAGAGCGCGCTGAGGGCGACGCGCGAAGCCCAGGATCACCGCGCGGAACTGCTGCGTTTGAATAAGGAGCTAGACAGCGCATACAACCGCATTGACCGCATTAATCGGATGCTGGTACTAGCGCGTCAAGAGGCTGAACAGGCGCGCATGCTCAAGGTTCAATTCGCCAATGCAGTTAGCCACGAGTTGCGCAGTCCGCTCAACATGATCATCGGGTTCAGTGAGATGATGGTTAACGCACCCGAGGTGTACGGCGTCCAAACCTGGTCACCGAGACTGAGAAATCATATCCAGCAGATTTATCAAAGCGCCCAGCATCTGTCACAACTGGTGGACGATGTGCTCGACCTGGCTCGCATCAACGCAGATCGGTTGACCCTGGTCAAGGAACCGACTTGCATCGCCGACGTTATCCAAGAGTCAGTGAACATCGTGCGTGGTCTATACGATGCCCGCGGATTATATCTGCGCGTCGAAGCCGAATCGGATCTGCCGCTCGTGAGTCTGGATCGCATCCGTATCAGGCAAGTGCTGCTCAACTTGCTGACCAACGCAGTACGGTTTACTGAGCAAGGAGGCGTAACGATTCGGGTTCAAGCTACAAAAACGCCGCATCCCCAGCCAGAGCTCATCGTAAGCGTCTCTGACACTGGCATTGGCATCCCACCTACGGAGCTGCCGCGCTTGTTTCAAGAGTTTCGACAGCTCGACGGCGCATTCTTTCGCTGGCAACGCGGATCAGGTCTGGGTCTGGCTGTTAGCCGTCAGTTGATCGAGCTGCATGGTGGACGCATCTGGGCGGAAAGCCAACTGGGAATAGGCAGCACGTTCAGTTTTGCTTTGCCGATTCAACCCGATTTGCTTCATCTAGCAGCCAACGCCGATTCGCAGCGTCGTGACCATGCCGACGAAGAGCGGTTCTGGTCGCTCTGGGAACGCAACGCTCGAGCGCGCAAGCCGGTCGTGGCCTTCGTGCCTGTTGCAGATGGAAGTGATGAATCAGCCCATCACACGCGTCGTTTGTTGAGTACCCATCTGACCAACTGCGACATCAGTTGGGTGGCGAACGAGCAAGCGCTGTTGAAATCACTCGACGAAGCACGACCCTTGGCTGTTATTCAGGCCATGCATGACGCACGAGATATCAACCAGGCGCTGGCATTAGCGATGGTGCTCAACGGCATACCTCTCATCTCATGCGCGCTGCCAGGATTGGCTCGCCAGCCGCTGCCACCATCCATCAGCGATTATTTGGTCAAGCCAATCTCCCGCCAACGCATCATTCAAGCGTTACGCGATTCGCGTTGTTCTCGAAGAGATCAGCCGATCGCTTGCTGCCTAATCATTGAAGATGACCCAGCGATGCAAGACTACCTGGAATTGGTCATTGAGGCTACTCACCCGACTGTAGATGTGTTACGAGCGACCAATGCAACAGAGGTGTGGGACATACTAGCGCATGCGCAACCGGATGTGGCCTTTCTTGACCTCAACTTGCCTGACACTGAAGGATTCGACCTGGCGGAGCGAATCCGCGAGCGTTTCCCTTCACTGCCGATCATCGTGGTCACTGCGCGCGACTATCCAACAGACGAGAATGAGGATGAATTGGACGTCTTCTTATGTGCTCGCCAAGGGAAGTTCAACCAGACTGAAATTCATCGTCTGTTGAACGGGATGTTGGATGCGCTATCACCCATCATCGCCATCAAGCAGATCAGCACTGACGCTGCTGAACCGAAAGAATAGCTCAAGCCTCTATCGGCTTAGTACCTTTGCCAGCGTAGCCAGCAGTTGTTGCCGCAGCACTGGCTTGTGCAAAAAAGCAGCCGCGCCCAGCGCCAGAGCTAGCTCAGCATCACGTAGCACGGAGCAGATGACGATCGGCACACTTTGCAAGACTGGATCATGTCTCAATCTTTGAAGCAACTCCCAACCGTCCATGGCAGGCATCATCACGTCGAGCACAATCGCATCGGGCTGCACATCCCGCGCCCGTTCGAGCGCATCGGACCCGCGGGTCAAGGTAACAACGTGATAATCCATGCCTGCCAGATAGCTCCGGAACAACTCGGTCGCGATCGGCTCGTCATCAATAATCAGGATCTTCCGCAGTCGTGTGCCGGCAGGCAATTCGAGCGCGATCGTGTATAAACCAGCTGCCTCCGTATGGGATTGCAAGTCAGTCTGCAGGGCTCGCGCCAGCCAGCGACATAGCGGTGGCAACTCGGGCTGAGCGAGTTTGACGGAATCAGTGATCTCGAACTGTCCCTGTATAGCCAACCGGACGCGACTGGCTTTGTCAACATGAGCGATGACTGAGATTGTCGGCATGCTAGGTTGCGCATGCTCAACCAATGCTTGCAACAACTTCAGCAATAACTGGTGCAAGATGCCCCGATCGGCATAAATTGTCAGGTTAGGAGGATGGACTGACCAAGAGATCGTGTTGATCCGATCCGAATGCCGGGCGACTTCGAACAGGATAGCTCGCAAATCATTCAAGAGCTCATTTACCCCGAACACGCTGGGCTCAGGCATCAACCGCTGCGCAGCGCGGATCATCTCAGCCTCCTGTGAATCAGCTGACAGCCGGTCTACTGCTATTGCTGATGATTGCGCAGGGCGTTCCCCAGCCGCATATGCCATCTCCGAAGTGAGTCGGGCGATTTCGGTCTCCAACAGAACAGCCAATCGCGCCAGTGCTCGACGGTGATCACGTCGCACTTGACGCTCACCCAGATGCAACTTTTGCTGCACTTGCCATAGAGATCGGTGCAATACATAGCGATCATGTAGGATAGTGAATTGACGCCATTCTTTGGAAGACCCTTCGTGCTCGTTGATGGGCTTGAGGCTCTCAATCGCCTTGATCAATATTTCGCGTAAAAGCGCTGCTCGATCTAGATCAGCAACCACTTTCTCACTGGCGCTGGTCTTCGCGATCAATCGTTCGCACAAAGGGCTGCGCGCTAATCGCTCTAGGTCGCTTAAGCTCGAGAGCGCTACTCGCAAGTATGACACAGTGCTTGGTGAATTCATAATTTCGCCCAAACTGCTGACACACTTACTAGAACTCATTTCAAAATAGCGTTGACACACCACAGGATGATGGCGACCACACAAAACGCCTTGTAAAGATGAACCAAGCGCTCATAGCGCA
Organism: Candidatus Roseilinea sp.; assembly: GCA_025055235.1. GTDB lineage: Bacteria > Chloroflexota > Anaerolineae > J036 > Brachytrichaceae > JAAFGM01. The sequence goes on along the minus strand of JANWYN010000100.1, from coordinate 35,809 downwards.
CCACCAGCCGACGACAGTTGTCCATCCAGCCAAAGCAGCGTTCCACCTTGTAGCGTTGCCGATAACTGGGTCGCGTTTTGATCGGTCGGCCGCGCTTGGGCGTCTGGCGCTTGCGTCGCTCATCGGTCGGGATGTTGGGTCGGATGCCGCGCTTGCGCAGCCGCGCGCGCAAGTCCTTGCTGTCATAGCTCTTGTCTGCGATCAACTCCTTCGGACGGGGTGCGCGGGCGGCCCTGCCGCTGCGGCATCCGGATAGTCGCCAAGGTCGCCTTGGCCAGCGTAAGCTCGTGCGGCTGGGCGCTGTCCACGTGCAAGCCGATCGGCAGGCCGTTGCCCTCGGCAATCACCCTGACTTTGCTGCCCTGGCCGACTTTGGTCAGGCCTACCCCTCGCCCTTTTTTGGCCGGCACGAAGCTGCCATCCAAGAAGGCGTGCGCCCATTCCAGCTTGTCTTGGGCATCCAACCTCGCGGTCGTCGCCAGCACGTGGTGTCCGAGCCATATTCGGCGGGTAGGTCTGCCCATGCACAGCCGGTCTTGAGCACATCCAAGATGCCATTCAGCGTCTTTCGATCATCGTTACGGGGGCGACCGCGACGGCGGGTTCGTTTCGGGATCAACGCAGCGATCACCGCCACTGCTCATCTGTTACGTCGTGTCGGCGCATGCCGACTATTTTAATACCATTTTTGAAATGAGTTCTAGTTTTTGGCCAGAACGGCGTTATGGGCAAGCTTGAGGTAACGATAAAGCCAGGCTCAAGTCCAATACATAGTGAAGTGTACTGCATTGTCAGCTTACGCAAGAGACGGCGATGCTCACGCCCAAAAGGATGGACTTAGTATCGTATTAGGGGTTGATGGCGCTGATAAGCGATGTGCTGCTAACGAGCTGCGGAGCGCTGATCTCGGCCTTGACAAGTGAAGGCTTAGACCAGTGCGATAGCTTACGCATCTAGCAAGGCCTCGCCCACGAGACCTGCAAGTAAATGCCTTGCTAACCGGATTGCACGCACAGATCGAGCAGGAGTGAGAATGGAATGGAAGGCGCCGCGCTGTAAAGTAGGCGACTATCGCGTCAGGGCTGGCGATTCTTACGCTTCGCAAACGCAATCGCTCACGATTAGCCACAACAGGATTTTGAATCCACCCGTCAGAAAGTGCGATTTAGCAGTCCCTGTGTAAGCGGAACATTAGATTGAGTCAGCCCTGCTATCGCGTCAAGACGCTAGACATGATGGGCTCCTATCGTCCGCAGCGGGCGATGCATGAACCAGCATAACCAGTCGCGGGCTAGCAAAGCGCTGCCGGTGATTAGTATCGGATGTGTAGGGCAGCCGGCCATTTGGGTGCGTAGCGGGTGACGCCGCCGCGTATATGGGTGCGCGTCGGTGGCGGCGTGTACCGCGAGCCTGATTGGACACAGGCACCGCTGAGCAAGCCGCTAGGCTGCCGAACGCCGACGACGTGGTTGCACCCGACCGCAAGTTTTGGCCGCTGACGCTGCTTAAAGCCAATCGTCTATTCGGAAGTGATTCACGATTGCGAGGTGAGATGAAGGCGAACCTGCCTGCGACGGTGCAAGCGGAGAGGGATCAGCGATGGCCAGTAGCCGATCCGCAAGTGGTGCCAGGTTATTGTGCCGTAGTAATCAGAGCGCGAATAAACGATGGCCGCTCGCCTTTGGCTGTCGCTTTGGTTGAAGCGGAGCAGCCGCAAAGGATATGCATGGACGAAGTCCCGACTCTGACGAAGCACGCCAGTTGCTAGCAGGGGTCAGCTTCATGACGCATATGCGTGCATGTGGCGAAGCAGCCCCGCAGTGGTTGATGGAGCATATACGTAGCTTGGCTGAATCGCTGTCGTAGCATTCCAACTCATTGGGTGAGGAAGGGGGTGAACTATTTGGCTGGCGCTGCTGCACATCGCTATGACAGCTATAACCGCACAAACTGCTGGGTTTCGGGATCGGCGCGTAGCCCAAGCCGGCGCCTCCGATCACTAGATTAACCTCCGCAGCAACCCATCCAGCCGCGCGCCATCGTTGGCCAACAGCCGGGCCAGTTCGCGCCCACACTGGCGCAGGAAGGCGCGCGGGTCGCTGTGCGTCTCTGACGCGAGCCGCAGGCTGGCCGCCAGTAGCTCGTCGCACGGCGCATCGTGCGCTTCGAGCACCAGCCGAAAGAAATCCAACCGCTGCGTGAATTGCTGCACCTCGTCCTTGGTGCAACTCACCACCTCGTCGAGCGTGATCGGGGGTTGCGGCGGAATGACCTGTCGAATCGGGCTGCCAGCCGAGCCGCCGTCGCGGTAGCCCACGCACAACACGCTCACTTCGATCGGCACGCGCCGGCTGCGCTGCCATTCGATCTCCTCCGGCCGCACCAGGCCGTCCTCGGCGACCGACAGCATGCGGGTCATGCCGTCGTCCTCGACGACGATGTCGTAGATCAGCCCGAACACCGTGGCGTCTTTGCGCTGAATGCGCGTCTTGACGAACGCGCCGAAGACCGGCACGTCCTCTTTCGGCACGCGCGTGCCGAAGACGAAAGTGCGTGTGTTGGCGCGCAGAATTCTGCCGTTGACGTTCATACCGGTCGAACAATTGTTCAGATTATAGCCAAGCGAGGCGCGCCGGCTGAGGCGAAAATACGCGCATGACGGAACACTTCGACGTGATCGTGATCGGCGCCGGCGTGATGGGCAGCGCCGCCGCTTATCACCTCGCCAAAGACGGCCAGCGCACGCTGCTCGTCGAACGGTTCGAGATCGCCCACACCTTCGGTAGCTCGCACGGCGAATCGCGCATCTTTCGCTTCGCCTACAACAACCCCGACTACGCCCGGCTGGCGATGCAAAGCTACCCGCACTGGCGCGCGCTCGAGGCCGACAGCGGCGAGCGGCTGCTCGAGGTCATCGGCGGCCTTGACCTCGCGCACGAGCCGGCGCATCATCCCGACGTGGACGCCGTAGCCGATGCGCTCACTCAGGTGGGCGGGCGGTTCGAGCGGCTGGACGCAGCGCAAATCCGCGCGCGTTACCCTCAGTGGCGACTGGGCGACGCGGCGATCGCCGTGTTCTCGCCCGACTCCGGCTTCCTGCGCGCGACGCGCTGCGTGCAGGTAATGGTCGAGCAGGCTGCCAAACATGGCGCGACGGTGCGCGAGCGCGAGCCGGTCCAAGCGATCACTCCCGGCCGGCCGGTCGAGGTGGTCACCGACGCCGGCCGCTACCACGCCGGCAAGCTAATCATCACCGGCGGCGCGTGGATCAACGAGCTGATCCGCTACGTCGGCCTGCAGTTGCCGGTGCAGATCGAGCAAGAGCAAGTGACGTACTTCGCGCTGCTGCGCAACGCCGAAAGTTTCCGGCGCGACCGCTTCCCGATTTTCATCCACTGGCGCAGCCCGATCACCAGCTATGGCTTTCCAGTCATCGAGAAGCCGGGGATCAAGGTCGGCTTTCACCACGAAGGGCACTTCATTGACCCCAACGGGCCGCGCACGACGCGCGACGAGACCACCCGGCGCGTGCTGGCTTACGTGCGCGAACACCTGCCGGACGCCGCCGGCGCGCCGTTTGAACCGACCGCCTGCCTCTACACCACCACGCCGGATCAGGACTTCGTGATTGACTTTGCGCCGGGCTTTGACAACGTGGTGATTTGCTCAGCCTGCAGCGGCCACGGCTTCAAGTTCGGCGCCGGCATCGGCCGCGCGTTGGCCGACCTGGTGGAACACGGCGCCACCGAGATGAACATCGGCCACGTGCGGCTGCGCCCGTTCGCTACGGCATCCCCTTCTCGATGAGGTAGTAGATCAAGTCAATGTTGCCCGGCGAATAGCCGAAGTTGGTGAGGATCGCTGCAGCCTCGCTGCGGTGTTGCATGCCGTGGAAGACCATGTGCGTCAGGCAATGCTCTACCGTGTGCTGCCGCTCTTGCGGATTGACGATGGTCTTATAGGTCACCACGCGCGATAGGTCGTCGTCGGTCAGGCCGGCGACGTATTCGCGCATGCGCTGCTTCTCCGTTTGCCAGCGGGTGAGCAGCGCGGATAGGTTGGGGAACTCGACCGGCTTCAACGCCGCAGCAGGCGAAACGCCGTGCTGCAGCCGCAGACGCCATGCCCACTCAGCGCCCATGATGTGGACGAGCGTGCCGTGCAGGCTGCCCGCGCTGAAGCCGGGCGGTTGTGGGGCGACGAATTGCTCATCGCTCACTTTGGCGGTTTGATCGAGGATGCGCCGGTTGGCCCAGTAGTTGTAATCGAGCAAAAGCTCGAGATCTTTCGTGTTCATGCCGCTACTTTATCACCGGCAGTTGCCCGCGCAACATGCTGCCCGGCGACCCGGTTCGCCGAAGAGCAACGTCGCGCTGCCTTACGCGCGGGACGAGTACGCAGCGAAGTTCATCGCGCCAGAGGCAGCGAGACGGTGAACGTGCTACCACGTCCCGGCTCGCTGGCGACGCGGATCATCCCGCCTTGCGCTTCGACGAGCGATTTGGCAATTGCCAACCCCAGGCCATAGCCGGACGGCGCATGTTCGCCGCGCGCCGCGCGGTAGAAGCGCTCGAAGATGTGCGGCTGGTCTTCGAGCGAGATGCCGGCGCCGGTGTCGCGCACGTGAATGTGCGCCCGATCGCCGTCCACGTTGAGCGCGACCACGATGTGACCCTCCTCCGGCGTGAATTTGATGGCGTTGTCGAGCAGGATCGTCAACACCTGTCGGATGGCATCGGCATTACCGGTCACGATCGGGCTGTCGGCCGGATCGGCCGAGCGCAGGCTGCCGTCCAGGAAGATGGCGCGCCCGCGAGCGACAGCCGTCGCCCTGCGCGTCATTTCGATCACCAGCGGTGCAATTGGGATGGCCGACAGCGGCAAAGTGCGCGGCGCGTTTCCCTCTGCGCCGGCGAACGCCAGCAGATCGTTGACCAGGCGCGACATGCGTTCGACCTCGTCTATGGCATCGCGCAAGATGGCGTGGCGTTCAGCGTCCGACATGGGCACGCCGCGCTGCAGCAGCCCCAGGTTGCCGCGCACCGTAGTGAGCGGCGTGCGCAGCTCGTGAGATACATCGGCCAGCGCCTCGCGTTGGGCTACGAGCGCGCGCTCGGCGCGACGGCGGGCCGATTGCAACTCGGCAAGCGCGGCATCCAACGCCGACGCCAAGCGCCTGATCTCTTCGGGCATACGCGCCTCTGCATACAAGCGCCGGCCGAAATCGCGCTGCATGCCCATCGTCTGAATCGTCCTGGCCATGCGCGAGAGCGGATGCAGCGCCCGGCCGGCCAGCCCCCACGTCAGCCCGAAGGCGCCCAGCGCGGTCAGGCCGCCGCCGAGAAACAGGAAGTCGCGCAGCGCGCGCAGCAGGCTGTGGTGCTCGGACATCGAGCGTGCGATCTGAGCGATGCCCACCCAGCGCCGGTTCTCGATGATGGGCTGGCTGTAGATCATGTGCAGGTCGCCTTCGAATTCGGACAGCGCCGCGACCTCGATCCAAGGCTGGCCGTGCTGCAGCGCGTGCAGGCCGGCCTCGCTCACCGGCAGCACTTCACCGATGTTGGCGAGGCGGCGCAGGCGATTTGCGATGCGGGTGAGCGAACAGCCCGGGTGGAACAGTTCGACGCGCGCCAGTTGTGCCGCCCCCAACTCCGGATCTTGCCGGTCGAGTTCACGCAGATCTCCGGACGCGATGAGGCGCTGCGCTTCTTCTGCCAGATCGCGGGTCATGGCCTGGCGCGCGAAGTGATCTACCGCGAACTGCACCCCAGCGCCGAATGCGAAGAGCGCGACGCTCAACGCCGCGGTGAGGAACAGCGCAAGCCGGAGTCTCAGCGACATTTACGGCTCCCTCAGTACGTAGCCCACATGGCGCACAGTATGGATGAGGCGAGGCTCTCCATTGCGCTCGAGTTTGGCGCGCAGATAGCCGATGTATACGTCGAGCACGCCGCTTTGATCCTCGGCATCATACCCCCATACGTCGCGCAGGATCTGCTCGCGTCGAAGCACCTGGCCCGGCCGGCGCATGAAGTAGGCGAGCAGTTCGAACTCGCGCGGCGACAGCGATAGGGCACGTTGCCTGCGGCGAGCTTCGTGCGTGCGCATGTCGAGCACCAGATCGGCGAAGCTCAGCGGCCGGTCGAGTTGGGCGAGGGCGGCGCGCCGGAGCAACGCGCGCACCCGCGCAACGAATTCCTCCGGCGCAAAGGGCTTGACCAGGTAATCATCCGCGCCGGTGGACAGCGCGCGCACTTTGTCGTCGAGATCGGCCCGCCCGGTCAGCATCAGCACCGGCGTGCTGTCGGCGTTGCGCAAGCGCTCCAGCACGCTCAAGCCGTCGAGCGCGGGGATATTCCAATCGAGCACGACGAGGTCGGGGTTGTGATCGCGAGCTTGGTCCAGAGCTTCACGCCCATTGCTCGCGCTCAAGACGTGATATCCCTCATAGGTGAGCGCGCGTTGCAGCATTTGCGCTGCTTTGGGGTCATCTTCAACGACCAACACGGTGGGAGCGCGCATAGGCCGATGGCTGTTCCGTCTCGATAAATTACGAAACGCTCCCCAGCCCCATGGGAGCGTCAGCGACATTAAGTCTGAAGGTAAGTGGTGAATCGTTCCTGAAACGAGGATGAGAGCGAGCTTGGACGCGCTGAAGCGAACTACACTTGTCCACTATGAACGTGCTCATCACCGGCGGCGCGGGCTTCCTCGGCCGCAAGTTGTGTGCGGCGCTGCTGAAGCGCGGCGAACTTACCGATTCGCGCGGCCAGACGCGCGCGATCCGGCGCGTTCGGCTGTTCGACGTGGTCGCTGCGAGCCAAGACGACCCGCGCGTCGAGTCGCTGATCGGCGACATCGCCGACGCAGATGACGTGCGCGCCGCGCTCGGCAATGACACCGACAGCGTGTTTCACCTGGCGGCCGTGGTCAGCGGTGAGGCCGAGCAGAACTTCGACCTCGGCATGCGCGTGAACGTGGACGGCACGCGCGTGCTGCTGGAGGCCTGCCGCGCACTGAGCCAGTTGCAAGGCTACCCGCCCAAGGTGATTTTCACCAGCTCGCTGGCCGTGTTCGGCGGCCCGTTGCCCGATCCTGTGCCGGATGCGTGGCCGCTCACGCCGCAGAGCAGCTACGGCGCGCAAAAAGCCATCGGCGAATTGCTGCTGAACGACATGAGCCGCAAAGGCTTCATAGACGGCCGTGCGCTGCGCCTGCCGACCATCTGTGTGCGGCCGGGCCGCCCGAACAAAGCAGCCTCGTCGTTCCTGAGCAGCATCATCCGCGAGCCGCTGAACGGCGCCGAGGCGATCTGCCCGGTCGAGCCGAGCCTGCGCGTCTGGCTGCTCTCGCCGCGCCGCGCTATCGAAAACCTGATCCTGGCGCACGAGCTGCCGGCGACGGCGTTCGGCCACACGCGCTCGATCAACGTGCCCGGCTTGAGCGTGCGCGTCGGCGAGATGGTGCAGGCGCTGCGCGACGTCGCCGGCGACGAGGTGGCGAATCGCGTGCGCTTCCAGCGCGACGACGCTATCGAGCGCATCGTGGCGAGCTGGCCGGCGGCGTTCACCGCGACGTTCGGCCGCGCGCTCGGCATGCAAGCCGACCCGGACTTCGCCAGCATCGTGCGAGCCTACCTCGAGGATGAATGCCGATAGAATGTGCCCATGTCGGGCGAATTCGAGGAAGAATATCTAGACGTGCTGCAGAACATCGAGGCGGCACTTGCGAGCGCCTATCGGCAGCACAGCAGCATGACCGACTACGACGCCCGGGCGGCGGTGGATGCGCTCATCCGCGACTATCAGGCGGAGATGAAGGGTCGTCCGGCGCCGAACGTCCACATGAGCAACGTCGCGCGGGACGCATACGAAGCTGCGCGCGGCGTGTGCGAATGGCGCATAGGGCGCGGTGCGTTCATGGATGAACAGGGAAGGAGCTGTACATCCCGGAGTCATTGTCGCTCTCCCTCGAAGAAATGATTGCCTGCCTGAAGCGCATTCGCAAGTCCATTGACCGCTGGAACAAAGAGCTGGGGCGACGCGGCTACTTCGATTTCATCAGCCAGTTCGGCGTTTGACCAAATCCATTCCGGCACGCCCGGCAAACATCGTCGTTGCAAAGAAGCGTCTATGTCGAACTCTTCCATGCCCAAGCCACCCATCACCGAACTCTTGGAGCAGCGCATTCTCGTGCTGGATGGCGCGATGGGCACGATGATCCAGCGCTATCGGCTGCAGGAAGAAGACTACCGCGGTGAGCGCTTCAAGGATCACCCCATCGAGCTGAAGAACAACAACGAAGTGCTCAACCTGGTGCGGCCGGACATCATCCTCGACATTCACCGCCAGTATCTCGAAGCCGGCGCGGACATCATTGAGACCAACACCTTCAACGCCCAGGCCATCAGCCTGGCCGATTTCGAGATGACTGACCCGGCGTTGGTCCGCGAGATCAACCTGGCCGCGGCGCGGCTGGCGCGGCAGGCCGCCGGCGAGTTCATGCGGCGCGATCCGTCGTGGCCGCGCTACGTGGCCGGCGCGCTGGGGCCGATGAACCGCACCCTCTCACTCAGCCCGGACGTGAACGACCCCGGCTACCGCGCCGTTACCTTCGACCAGGTAATGCAGGCGTACTACGACCAGGCCAAGGCGCTGATCGAAGGCGGCGTGGATCTGCTGTTGCCGGAGACCACTTTCGACACGCTCAACCTCAAGGCTGCCTTGTTCGCCATCCAGAAGTTGTTCGCCGAGGGCGTGCGTCGCGTGCCGGTGATGGCCAGCGTGACGATCACCGACCAGAGCGGGCGCACGCTGAGCGGCCAGACGGTGGAGGCGTTCTGGGCCAGCATCCATCGCGCGCCGCTCCTCAGCATGGGCATCAACTGCGCGTTGGGGCCGGACGAGATGCGCCCCTACATCGAGACATTGGCGAAGACCACGCAGACCTACGTGTCGTGCTATCCCAACGCCGGCCTGCCCAATGCCTTCGGCGGCTACGACATGACGCCGCAAAAGTTCGCCGACGCCGTGGGCGAGTTCGCGCAGGAAGGCTGGGTGAACATCCTCGGCGGCTGCTGCGGCACTACGCCGGAGCATATCGCCGCCGTCCGCGAGGCGATCAAGGGCGCGCGCCCGCACGTGCGCAACCGCCCGACGGGGCGCACCTACTTCAGCGGGCTTGAGTTGCTCACAATTGAAAATTCAAAATTCAAAAAGGAAGAGCCAAACGACGCCAACGACTTTTCTCAATTCTCAATTCTCAATTCTCAATTTCTACTGATCGGTGAACGCACCAACGTCACCGGCTCGCCCAAGTTCGCCAAGCTCATCAAGGAAGGCAAGTTCGAAGAGGCGCTGGGCATCGCTCGCCAGCAAGTGGAGAACGGCGCGAACATCCTCGACGTGAACTTCGACGAGGGCATGCTAGACGGCGAGGCATGTATGACCAAGTTCCTCAACCTGCTGATGGCCGAGCCGGACATCGCCCGCGTGCCGATCATGATTGACAGCTCGAAGTGGAGTGTGATCGAAGCCGGCCTGAAATGCGTGCAGGGCAAGTGCATCGTCAACTCGATCTCGCTGAAGGAAGGCGAAGCGGTCTTCAAGCATCACGCCGAGATCATCAAACGCTTCGGCGCCGGCGTGGTGGTGATGGCCTTCGACGAGCGTGGACAAGCCGACACCTTCGAGCGCAAGATCGAAATCTGCAAGCGCGCCTACGACATCCTGGTGAACGAAGTTGGCTTTCCGCCGGAGGACATCATCTTCGACCCGAACATCCTCACCGTGGCGACGGGGATCGAGGAGCACAACAACTACGCCGTGGACTTCATCCGCGCCACGCGCTGGATCAAGGAGAACCTGCCCGGCGCGAAAGTCAGCGGCGGCATCAGCAACATCTCGTTCAGCTTTCGCGGCAACAACAAGGTGCGCGAGGCGATGCACAGCGCCTTCCTGTATCACGCTATCCGCGCCGGCCTGGACATGGGCATCGTCAACGCCGGCCAACTCGCCGTGTATGACGACATCCCCAAAGACCTGCTCGAGCGCGTCGAGGACGTGCTACTCAACCGCCGGCCGGATGCCACGGAGCGGTTGATCGCTTTTGCGCAGGAGATGAAGCAATCGGAGGAAGGTTCTTCTCAGTCTCCGGTCTCCAATGCCAAGCTATCCTCCGCTTGGCGCACCCTGGACGTGGATAAGCGACTGGAGCACGCGCTGGTCAACGGCATCGCCGACTTCATCGAGGCAGATGTGCTGGAAGCGCTGGCGCGCTACGGCAAGCCACTCGCCGTCATCGAGGGGCCGCTGATGGCCGGCATGAACGTCGTGGGCGACTTGTTCGGCGCAGGCAAGATGTTCCTGCCGCAGGTGGTGAAGAGCGCGCGGGTGATGAAAAGGGCGGTTGCCGTCCTGGAGCCATACATCAAAGCGGAGCGCGAGGCCGACTCCACACTCCCCGCTCACGAGCCAGAAGCTGAGAGTCGGGAGTCGAAAGCCAAGATCGTGATCGCGACGGTCAAAGGCGATGTGCACGACATTGGCAAGAACATCGTCGGCGTGGTGCTAGGCTGCAACAACTACGAGGTGCATGACCTGGGCGTGATGGTGCCGGCGGAGAAAATCCTGAAGACGGCCCGCGAGGTCGGCGCCGACATGATCGGCCTGAGCGGGTTGATCACGCCCTCGCTGGATGAGATGGTGCACGTGGCGCGCGAGATGGAGCGCGAAGGCTTCACCGTGCCGCTGCTGATCGGTGGCGCGACGACCAGCAAGGCGCACACGGCCTTGAAGATTGCGCCGGCCTACTCGCATCCGGTCGTGCACGTGCTCGACGCCAGCCGCGCCGTCGGCGTGGTCGGCGCGCTGGCCAGCGAAGACCTGCGCGACGCCTTCGTGAACCAGAACGCCGAGGAGCAGGAGAAGCTGCGCGAGCAATTCGCCGGCAAAGGCGATCGCAAGCCGCTGCTCTCGCTTGACGAGGCGCGCCGGCGACGCTTCCGCTGGACGCCGGAGACACACGACTTCACCAGCGAGCCGGCTTTCATCGGCGTGCGGGTGATCGAGCCATCGCACATGCCGTTGCGTGAACTGGCCGACTACATTGACTGGACGCCGTTCTTCCGCACGTGGGAGCTGGCCGGGCACTTCCCCGAAATCCTGAACGATCCCGTCGTCGGCGAACAGGCGCGCAGGCTTTACGACGACGCCCAAGCGCTGCTCAAGCGCTTGATTCAGGCGGATCTCACCCATCGCGCGAGCACGCATCGGCGCAGCAACGCTCAGCAACCCCCGATCTCCAACCTCCAACACCGAATCACAGCGCGCGGCGTCTACGGCCTGTTCCCCGCCAACAGCGTCGGCGACGACATCGAGGTCTACGCCGACGAATCGCGCTCCAAGGTGCTCACCACCTTCCACACCCTGCGCCAACAACACGACAAATCGAAAGAAGGTGGGGGAGTGAGAAGAGCTGGCGCTGACGACGAATTTCTCAATTCTCAATTCTCAATTCTCAATTCCAACCTCGCATTGGCCGACTTCGTCGCGCCGAAGGAGAGCGGCGTGGTGGACTACATCGGCGCGTTCGCCGTCAGCATCCACGGCGCCAAAGAGATGGCCGATGCGTTCAAGGCCGCCGGCGACGACTACAACGCCATCCTGGTCGAAGCATTGGCCGACCGGTTGGCCGAAGCGTTCGCCGAGCGCTTGCACAAACAGGCCCGTGACGACATGGGCTACGGCCTGAGTGAGCGTCTCACCAACGAGGATCTGATCGCCGAAAAGTATCGCGGCATCCGGCCGGCGCCCGGCTATCCCGCTTGCCCCGATCACACCGAAAAGCGGCTGATCTGGGAATTGCTGGAGGTGGAGAAGCACACCGGCGCGGTCTTGACCGAGAGTTGCGCGATGCTGCCGGCCAGCAGCGTCAGCGGCTGGTATCTCTTCCATCCGCAGGCGCGCTACTTCGGCCTGGGCAAGATCGGTCGCGATCAAGTTGAGGACTACGCGCGGCGCAAAGGCATGAGCGTCGAGGAGGCCGAGCGATGGCTGCGGCCCAACCTCGGCTACTAGCCATGGACGAGCAGACGATCAGCGACGCTTATGAACGGCTCAAAGAAGCACGTATGCGGCTGTGGGAAGCCGCTGAGCATGCCATTCGTGCTCGGCTGGCGCTGGAGAAAGAGCGCGCGGCGCGCCTGATGACGGGCGAGATCGCTGGCAAGAACGAAAGCGAACGCGAAGCGCGAGCGCGCGAGCTGCTCCACTCGCTCTATGAGGCAGTGGAGGCAGCGGAAGCTGAAGAGCGTCAAGCCCGCTTGGAGCACGACTTGGCGAAGTTGGAAGTCGAGCGCGTCGAGGCCGTGCTGCGCTGGTTGAAGGGATAAGCCGCGCGCCGACCTGCTACGGTGCGAGCTGCTGGATGATGCGCGTGACGTTGCCCGCGGCGTCGGCTGCGGTGATGGTGACCAAGCGATCTGTCGTGGGCGCGTTGACTTCGAACGAGAAGGTGCTGTCCGGCTCTATCTTGACGGCTTCGCCGTTCACCCACACCTGAGCGCCGATCTCCGTCCGTCCGGAGATGCGCACCGTGTTGCCGTCGCGCAGCACGCGCGTGATGGCCAGCGTCGGCGCCGTGCGATCAATGACGATCTCGACCGGCTGCGATGGAGCGCTGGACCGGCCGTCGGGCGCCGTCTGGCTGAAGCGCAGCGTGGCCGAGCTTTCGATCGGCGGAAGCGCGTCTTCAACCAAGCCGGTGCTGTCGGCGACGTAGCGCGCGAGCTGCCTGCCGGAATGCGCCTCCTCGACGATCAGCGTCGCGCGCGGGAAGATGCGCGTCTTGAACGGCACGCGCGGCGTGTTGCTGATCACGCGATCTCCGTCACGAGTAGGGAATATCATGCGCGGCACTTGCAGCTCGACTTTGAGCGGTGTGCTGAGCCTGAGATTGACCTGCTCGCCCGTGACCACGTCTACCGTTCCCACATCGTTGGCAACGACGACGCGGCCCTCATCGGTGAACTCGCTCACGCTGGCATCGCGCTCGGTGCGCATGCGAAAGCGCGTGCCTTTCACAGTCGCCGAACCGGCGGCCGTCTCGACGTGGAAGTTGGCTGCGCCGTCATGCGAAGGCACAGCGGCGACGGCGACTTCCCCGTGAATGAGCGCAAAACCGTCGCGGCTCGACAACATGCGAAGCCGCGTTCCCGGCGCGACAACGGCTTGCGCGCCGGTGTCGAACGTGATCGTCACCGGCGCGCTGGCGAGGAGTTCATCGCCCTGGCAGAGGGCATAGGCTTGCCAGTCTGCAGTTGGGCGCGCGATGCTCCAGGTCAAGCCTAACGGGCCATAGCGCATCTCCTTCAACGCTGCCCGTCCGGTGAAAGACGCATGCGCCGGGGTGCGCGCGCCGCCGAATAAAAGATAAGCGACGCAAAGGCACAAGCATGCCGCGAATGCCGAAAGAGCGGCAAATGCGCGTGGTGACAACAGGCGCGCCAGGAGCAGTTCAAACCGAGCGCGCCGCTGGATGCGACGGAGCTGTGCAGCCCTCAGCCGTGCTGCTTCTGCCAGCAATGCGGCGAGCACGGCCGCGCGCCGCGCTGCGCTTAGGGTCAGTGCACGCCGTGCCGATTCGACAAGCGCCTGCTCTACGAAGCGTATGTCGCTCCATCGGTTGCGGCTCGGTGGATGATCAATTGTCACGATCGAACGTCCATTTCGGTCAGCCGCCGTCTGAGTTCAGCGCGACCTCTGGTAATCAAGAGCTCCGCTCTGCGTCGCGTGATCCGCATCGTTGCTGCTACGTCGTCCACGCGCAAGCCGTTCACGTAGCGCAGCGTCAGCGCTTGGCGCTGATCCGGGGGGAGCATGGCCAAGGCGCGGCGCACGAGCATGATGTCCTGCTCGCTTACGACGTCCTCTTCGACGTCGGCCGACGCATCTCCGACGAACGACACCTCGTCACTCGACATGTTCTCGATGGTTTCTTCGCGTTTGTTCATCACCCTTCGCCGGCGCAGAGCGTCTATCGCTTTGTAATGCGCGATGCGCAAGATCCACGTGCTCAGGCTGGAATCTCCGCGATAGTCCTTTGCGGATCTCAACACACCGATAAACGTCTCTTGGACGACATCTTGCAGGTCCTGTTCGTTGATATCGGGCACAGTGTGCACGATGTAGCGCGACACAGCCGGCTCGTACTCATAGAAGAGCTGTGTTATCGCGCTTTGATCGTTGGCAACCACTCGCTCGATGAGGGCCAACTCAACGGCGCGCTGGGTGTTCCTGCTGGAATTGTCGTCCCGCATTGGCGAGTCTGCACTACAAATAATTAGTTGAGTCTACAAATGCAACTCAATCGCAATTTATTGTAGTGGGATGAATGTCGTCTGCTGATGTAACTTCATTCTCGTCTCAGCAAGCTAGATGCAGATCCACCTTGACGACGCGACTATCTCAACAAGCGAAGCCAGTTAGCGTCGCTCATGGAATTGGTGAAAGGTGCATATAAGGCATGCGGGGTGCCGGATGTGCATGAGTAACCAGATGATGGCATGAAAAAGTGTTACGCGATGCATGGCTTCGATTGGTTGATTTAGGAGCTGTCCCAAGAACGATGATTAATCAGGCTCTCTATCTTACAAGCGAGGCGCACGCAGACCAGGCGATCTTGAACTTACTCCGAACTCACTGCGCTGAAGTTCATGTCGTGTCCGCCGTTGCGCAAGCGACTGCCCTGATTTTCCCCTCGAGTCTGCTGTCCGACAGCAGTTCCTATATGCTAATTGTAGCAGACGTTGCATCCGGCGGGGTGGCGTTGGCCGAATATGTTGCCGGGTTATTGAATCGCGCCTCGTCTGAAGGTCGAGCAGAACCTACGCATCCTCGCGCGAAGATCGTTTTGATTGACGATGTAGGCGATGTCAACGCCGCCCGCAAGGCCCTCCGCCTGGGCGTAGATGAGTATTTGTTGCCCAGCGACTCACCGGAGAAGCGTCTGAGCACAATTCGATCGCTGATCGTCGAGGCGAACCAACCCGATTCCGGCAACGCGACACATGACGCCGGCACGCAGGCGCACACCGCGACGGGCAACGGCGCGCATGCCTCTCAAGCCCAGAACGGCGCGCCATACGCTTTCGATATCAGCGTTCGGGACAACGTGCGCCTCAGCCAGGTTGAAGCGGCGATCATCCATTGCCTCAGCGCGCACATGGGTCTGCCTTTGTCCGCGCGTGCAATCGTCAACCAGGTGATGGGCCGCGACATGGACGAGGACAAAGCGGCCAGCCTGATCCGCCCGCACATCTCGCGCCTGCGGTCCAAGGTGGAGCCAACGCCGCAAATGCCTCAGCGCCTGCTCACGGTGCGCGGCAAGGGCTACATGTTCGTGTGCTGAGGACCCTCGATTGTGTCTGCTCCGAAACCCTTGGATAGCTCGTGCGTTGCTGCGCATCGCCGGCTCCGGTTGATTGGGACAGCTTGCGCGTTCACCTTACTTGCTGCAATCGGACTGCTGCACGGCGCTGCAGCCGATGCCTCGGGTGCGCACCGAGACGTCATCGCTCAGCAAGTCGCTGTCACTCCCGATCCGATAGAGAGACCAACCGAGGGCGTAACGCCGATCGCAACTGCTGACGACGGCGAATCGCTAACCCCAACTTCGACGCCGGAAGAGCCACCGACTGCAACTGAGATACCTACTGCAGAGCCGACGGCGACGCAAACCCAAACCACACCAACGGACACGCCGCCGCCAGACCTTACCAAAGTGCCTGACCCGACGGCGCCGCCTACAGCTCCGATATCTAGATTGACGCCGACGCCCTCGCCGTCCAAGCCCGACCCGACTCCCACGGTGACGCCAGCGCCGACGGACACGCCGCTGCCACCCACGCCCACAAGAATGCCTGACCCGACGGCGACATCCACGCCTAATCCGACACATACGGCCACAGCGACGCACACAGCTGTGCCCGTGCCTACGAATACAGCGACTGCGTTGCCTGTTCCCTCGCCGAGCCCGGCCGTCGTGTCCGCGCCGGTCGAAGCGCCAACGCCGGGGCTGGTCGGCGTCGCTGAAGCCACTGCGACGCCGCGCAACAGGCCGCCCGCAGCGACGAGGCCGTCTGCAACGGTGACGCCGATGCGGACCGCAACGCCGCGTGCTAAGCCTTCGCTCGTGCCGGCCGGCGACGATGCGTTAGAGCCACTCGCCCCGCAGCCCGTCAACGCCGGCGATGCGCCAGCAGCGCGCGTTGCACCGGTGGGCGCGGTCTACACGACGCGACAAACGCGCGTCACCGACGATCGCTACCTCGTCACAGTTTGCGTCGCCAACATCGGCATCGCCAGCGTGCCGGAAGTCAACGTCGCCTTTGCGTTGTTGCAGCCCGACGCCACGATCATGTCGCTGCGTGCACCATCAGCGCCGAGCGAGGTGAGCGGCAATCGAGCCCGGGCCATCATCCGGGATATTCCGCCGGGCCGGCAAGTTCAGGTGGATGTTGTGATTCAAGTGCAGGCGCTGCTGCGCGATGGGCAACCCGAGGTGGCCGTGCCGGAAGCCTACCGGCTCACGCCGGCAGACCCAGCCTTGGTATGTGCGCCTCGTGATGCAGCGTTCGATCCGTCAGAGAGCGTCGAAGCGCGGTTCATCATCGCAAACGAAACGGTCGAGGCGGATCAGGTAGCAGCTGCGCTGAGCGCCCGGCTCGAGTCGTTCAGCACCGCAACGGTGGATCAAGGATTTCAGGCCGCGCCCTTCGAGGCGGGGCTTTCGACGACGGCGCTGGGGACGCTTCTCATCGCATCGGGTGCGCTGGCGTTCGTGTTGGCTATCCTCTTCTTCATTCGAAGGCGAGGACGCAGCGTGGGCAGCCAAGTGGGGAGCTCCGGCTAAGCGCGCCCTGCATCGCTACGCCTCTTCACCGCTCAAACGCGCCGGCTCGAATCGCACAGCCGGGCGTGCTCTGCAAAGGCGAACCGGTCGGTCATGCCGGCGATGTAATCGCACACTACACGGCTCAGCGGCAGATGCTCCATCTGCCGGCGCGCGCTCTCGGACATCATGCGCGGCTCCTGCGTGTATGCTTGGAAGAGGTCGTTGACCACGTGTTCCGCTTGCCTGGCCATGCGCAGGACACGCGGATGGAAGTACACGCGCTCGTAGAGGAAGTCCTTCAACTCTTGATTCATCCGTTGCGTCTCCGGCGGGTAACCAACGAGTAGCTCCGGCCAGCGCCGCACGTCGTCCACGCCTACCTTGCCGTTGTGCTGCGCCAGCATGGCCTGGATGCGTCGCGAACTCTCCAACAGGAGATCGGTCACGACGAGGTCTATCAACCTGCGGATGACGCGATGGCGTTTGACGTCGGTGAAGGCAGCATCGCAGTCCACCTTCGCCGCCTCGCTCGCTCGCCGCCACCAGGAGAGCGCTTTCACATCTGCCTCGTGAATCAGGCCGGCGCGCAAAGCGTCGTCCAAGTCGTGGGCGTTGTAGGCCAGCTCATCCACGACGGCGGCGATCTGCGCTTCGAGCGTGCCGCGCAGTTCCGGCCAGTAGTCCGGCGGTGCGGCGTGAGGTGAGGCGTCGGCGTTGTGTTTGAGGATGCCTTCGCGGAATTCGTGGGTGAGGTTGAGGCCGGGGAAATCGGGATAGCGGCGCTCCAACTCAGTGATGATGCGGAAGCTCTGCCGATTGTGATTGAACCCACCCTCCGCTGCCATCAACGCGTTCAGCGCGCGCTCGCCGGAATGGCCAAAGGGTGGGTGGCCGAGGTCGTGCGCCAGGCAGATGCCCTCGACCAGGTCCTCGTTTGCGCCGAGTGCGCGCGCGATGGTGCGACCGATCTGCGCTACTTCCAGGGTATGCGTGATGCGGGTGCGGTAATAATCGCCCTCCGTCGCAACGAAGACCTGGGTTTTGCCCTGCAGGCGGCGGAAGGCGGTGGTGTGCAGTATGCGCTCGCGGTCGCGCTGGAAGGCGGTGCGATAGGGAGCTTCCGGCTCGGGATACTGCCGGCCGCGCGATGCTGCGCTCTTCATGGCATAGGGCGCGAGTGTCAACGCCTCGATGCGCTCGAGTTCTTCGCGCGTTCGCATGGATAAAAACAAAAACCCTCACAGGGGTGCAGCCCTGTGAGGGTTGAGGCGGCTCATACCGAGCGATACTCGCCCTCGACCACGCCCTCGTCGCCCTTGCCGTCGCCCGAAGGCGTCGCGCCGCCGGCGCCGGGTTGCGACGCATAGAAGCTCTGGCCGATGCGCATCATCGTGGCCTGCAACGACTCGCTGGCCCGCTTGATGCGGTTGATGTCGTCGGTCTTCAGCGCATCGCGCAGGTCGTTCATCTTGCCCTCAGCCTCTGCGCGGTCGGCGCTGCTCACCTTTTCACCCAGGTCACGCAGCGACTTCTCGGCCTGATACAGCACTTGGTCGCCGGCGTTGCGCGCCTCGGCAAGCTCCTTGCGCTTGGCGTCGGCTGCGGCATTGCGCCGCGCTTCCTCCACCATGCGCTCGATGTCCTGCTTGCTCAAATTCGTGCTGGCCGTGATGCTGATGCGCTGCTCGCGGCCGGTCGCCTTGTCCTTGGCGCTCACGTTCAAGATGCCGTTCGCGTCAATGTCGAACGTCACCTCGATCTGCGGCATGCCGCGCGGCGCGGGTGGGATGCCCTCCAGCCGGAACTGGCCGAGCAACATATTGTCGGCGGCCATCGGGCGCTCGCCCTGGAACACGCGGATGTCCACCGCGCTCTGGTTGTCCTCCGCCGTGCTGAAGATCTCGCTCTTGCGCACCGGGATCGTGGTGTTGCGCGGGATCAACACGGTCATCACGCCGCCCAGCGTTTCCACGCCCAGGCTGAGCGGGGTAACGTCGAGCAGCAACACATCCTTCACTTCGCCCGCCAGCACGCCAGCCTGCACCGCCGCGCCGATGGCCACCACTTCATCCGGGTTGACGCTCTTGTTCGGCTCCTTGCCGCCGGTCATCTCCTTGACCAGCGCCTGCACCATCGGCATGCGCGTCGCGCCGCCGACGAGCACCACTTCGTCAATGTCGCTGACCTTCAGGTTAGCGTCCTTGAGCGCTTGCTCGACCGGGCCGCGCAGGCGCTTCACCAACCCTTCGCTCAGTTGCTCGAACTTCGCGCGGGTGAGCTTCATCAGCAGGTGCTTCGGGCCGGTCTGGTCGGCGGTGATGTACGGCAGGTTGATCTCGGTCTCCATCATCGAGGACAGCTCAATCTTGGCTTTCTCCGCCGCCTCCTTCAGCCGCTGCAAGGCCTGGCGGTCGCTGCGCAGGTCAATGCCTTGTTCTTTCTTGAACTCAGAAATCATCCAGTCCATGATCACCGCGTCCCAGTCGTCGCCGCCCAGGTGCGTGTCGCCGCTGGTGGCTTTCACTTCCACCACGCCGTCGCCGACTTCGAGGATCGAGACGTCGAACGTGCCGCCGCCCAGGTCGAAGACGAGGATGGTCTCGTCCTTCTTCTTATCTAGCCCATAGGCCAGCGCGGCAGCCGTCGGCTCGTTGATGATCCGCAAGACCTCTAGGCCGGCGATCTGGCCGGCGTCCTTGGTCGCCTGGCGCTGCGAGTCGTTGAAATAGGCCGGCACGGTGATGACGGCCTTGGTGACCGGCTCGCCCAGATATGCCTCGGCATCGGCCTTCAGCTTGGCCAGCACCATGGCGCTGATCTCCTGCGGCGTGTAGGTCTTGTTCGTGTTCGGGATCTTCACCTGCGCATCGCCCTTCGGCCCCTGCACCACCTGATAGGGCACGCGCTTGCGCTCGCCCTCCACCTCATCGAACCGGCGCCCAATGAAGCGCTTGATCGAAAAGATCGTATTCTCGGGATTCACCACAGCTTGGCGCTTGGCAGCTTGGCCGACGAGCCGTTCGCCGTCCTTCTTGAAGGCGACGACCGACGGCACGAGATTGCCGCCCTCCGCCGTGGGAATCACGGTCGGGCTGCCGCCCTCCAGCACTGCCACTACGCTGTTCGTAGTGCCCAAGTCAATGCCAACGATTTTTGCCATTTTGTCTTCCTCCACATGCACTTCACGCGATGATTGCGCGAACGTTTACTCAACTTGAGACGCCATCAACCCTACGCCCAGGCTGTTAGAGATATAACGGCGTCACGTTAGCGTTGTGTTAGCAGGGCCGGTGGGTATCCTTGGCGTGGATTCCCACTCGTCAGTGCGACAGGATCTGCGACAGGAAGAGCTTGGTGCGGGCTTCCTTCGGATCGCCGAAGATCTGCTCGGGCGTGCCGCTCTCGACGATCTGCCCCTGATCGAAGAAATACATCGTATCGGCCACGGCCCGGGCAAAGCCCATCTCGTGCGTGACCACCATCATGGTCATGCCGCTGTCGGCCAGCTCAGTCATCACGTCCAGCACCTCTTTGATCATCTCCGGGTCGAGCGCGCTGGTCGGCTCGTCGAAGAGCATGATCTTGGGCTGCATGGCCAACGCGCGGGCGATGGCCACGCGCTGCTGCTGGCCGCCGCTGAGCTGGCCGGGATACTTGCGCGCCTGCTCCGGGATGCCCACGCGCTTGAGGAGTTGCATGCCGATCTCTTCGGCTTGCGCCTTCGACCACTTGCGCACCCAGATGGGCGCCAGCGTGATGTTGTCAATCACCGTCAGGTGCGGAAAGAGGTTGAACTGCTGGAAGACCATGCCGGTCTCCATCCGGATGCGCTCGATGTCGCGCACGTCGTGGGTGAGCCGGATGCCATCCACGATGATCTCGCCGCGTTGATGTTCTTCGAGCCGGTTGATGGTGCGGATGAAGGTGGACTTGCCCGAGCCGGACGGGCCGAAGATCACCACCACCTCGCCCTTGTGCACCTGCATGTTGATGCCGCGCAGGGCGTGATAGTGGCCATACCACTTGTGCACATCCCGGCAGATGATGATCGGATCGGTCGAGTGGTTCGGTTCGGTCATATCAGGCTCGCTTCATGCGTCATACGTCCTGCGTCATACGTCCTGCGTCCTGCGTCTCACGTTTCGCTTTGACGCAAGACGGAAGACGCAAGACGCAACACGCTCCTCACCTGCCTGCGCTCAGCCGCGCCTCTAAGCGCTGGCTGAAGGCGGACATCAGATAGCAGAATACGCCGTAGATGAGCGCGACAAACAGATAGACCTCGGCTTGCAGGCCCAGGAAGTCCGGCTGGGCTAACACTGCTTTGGCGATGCCCATCAGGTCGAGCAAGCCAACGATCACCACCAGCGACGTGTCCTTGAACAGCGCGATGAATTGGCCGACCAGGATCGGGATGACCGCCTTGAGCGCCTGTGGCAGGATGATGAGCAGCATCATCTTCCACGTGTTCAGGCCAAGCGCGCGCGCCGCTTCGTATTGGCCGCGCGGGATGGCCTGCAGGCCGCCGCGCACGTTCTCGGCCAGGTATGCCGCGCTGAACAGGACGATGCCGGCCATCGCCCGCACCACGCGGTCAATCGTCACACCGGGTAAGAAGAGCGGCAGCATGAGCTGCGCCATGAACAGCACCGTGATGAGCGGCACGCCGCGGATCACCTCGATGTAGATCACGCAGAGCGCCCGCACGATTGGCAGGCTGGACTGCCGGCCCAGCGCCAGCAGTACGCCCAACGGGAAGGAGAACACGATGCCCACCACGGTCAGCAGCAGCGTGAGCAGCAAGCCGCCCCATAGGTTCGTGGGCACCAGTGGCAACGGGCTATTCGCGCCGCCGAAGCCGCTGATCAGCAGGATGACCAGCGGGAAATAGATCACCCAGCCGATGATGCTGATGCGTTGCAGTTGCGGGCCGCGCCAGCGGCTGAGCGCGAAGCCGATCACGCCGGCAACGCCGGTGATGAGCAATGCGATGCGCGCTTCGTCCTGTGCGAGGGTGGCCAGGACGAACGGCAACGCGCCAAAAGCAATCGCGCCGGCGCGCTGGTTTCGCCCCCAGATGCCCCACGACAACCCGATCAGCAACGCCAGCAACACCACACAGGCCCAAGCACGCCAGGTCGCGGCTGTCGGGTATTGCCCGACCATGAACAGCCGCACGTTGGCCGTAATGACTTCCCAGCGCGCCTGTGTCAACGCCCATTCCACCACGCTGCGCAACAGCAGAATAACGATGACGCCGAAGATCACCGTCAGCAGCGCGTTGTACCATGTGCTGAACAAGTTCTTGCGCAGCCAGCCCAGCACGGTGTAGCGCTCGGTCGGCGGCGGCAATACTTCGGCGCGCGAGGGAAGCGAAGGGGTGCTTGCGCTCATCGTCATCGCTCCACCAACCGCACGCGGCGGTTGTACCAGTTCATCAGCAACGAGGTGAACAGGCTGACCGACAGATACACGCCCATGACGACGGCGATCATCTCCACCGCCCGGCCGGTCTGGTTGATGATGGTGCCCGACACGGCGAACAGATCGGGATAGCCGATGGCGACCGCCAGCGACGAGTTCTTGGTGAGGTTGAGATACTGGCTGGTGAGCGGGGGAATGATGACCCGCAGCGCCTGCGGGAACACCACTAGTTGCAGCGTGCGCCGGCCGTTCAGCCCCAGCGCGCGCGCCGCTTCCACCTGCCCCTTCGGCACCGACTGGATGCCGGCGCGCACAACTTCGCCGATGAACGCTGCAGTGTAGATCACCAGGCCGATCAGCAGCGCCATGAATTCCGGCGTCAATATCAACCCGCCGCGGAAGTTGAACGCCGCGATCTCCGGCGTGGTGATCGTCAGCGGCGGCTGCGGCAGGACGAACCAGCCAATCACCACGGTCGCTGCGAAGGTGAGCAGCGCCGGCAGCGCAATCGGCTTGGGCCGGCCGCTGCGCTCTTGCCAAATGCGCAGCCCGGTCGCCGCCAGGACGGCCAGGCCCACGGCGGCGACGAGGATGTAGAGGTAGACCGGCCAGGTTTCCGTCGGCTCGCCCCACGGCATCGCCACGCCGCGGTTGCTCAGGTAGATCGGCCCCAGGCTGATGGCCTGTCGCGCGCGTGGCAGCTTCAAGAAGACGGCCGTGTAGATGAAGATGAGCAGCACCAGCAACGGCACGTTGCGCATCAGCTCGATGAACAGCCAGGCCAGCCGGTTGACCAGCCAGTTGCTGGATAGCCGGGCGATGCCGACGATGATGCCGAGGATCGTCGCCAGGACGATGCCCAGCACGCTAACGAGCAGCGTGTTGAGCAAGCCGACCAGCAGCGCGCGGGCGAACGTGTCGGTGTTGGTATAGCGAATGAGCGACTCACCGATGTCGAAGCCGGCCGCGTTGTCGAGGAAGCCGAAGCCCAGGACGATGCCCTGACGTTGCAGCGAGGCGGCCATGTTCTGCACCACGATGAAGGCCAAGCCGGCGACGATGGTCAGAACGATCAGCTGCGCAGCGAGTTGGATGAAGCGATCGTCGCGCCAGAACGCGCGGCTCATCCGCGGCGGCAAGTCGGGCGGCGGGAGCGGAACGTTCGCCATACCTTGGGGCGAAGTTATAACCAGTTTTAGCGAATCTGCAATGGCGTTGACGTAACCACAAAGGTATATGGCTCAAGTACGCCACCGCGGCGCGCCGTTGCCGATGCATCATCAGCGCGGAACGACGTCCGCGCCCTACTGCGCAACGACACGAAATGCACCGGGTGCATTCGCCGGCGAGGGCTATAGGGCGCGCTCTGAATAGACCGCATGAGCTACCGCAGCGCGTCGTTGGCAGCGCACACGGGTACAGAACGGCGTCCGGGGCACGGAACGACGTCCCGTGCCCTACCGTGCGATGGTTTGCCCCTATCCGCGAATGCACTCGGGGCCGGTGCATCTCTGATGTCATTCATCCTCAGTGATCTTACGCAGTGCTTTCGTCAGGCCGCGCAGGTCGGCCGTCGGCAGCTTGCTCAAGTGCATGGCGAACGCAAGGTAAGGCGCTGCGTCCGGCGCAACGATGAACGCGCGCATCTCATCGGGCAGCGCATCGAAGCGCGCGTGCTGCTCCAATCGCAACTGCGACTCGCCGATCGGCCCGATGCCGAGGTCGAGCAACCGATCCAGGCGCAGGTCGTAGTGCGCCATCGCCCGCTCTAGCAGCGTGATGGAAATCGGCCGGCGGCCTAGCTCGTAGGCGTTCAACTGGCTGCTGGTCAACCCCATCGCTTGCGCAGCAGCCTTCAGCGACTCTCCGCGCTCCATCCGCGCCTGCTTCAGCCGCGCGCCCACCACCCGCAAGCGAAGCTGCATCAGCGTCTGGAGGTTGTTGATCTGGACCTGCGGCAAGCGCTTGGCCTCTTCCTCATAGATCAGGGCGTGCACCGGCACGTTCAGGTAGTGGGCGAGGGCTTCGATTTCGGTGAACGTCGGTTCGCGTGCCCCCTCTTCGTAGGCAGCGAATCGTTTGGCGGAGACGCCGATAAAGCGGGCGCAATCCTTCTGCGAGCGGCCGGCGGCTTCGCGGGCGGTGCGGATTAGCCGGCCGATCGTCATGCGCCGCAGCGGGGCGGTGTCGAGCGGTGATGGATCAGGCATAATCAACAGGGATTGTAGCCCGCAGTCATGAAAATTGCCGTCAACGCCTGGTTCCTCGATTCGCCACACGCGCAAACGACGGGGAGCGGGCAGTATGCTGCCAACCTGATCGCCGCGATCCGGGAGCTTGCGCCGGACGTGCAGATCGAATGCGTGTCGCCGCGCCGGCGCGGCGATTGGGCCAAGCTGCACTTCGAACAGGTCGAATTCCCAGACGCTGCCAGGCGCATGCGCGCCGATATCGCCTTCGTGCCGTATTGGGCGCCGCCGCTGCGCAGCGACGTGCCGGTGGTGGTGACGATCCACGATGTGATCCCCATCGCGCTGCCGGCCTACCGCGGCGGCCCGCTGCAACGCGCCTACGCCGGGCTGGTGCGCGCTGCATCGGCAAACGCGGCTGCCATCCTTACCGACTCCGAGTTCAGCAAAGGCGACATCCTCAAGTATCTCGACGTGGACGCTGCGCGCGTCACCGTCGCGCCGCTTGCCGTCGAGCCGCGCTTCACGCCGAACGTGCCGGAAGAGGACATGGCGCGCGTTCGCGAACGCTACGACCTGCCGGAGCGCTATGTGCTCTACCTCGGTGGGTTCGACGCGCGCAAGAACATCGAGACGCTGATGCAGGTGTATGTGTGGTGCGGCGAGTCCATCGGCGAGGAATATCCGCTCGTGATCTGCGGCGAGCCATCCACGCCGGTGGTGACCGACGGCGGCGAGCGGCTCTCGCTGGCGCAGATGGCCGAGCAGCTCGAAGTGAGCGATGTGGTGCGCTTCATCGGCCGGGTTGCAGAGGAGGACAAGCCGGCGCTGTATGCCGGCGCGCGCTGCTTCTTGTTCCCCTCGACGTATGAGGGCTTCGGTTTGCCGCCCCTCGAGGCGATGGCCTGTGGTGTGCCGGTCGTCGGCAGCAATGCTGCCAGCATCGGCGAAGTGGTCGGCAACGCCGGCATGCTGGTCGAACCGAAGGACGCCCGGCGCATGGCCGGCGCGCTGATCGCGGCTTGCATCGAAGATGACCTGCACGAACGGCTGCGCCAACGCGCGCTGTTGCGCGCCGCACAATTCACCTGGGAGCGCACGGCGACCGAAACGCTGGCCGTGTTCAGGCGCGTGTACGATGAGCGAAACCGGAAGTGAAAAGAAGGGAGTCGGGAGCCGGCGCTCAATTCTCCATTCCCCATTCTCCATTCTCAATTTCGCCGCGCACGCAGCGCTCTTCCTGGCCGCCGTCTCGCTCTACACGCTGACGCTCAACGGCGACGTTCAGCCGGCCGACAGCGGCGAATTCCAGATCGCTGCGATCACGCTCGGCATTCCTCATCCACCCGGCTATCCCCTGTTCACCATGCTGGGCTGGCTCTTCGCGCAGATACCGATTGGTTCGCCATACGCCCGCGTGTCGTTCCTATCCGTCGTAGCCTCGGCGGCGACGCTCGTGCTGGTGAGCCTGACGGTGCAGCGCGCGCTGTCTCTTTGTCCCCCTGTCTCCTCGTCTCCCCGTCCCCCCGTCTCCTTGCCCCGACTACTGGCCGGGCTGCTCGCCGCGATGGCCCTGGGCGGCAGCACTACGTTCTGGGCGCAGGCGACCACCACGAACATCCGCAGCCTGACGGCGCTGTTCACGGCGCTGATGCTCTACGCCTCGGCGCGCTCGGCACGGATGTCTGCGACCGGCCGGGCTTCGACGCTGGTGCTCTTCGCCGCCGCGTTCGGGCTGGGCGTGGGCCATCACATCTCGCTCATCTTCATCGGCGGCGTGCTCGGCGCGTATGTGCTCTACGTCGCATGGCGGGCCGATCGTCGTGGCTTCGGGCGCGCGGTGGCCTATGCGTTCGCAGTCTTTGGCGCCACGCAACTGGTCTGGCTGTATCTGCCGATCCGCGATGCTGCAGGCGCGCGCTTCGCGCCGGGCAACCTGACCACGCCGGATGGCTTTTTGTTTCACGTCTTCGCGCGCGGCTTCGCCGGCGACATGCTGGCCTTCGCCGCGCCGGAATTCTTGTTCGACCGGCTGGCGCTGTTGCCCACGCTGCTGACCTTCCAGTTCAGCGCGCCGGTGTTGGCCGGCATGGCAGTCGCAGCGCCTGTGCTGGTCTGGCAATCGCGCACCCTCGGCGCGATCTGGCTGCTGGCGTGTGCCGTGCACCTCTTCGTCACCATCACGTATCGCGCGCCGCAGACGGTGGAATATGCCATGCCGTGCTGGGTGATCCTGTGCGTCGTGCTGGGCGCCGGCCTGGGCGCGCTCGCGGACGCGCACTTCCTTTTCACCGCGAAGACACGAAGACGCGAAGCCGTCGGGAATACCTTTCTGCCCGCGCGTCTTCGTGGTGAAACGGCGCTCTTTCGTCTGATCGCGTTCGTGCCGTTGCTCGCCGTGATCGCGTTTGCTGGACGCGATGCGGTGCAGCGCTGGCCGAGCTTCATGTATCTGGGTCGCGACCGAAGCACGCGCGCAGCTGCCGAGGCTGTGCTGCGAGGCGTGCAGCCGGGCAGCGTCATCCTCTCGCAGTGGCACCAGGCCACGCCGATGTGGGCGTTGCAGGATATCGAGGGCTTGCGGCGCGACGTGCAGGTAGAATACGTATTCCCGCGCGGTGCGCAGCCCTATGCCGAGACGTTCGCCGAACAAGCCGCGCGGCGTGCGCGCGACCAGATCACCTACGTGACCTCGCTCTTCGCCGACGAGCTGGCAGCGCAGGGCCTGCAAGCGATGCCGCTGAATGATCGCCCGGCTTGGCGCGTGGCGAATCGCTTCGCTCCGCCGGCGGAAGCCGACGGCGTGCTGTTCGACGGACGCATTGCGGTGATCGGCCCGGCATACCTTGATGGCCGGACGGTCGAGGTCGGCCAGGCAGTGACGATGGATGTGGGCTGGCATCTGCGCGCGGCGCTCCAACCCGGCGACTCAATCACTGTGCGCATCCTGCGGCCAGACGGCCGGCTGGCCGCCAACGCAGACTTGCGCCTGCCGGCCGACGCGCGCGACGGCGATTATGCGACGCAGCGCGTCGTGCTGGGCATCCCACTCGACCTGCCGCCGGGTGCATATGAGATTCTGGTGGGCGCATACCGTCCGGCGAAGGGCAGTTTCATCCAGTATCGCGATGCGCGTGGCGCAGAATTCGTCTCTGTCGCGACACTGATCGTCGCGCCTGCGTCATTGCCACCGGCCACGCAGCATCCACTCGGTAGCCTCGTCAAGCCGACTGCGCAGGATCCGCAGCTGATCGGCGTGGACTACGACGCCGGCCTGCCGGGGCAGTTGCGCGTATGGACGCACTGGCAATTGGGCCGGTCTGCGGTGGAAGTGACACTGGTAGATGCGGATGGCCGGCCGCTTGCGCCGGCGCAGATGCTGAGCGCCGCCGCCGCGCCGGATCGAGCGCAGTATCTGTCGCTACCGTTCGACATCCCGCCGATGCGCGGAATTCGCATCATGCCTTTCGACCAGCGCTTGCCCGACTACCGCGAGGGCCAGCGCTACATTCCGTATGCGAACCAAATGGCGCTGGTCGGGGCAAGCGCGCACGGCGGCGCGGCGCTCAAGGTGGATTTGCACTGGCTGGCAGCGCGCCCGCCGGTAAACGACTACATCGTCTCAGTGCGCGTCGAGGGCGATGGCCTATACCGGACGCACGACAGCGTGCCGGCGCTCGGCGCCATTCCCACTCTCAAGTGGATCCGCGATTCGCGTGTGATGGATCGCCACCCGTTCGACCTGGGCAGTTACCGCGGCCCGTTGCGCGCTAGCGTTGTCGTGTATGACAGCGTAAACCGGCTGCCCTTGCCGCCGCTGGACGAGCGATACGAAAATGTCGTCACCATCATCAATCATTAGTCATTTGTCATCTTTCATCTTTCATTGATTGCTTCGTCGCAGCGCCGGCAAAATGAGCGATAAGAAATGAAAGATGAAAGGTGAGCGATGAAAGATCCATGCAATACGGCTTCCAGTCCATCCTGCAACCCGACGAGCCGCTGAGCGTCTCGGAGTTGACGGCGCACATCAAGGACTTGATCGAAGGCGATGAGGCGCTCGGCGATGTGCGCGTCGCCGGCGAGATCAGCAATCTGTCGCGCCCCACATCCGGCCACCTCTACTTTACGCTCAAAGATGTGACGTCGCAGATCCGGTGCGTGATGTGGCGCAGCAACGCAGTGCGGGTCGCGCGTTCGCTGCAAAACGGCGATGCGGTCATCGCGCGCGGCCGCATCGGGGTATATGAACGAGATGGCGTCTATCAACTCTACGTCGAGGCGCTGGTCGCGCAGGGCGCCGGCGACCTCACCGCTGAACTCGAGCGGCTAAAGCGCAAACTGGAGGCAGAGGGCTTGTTCGACGCCGCGCGCAAGCGCCCGCTGCCGGCCTTCCCGCGCGTGCTCGGCGTCGTCACATCGCCCACCGGCGCGGCCTTTCAGGACATCCTGAACGTGCTCCGCCGGCGCTACCCGATCATCGAGGTGGTGCTGGCACCAACGGCGGTGCAGGGCGAAGAGGCGCCGGAGCAGATCGTCCGCGCCATCCACACGCTCAACGCGCTTGGCGAATGCGACGTCATCCTGGTCGCGCGCGGCGGCGGCAGCCTGGAGGAGCTATGGGCGTTCAACGATGAACGGGTGGTGCGCGCCATCGCCGCTTCGCGCGTCCCGGTGGTAAGCGGCGTGGGGCACGAGATTGACTTCACGCTGGCCGACTTCGCCGCCGATGTGCGCGCGCCCACGCCCTCGGCGGCCGCAGAGATCATCACGCCCGATATCAATGACCTGCGCATCCGAGTGGATGAGCTGAGCGCTGAAATGGTCGAGCTAATCTCGGCGCAGATCGCTGATGCGCGCGCGCAACTGGCCGCATTGCAGCGCACGTTGCGCCTGCTCAGCCCGGCCAACCAGTTGGCCCGGCAGCGCGAGAAGCTGAACGACCTGAGCCAGCGGTTGAGCGCGGCTCAAATGCACTGCGTCGCGTTGGCGCGCCTGCGGTTCGAGGGGCTGCGCGCCCGGCTGGAAAGCGTCGGGCCGGCAGCGACGTTGGCGCGCGGCTATGCCATCGTCCGTCGGGCCGGCGGCGAACTGGTGCGCTCGGTGGGCGACGTGCGCGCCGGCGACGCGCTGCGCGTGACGGTGGCCGACGGCGAGTTCGGCGCGCGGGTCACTGACGAACGCGATGCTCAAGCCGAAGGCCGGCGAACCAGCACGTAGATCACGGCCGTAGCGATAGCGACCAAGGGCGCCAGTGGCAGTTCGGGCAAGTCCGGCGTCGCTTGCATGCTCAGGCCGGCGAGCTGCGTCAAAGCCAGCAGCGCGGCGGTAAACGCCGACGATTCCGGCAGCGTCCAGGTAAACACATCGCCCCACTGCCAATAGAACCCGATGAACGCCAAAAGCTGAACGAGCGCGATCAGCCCAAGCGCGCTCAGGGTGGCGGCGATCGCTTCGAAGACGTCTTCGCACGCTCCCGTTGTAAATGCAATCGCCAGGCCGATCAGCCCCATTAGCGCGCCGGAGATGCGCTCCCACTCGCCGAACGTCGTCGCCGGATCGCCATCCGGAAAGAGCGAAAGGGAGAAGCTGCCGCCGCGCGCGACGAAGAAGAGCGCCGACCATGCAGCGACATAGGCGATTGTGCCGGCCAGCGGCCGAATGAAGTGCGCATTCAAAATCAACCCAGCAATGGCCAGGAGGAGCAAGGTGACGCCCGCAGCGAAGGGCAAACGCGCGGCGCGCTCAGTAGTTAGCCGCTCCGTCATTGCCCGCTCGACGGCTTGGTCCAACTCGGCGAACCAGGCGGCGTAGCTCGCTGCGTCGTCGGCGGCCAAGCGATCTTCATACCGGCGCAACAGCTCCGAGGCGAAGCGCGGTTGGCCCATCGCCGCGCTCCACTGCTCGTAGAACGCAGTCAACTGCTGGGCGGACGCTATCGGCAGCGCCGGCGCAGGAACAAGCGCAGCGAGGATCGGCCCGCCCTGGGCGTGCGTCGGGATGGGTGCACCGGCCAGCGCAGCCAGTGTCGGCGCGATGGCGGTGGCCGGCGCAATCGCCTGCGTGCCGGGGACGACGCCTGCGCCGGTCAACACAAGCGGCGTGCGCGTCACCCCTGCCTCGCCCCCGCCGTCTCGGCCATCGTATGTGAGCCCGCGGTCGGACAACACGACGAGCGCAGCCGCGCTCGGGTTGAGCGCATTGCCGATAGCTCCGATTCGGAAATCGGTCGCGGCGATTGCGGCGCGGTATGACTCAGGGTCGCTTCGTGCGACCTCTTCCAGCAGGCTCAGTTCTACCAACACGAACTGTGGCGGCCGGGCTGGATCGTTCAGCACATCGAGCGCCAGCTCGATCGCTTGTTGATCGCGCTGGGCCGGTTCGAGGTCGTCCACCAGCTCGACGCGCTGCAGCGCAGCGCCAAGCAGGTCACTCAACTGGTCGGATCCGACGAACGCAGTCGCCTTGTCACTCGCTTGAACGGCGCGCAGGATCGTGTCTGGCCGAGCGAGCAAAAGCGCGCTATTCGTGGTGGCGCCGTGCGTCTCCGGCCATGCGCCGGAGAGCCAGGTGAACGTCGCAGCGAGGCGATAGGTCGGCGGCCTCGATTCGATGGTCACATCGGCGCCGCGCGCGCGCAGCGCGTTCAGTGCCGGCATCTGGCGTGATTCGTCCAGCCGTAAGCCCCGCACCAGCACCACCACGACGCGCTGCGCGAGCGGCTGTCGAGGCGCGCCGGACGGCAGCTCGCCCAGGAACGGGCTGGCGTAGTTCACGTAGCGCTGCCAGAGCTGCGTGCGCATCTGCCGGGCGAGCGTTGTCACGAGCGTGAGCACGACGAGCAACGCAACGGTCATTGCGAAAGCACTTTCAACGACGCGGCGCATGTTAAGCGGGCAGAGAGCGTCTGGCGGATGAGGGGAGCGCTGCGCTACAATCCTTCGTGCAGTTGAGGGGCGCGTTGTGCGTAATCATCATCCATTTGCCATTATCGGTCATTCGCGGCTGCGCCGAACCACCGACTCCGTCGCCTACATCGCCGGCATCCATGCGCTATGACTGACGTGACTGAATTGATCTGGATTATCCAGCGGTTAAATTGGCTGGCCGTCATTGACATCGCGCTGGTCTCGCTGGTGTTCTTCGGCGTGTTGCTGCTGGTGCGCGCCACGCAGGCCGTGCCGTTGATCCGCGGCTTGTTGGTGCTTGGCGCGATTACGCTCATCCTGGGCGGGACGGCGCAGTTGCCGACCTTTAACCTGATCATGCGCACGGCGCTGCCGGCGCTGCTCGTCGCCATCCCGGTGATCTTTCAGCCCGAATTGCGCCGTGCGCTCGAGCGGTTGGGGCGTTTCAACGAGATGCTGGTTGCGCCGCGCAAGACCGAATTGGAAGTGATGGTGCGCAAGATCAGCGATGCAGCGCAGCGCCTGGCCGCCCGGCGACATGGCGCGCTCATCGTGATCGAACGCGACACCGGCCTGCAGGATCTCGTTGACACCGGCGTGCCGCTGGACGCCGAGCTGACGCCGGACATCCTGCTTACCATCTTCGACCCACACACGCCGCTGCACGACGGCGGCGTCATCATTCGCCAGGGGCGCATCGCGGCAGCGGGGTGTGTGCTACCGCTAACAACTTCGACGCCCGAAGATGCACGCATCGGCCTGCGGCATCGCGCCGGCATCGGGGTGACC
Source organism: Candidatus Roseilinea sp. (assembly GCA_025055235.1). Taxonomy (GTDB): domain Bacteria; phylum Chloroflexota; class Anaerolineae; order J036; family Brachytrichaceae; genus JAAFGM01. Next base: position 3,603 of record JANWYN010000100.1, on the reverse strand, counting down.
GAGGGCACGGACGCCATCGCCGTCATCGTGTCCGAGGAGCGCGGCTCGATCAGCATCGCGCACAACGGCCGGCTCATCCGCCGTATCGAGCCCGACCATCTGGAGAGTGCGCTGATCGCGCTGGCACAACCCGGCATTCAGAAGGCAGCTTCCATCTTGCCCGGCTTCCTGCGCGTGCGCGAGAAGCAGGAGACGCAGTAAAGCGCTGGCGAGTTTGTCGGGTCGGTCAAGTCATCAGGTCATCAGGTCAGTCAGGTCGTTGGGGTGGGTTGGGTGAGGAGTTCGCGCACGTGCCCGACCAACGCGCCGAATTCCGGCCAGCTCTCCATTGCCCAAGCGCGCGGCCGCGGCAGACCGACGTGCACGCTTCCCACGACGCTCCCCGGGCGCGGCGAGCACACCACGATTTGATCCGCCAGGAAGACGGCCTCGGCGATGCTGTGAGTGACCATGACTGCCGTCGTCCCTGTTTCGCGCAGGATGTCTTCGACCGAATCGGTGAGGCTCTCGCGCGTCATCGCGTCGAGCGCGCCGAAGGGCTCATCGAGCAGGAGCACCGGCGGATGCGTGATCAGGGCGCGTGCCAACGCCACGCGCTGGGCCATGCCGCCGCTCAGCTCACGCGGGTAGGCGCGCTCGAAGCCGCTCAGGCCGACCAGGTGGATGAGATCGGCGATGGAGGAAGAAATTAGAGATTGGGCATCGCTCGATCTCCAATCTCCAATCTCCGAATTTCCATTCCCCCGCCAGGTCGTCTTTCTGCCCAGTTCGAGCGGCAGCCGGATGTTCTGCTCGACGGTGCGCCAGGGCAGCAGTGCCGCATCCTGAAACATCAGGCCGATGCGCGGCGAGGGTTGCGTGATGCGCTCGCCGTCCAGCCACACGTCGCCGGCGCTCGGTTGGATCAGGCCAGCGAGGATGCGTAGCAACGTGCTCTTGCCGCATCCGCTTGGGCCGACGATGGCGACGAACTGGCCGCGCGATACGTGCAGCGAAAAGTCGCGCAGCGCTTCGACGCCGTTTGGATAGGTGTGAGAGATATGGTCAGCGATGAGCATGGAGAAAGACCCCCACAGGGCTCAGCGTCCTGTGAAGGGTTGCGCCTTCACGGCACGAATTCGTTGGTGAAGAACTCGTTCACGTCCATCTTCTGCTTGATCTGCCCCATCGCCAGCAGGGTGTTTTGCGTGTTCTCCCAGGCCTGCGGCGACGAGACGCCCAAGCGTTCGCCGCGCATCGCCTCGATGGTGGCGAGCAACACCTTCTTCTGGATGGGGTCGTCGGCCTTCAGCCCTTCGACGAACTTAGTCGAAATCTGCATCGCTGCATCGGGGTCGGCGATGGTATCGGCAATACCGCGCACCAGCGCGCGCGCCATGCCGCGCACGAGTTCTGGGTTCTCGCGGATGGTCTTCTCATTGGTGATCAGGCCGTTCGCGACCATCTCCACCTGATCGCTCACGCGGAAGACGTTGACGGGAAAGCCGTTCGCCTCCAGCACGAGCGGTTCGTTGACGATGTAGCCCACGGCGGCGTCCACCTTGCCCTGTTGCACGGCGGCTGCTTGGGTGAACCCGATCTCCTGCACCTGCATATCGCGCTCGCTCAGCCCATTGGCATCGAGGAAGGCGCGCCAGCCCACGTAGGTCGCGCCGAAGAAGCCGGGGATGCCCACCGTTTTGCCCTTCAGGTCTTCTGGCTTCTCGATGCCCTTCGTCTTCAAGCTGAAGATGGCGATCGGGAATTGGCGATACCACTGCACGAAATACTTGACTGGCAAGCCCTGGGCGCGTGCCAGCACCACCTGCTCGCCGCTGACCACGGCGAACGGCAGTTCGCCGGCGGCGACTAGCTTCATGCCGTCGGTCTCGAACTTGTAGTCGAACTCCACTTCGATGCCCGCTTCGGCGAAGTAGCCGCGCTCGGCTGCAACGTAGTACGGGGCGTACTGCACGTTGGGGATGTAGCCCATCGGCAGCCTGATCTTCTGCAGCGGCGCACCGGGCCCGCCGGCGCGGGGAGGAGGTGCCTGCACGGCGCAGGCGCTCGACACGAGAAGCAACAAACCTGTGAGAGATACCTTCAACTTGTTCATAGACCAATGCTCCAAATGATCTTAGATAAAAGGCTTACGTAGCCCAGCGTTCTACGCGCAGCGCGCGCTCAGCCAGGCGGATGGCGCTGTAGATTCCCAGAGCGATGAGCACGATGGTAAGCACACCGGCGATGACCAGCGCGGTGTCGTACAAGCCGTTGCCCAGGTTGATCATGAAGCCCAGGCCGCGGTCGGCACTGAGGAACTCGCCGGTGATCGCGCCGATCATCGAGAGCGTGCCGCCCACGCGCAGGCCGGCAAAGATGAACGGCAATGCCGCCGGCAGCTCCAGCTTGAAGAACGTCTCGGCCGGCGTCGCGCCGAGCGAGCGAAACAGGTCGCGCAGGACGGGCGGTGTGCTGCGCAGGCCGGCGATGACGTTGATGACGATCGGGAAGAACACGATCAGCGCGCATACCAGAATCTTCGCCCCCAGGCCGCTGCCGAACCAGATGAACAAGAGCGGCGCAACGGCGATGAACGGGATGCCCTGCGAGGCGACGATGAACGGCGAGAGTAGCCGGTCGGCCAGCGGCGACTTGGCGATCGGCACGCCCAACGCGAACGCGGCCAGCGCGCCGAGGATCAGGCCGGGAATCGCCTCGGACAGCGTTGTCGCGATGTGGACGATCAGCGAGCCGTCGGCCAGCTTCTCGACGATGCGCTCCGCTACGCTCGCCGGCCCGGGCAAGATGAAGGGCGGATAGCGCAGCGAGAGCAATTGCCAGACCAGGATGAAGAGGATCAGGCTAATCAGCGGCGCGAATCGCGACGCCGCCGGATGGCGCGCCATCACTTGCTTGGCCGGCCCGTGCGATCGGGTCGCAAGTGCTTCGCTTGTGCTCGTTGCAGTCATGAGAACAGCCCCTTGAACCATGCGGTCCTCGGGGCTGTGCTTGCATCACCAGGTCGCGCGATCGCTGCAAGCGCCGGATACATGTTGCGCTGGCGTAAAACGCAAAATGTGAAGCGCCAAACGTAAACGTGAGACGCAAGACGTAGGACGCATTACGCCATACGCTACAGCGCTTGCCTCACGCGCACCAAGCCTTCTTTACATCCAGACTGTCACTGTCGGCTCCGGAGTTGCACCGGATCCTGCGCGCCTCTCAACGCGCTCGTGGGCTATACCACCGATCGGGAATTTCACCCTGCCCCGAAGGCCGCTATTGAATTGAGAATTGAGAATTGAAAATTGAAAATTGGAGATTTGAGATTGGAGATTGGAACGAAGATGTAGGCTTTCCAATTTTCAATTTTCAATTTTGACTTTGATTTCGTCTCCTTCGATTTTCGTCTCGTAGATCGGAATTTTAACCACGGCCGGGAAGGTCGGTTGGCCGGTGAACAGATCGAAGCGTGCGCCGTGCCGAGGGCACACCACGCACTGCCCTTCGATGTGGCCTTCGGCCAGCGGGCCGTCATCGTGCGTGCAGATGTCGCCGAAGGCGCGCACCTCGCCGTTCAGCTTGGTGAGCGCGATAGGCGTTTCGTCAACAATGACGGCT
>JANWYN010000096.1 GCA_025055235.1 Candidatus Roseilinea sp. | reverse complement strand
GTCCCTTCCAGCTTGTCTTGGGCATCCAACTGGCTGAGCAGGGCGCGCCACACCCGCTCCCAGGTGTCATCTGCCGACCATGCTTGCAGCCGTCGCCAGCACGTGGTGTCTGGCGGGCAGGTCTGCCCATGCACAGCCGGTCTTGAGCACAGACAAGATGCCATTCAGCGTCTTGCGATCCTCGTTACGGGGGCGACCGCGACGGCGGGTGCGTTTCGGGATCAACGGAGCGATCACCGCCCACTGCTCATCTGTTAGGTCGTGTCGGCTCATGCCGACTTTGATACCATTTTTGAAATGGGTTCTAGGCAATGTGTTGACTCTCTCTGGCAATTTCGCTCAGGCCGAGGTCTGCTTCAATAGCGGCCTGATAATCGCGCAGGGCCTGCGTGAAGCGCAACTGGAAGGACATCTGCTGAATGGCCTAGGTGAACTACGGCTTGCCCAGGGCCGATTCGAAGAGGCGACCCAGACCCTGCAACATGCGCTCGAACGCAAACGGGCAGGAAGCGAGACTCGGATTCTCAAGCATACCTGGCTCTCGTTGGGTGCGCTATACCACCAACTGCGCCAACCAGTGGAGGCAGGCGCGGCCTACGAGCAGGCCCTTTCCGTCGCCCGGGTTCAGGGCGACCGGCGCATTGAAACTCACACCTTGATCAACCTAGCTAAGTTGGCTGTGGCGCAATCTCAGCTGGATAGAGTAGCAGGCTACATCGAGGCTGCTGCGCCACTGGCAGCTGAAAGCGAATTCTCTGACGCGCTGGCTGACCTGGCCGAACTCCGGGGCGATCTGCAATTGCTCACGCCCGAACCAGACTATCATCAGCTGCTTGCACACTATATGGAAGCGCTGGCTCACGCTAGGGATTTCAACCCAGCGACGCTACAGCGAAAAGTGGATTATTTGGTTCAGGTAATCCGCGCTCTGGCCGATGACGGTCAACCTCCGACCGGCGCACAGATGGCGAATGACATCGCACACCTGGCGGGGAGAATGGGTCTACCCTCTGCGGTCAGTTTGACCTTCCAGGGCCTCGCCCGTGATCTTCTATCTTCAGGAAACATCAACTCTGCATCATGAGTTCTGTCGCCTATCTAATGGAGTATATCCGGCTTGAGGTAGAGCAGGATGAAGAGGCTGGCATCAACCGCTGGGCCGCCGCATTTGACCGTGCACGAGAGGGCCTGCGTTATGATGAGTGCCAGGAGCTCCTGGCAGGCGCAAAATCCTTTGACGATCTTCTGCATACTGAAGGACAGGCCATTGTCTGGCACTGCCAGGGGGCATGGCTTCGACAGTTGGGCCGCTGGGAGGATGCCATTCGCCTCCTCGAGCGCAGCCTGGCAGCGTTCCGTTCAGCCGGGAACCAACTGGGCGAAGCACAAGTGCTCAGCGACCTCGGCAACATCTACTACGCACTCGGCAATTGGAGCCGTGCGGAAAGCTGTTACGCTGAATCTCTGCTCCTTAAGCGGCAGTTTGCCAAACCGGGTGACCTGGCAGGAACTATCAACAATTTGGCCGTCGTCCAGGGGGATCTCGGTTATCCGGCAACCGCCCTTAACACATTGGACGATGCGCTTGAAATCTATCGCCGTCTGGGAAACCTGGCAGGGATAGGCCAAGGGCTGATTAACCGGGGCAACTTTCTCCTCCGGCTTGGGCGTTTAGACGAAGCGCAAGCCGTTTTTGAGGAAGCACTTCGGGCCTTGGAAACATCGGGCGCCCGATGGGATATTCCATCTGCGTTGAATGGTCTGGGGAATGTTCACCGGCGACGGGGCGCGCTGGAGGCCGCACTGGAAGCCTATCAGCGCAGTCTGGTGGTTGCGCAGGAAATCGGCGACCTCACCCGCCAGGAACAGGCCATCGGTAATCTGGGCCTTGTCGAGCAGCTGCGGGGTCAATGGCAAGCTGCCGAGGCCTACTACCGTCAGGCACTACAGCTTTGCGAAGAGTTGGGCGACCAGACTGGCTCCTCTGTATGGCTCGTGAATCTGGGGACGGTGTTGGGCCTGCAAGGCCGCGATGCGGATGCTTTACCCTTTTTTGAACAGGCACTTGCCATCGCGCGCCGAACCGACGATCGCTCACGGCAAGGGGCTGCCCTATTGAACATTGGCAACTTCCTGCGCAATCTGGGGCAATTGAACGAAGCCGAGCCACGTTATGCCGAAAGCCTGAGCCTCGCCCGCGAATTGAGCAATATCCATCTCGAAGCGCGGGCGCTCAGCTGTTTAGGAACGCTGCGCGAGATGCAAGGACGGCGCGATGAGGCTGGCGAATTGTTTGTTCAGGCGCTCGACAAGTATACGCAGTGCAGTGACGCCTACGGGCAGGTCGAGGTCGGATACAAGCTGGCAGGTTGGTATCACTTGGATTCGCGCCTGGCAGAGGCGAAAGCAGCTGCTGAAAAGGCCTTTGATCTCGCACAAAAGCATGGACTGGTTCCCTGGGAGATTCGCCTGCTGTGGTTCCTGGGCGATCTGGCTCTCGAAGTCGAGGATGCATATGGAATCAATCTCTATGCTTACGCTGCTGTGCGCGCTCGTGACATCAATGACGAAAGGCGCCTGGCGCGCAGCCTATCCAGGATAGAGTCGATTATCCAGAGCGCAACTTCCCAGGAACGATGGACTATCGCCGAAGAGGCAAAGTCGCGTGCCATCGCCGTATGGCAAGATCCGGATTGGAGCACCATGATGGCCGACTTCGTCGAGCGGCTTCAACAGCCTTCTGCGTCGGGGTGAGTGTACGTCCCAACAGAAGCATCGTTCTGACCGATGGAAGAACCAGTTTCTCAGACTCTCTACCAACCGGAATACCTCCAGCAGATCATTGAAGCCGAAAGCGAATCCGGAGCCCAAACCTGACTGGATTTCTTCAAAGCCGGTTTGGACCGGTCCCGTTTTGATGACTAGATGCTAACCGCCAAAAGAGTGCTGACGACACAGGTGACAAGATAACCGCCAAAAGAGTGCTTACAGATTGCGCTTGCCGACGAAGGGGAAGTTGTATTGACGCAACAAACGACGCTGGTAGTGGATTTTGACCGTCATGGTGCGGGTATAGAGTGTTGCGACGACATAGTGCTGCGCCCAGCGCTTGCCCGCTTTGTAGTTGACACCCAACAGGGTGATGCATCCCGATGGCCGCACGCGCCGGATGAAGACGACCCGTCCGATGGCCACCAGCAGAGGATGCAGCTGGGCCTGAAAGTTGTGGGGCAACTTGTGCAGCGCCAAGCCACGCCGCACTTGGGCTGTGGTTTGGAAGTTGAGCGACGTATGGATATGTTCGTAGTAACAAGTCTCCATCAGCGCGGCCAGTTCGTGCCGCACCTGAGCAGGGCTGCGCAAGAGGATCGCCAACAGGCGCGCCTGCAACCAGCCGTTGAAGTGCTCGACCGACCCGTTGCGCCAGGGTTCGCCTTCTGGGATGAACGTCAGCTCCACACCCACCAGCAGGGCCAGGCGCACAAAGCGACTGAGTGCTCCGGGGTGGGTGGTTCGGCCGAACCACTCGCCGTTGTCCACTTGCAAGACGTCGGGCAGGCCCAAGCGCTGCCACGCCCGCACTACAAATCCCAGAACCGCTTCCAGCTTGGGTCGGGGCTGAAATTCGACATACACCGCCTGGTCGTAGCAGTCGCGGTAGACCAGAAAGAACCAGGGCCGACGCGAGCCTTTCAGATAACGGGGCCCGATCATATCCATCTGATGCCGCTGATTGCTGCGCGCGACGCGCCACTCGGGATAGTCGCTCGATGCCACCAGCGGCTGAGTTCGAAATGCAGGCGAAGTGCGCCCCGCTGCTTGCAGCACGCGCTCGATCGTGCGCAACGACGGCAACGGGTGATAACCCAAACAAGCCAGCTCGTGACGAATGGTGGGCGCGCCCGCCAGGCGATAGCGTTCGCGCGGCCCGTGACGCCGCATCAGCCGGTCGCGCAGGGTCACGATCGCTCGGCGCAGTTCGTCCGATACCACCCGTCCAGGCCTGTGGGGCGCACTCGAGCGGTCGCGCAGACCGCGCGCCCCTTCGTCCACATAGCGCCGCCACCACTTGTAAAACCATTCGCGGCTGCGCGCCAGGGTGGCGCAGATTGCAGTCACCGCCCATCCAGTCAACCTCATGCGAATGGCTCGTTGGCGAAACTTCAGTTCGTCCGACATCGGCTTGCCTCCCGAGCGGTTGAATGCTCCGCTCGTAGGCAAGTGTCAACAAGGTTGTAGCGGTTACAATCTCCATGTTGTCAGCACTCTTGCGGCACTTACATGTCAGCACTCTTGTGACGGTTGGCAACTAGACGTTATTAGAAATAAGGGTTTGCCGTTAGCGACGCAAGGGACGTTTGCGTTGATCAATGCGCAAGTTGTGTAAGGCGGTAGCGATCGCCATGAAGTCGTCAGAACAGTTGGCGCGTCGGTTGCGTAAGGTGTCTTTAACACACCGCGCTTGATACCGCAGATGGCGTGTTCGACCCAGACACGCACACGCGACAGTCTGCGATTGCGCCGGCGTTGTGCAGCGGTCAACGTTCGCCCCCGCGTTTTTTGAGGTTGCAGCGTATGCTTGACTTTGGGTTCATAGCCTTGAAACCCCGTGTCTTTGTGCACAACGGCTTGGCGTGGGTAGACTATGTGTGCGTGTTCCGCCAGGGTCTTGTCGTGCCCTGTGCCCGGCTGGGTCGGACTGAGATCGCCCACGCGCTTGGTGCGTGTGTTGGCGATCACGATGTTCTTGTCGGTATGCTGTTTCTTCTTGCCACTGTAATGCAGGGTTTGTCTTTCAGGGTGTTTTGGCCGTGGGCGTCGGCGTTCGGTGCCATCGAGGATGTAGTCAGGCGGCTCATCTCGTCGCCGCTGAGCGAGAGCAAACTTCGCTCCCTCCCGTTCAGGCATGTAGTCCAAGGTCGTCAATGCCTGCTGCAACACGGGTCACAAGCGATGAATCCATTGGCTGGCGGCTGACTGACCCATCCCAAACAACCTCCCCAGCACGACCTGTAAGGGATACGTCTTTTGATACACCAAGATGAACAACAACTTCTGCTCCATGCTGTCCAAGCGGCTGCGGCGGCCAGCGCCGTGCGCACGTTTACGCGGTGCGCCCGCCAAGGTCAACTTCCCGGCATACCGTCGGGCGAAGGCCTGGGCAAGCGCGGGCAGCACCAGCTTGAACACCTTGAGGGTCAGCCCTGTCAGGGCTAGACACTCTTTCGGCTTGCGCTTGATGTCCTCGAACTTGAGCATCGGCTCAGTTTATCCCCTTATTTCTAATAACGTCTAATGTGTAAGGGAATCAGTTACCAATTACCAATTACGAATCAAGAGTCACTCATTCGCGCTCCCGGCACGCCGGCGAAGCACATCGAGAAAGACGGCGAAGATGATGACGACGCCGATCAGCACTTGCTGCCAAAACACCTGCACGTTGTTCAGGTTCAAGATGTTGCGCAGTAGGCCGATGACGAGCACGCCGGCCAGCACGCCCAGCACGGTGCCGCGCCCGCCGAAGAAGCTGGCCCCGCCGATGATCACGGCGGAGATGGCATCGAGTTCGGCGCCGATGCCGGCGTTGGGAAAGCCGGAGTTGGTGCGACCGGCCACCAGCAGCCCGGCCAGGCCGGCCATCGCCCCGCACAGGATGTAGACCAGCATGAGCGTGCGATCCACGTTGATGCCGCTGACGCGCGCGGCTTGCGGGTTGCCGCCGATGGCATAGATGTGCCGGCCGGTGCGCGTGTACTGCAGGAACACGAAGAAGCCGAGATACAGCACAGCAACGACGATCAGGCTGACCGGGATCTGCACGCTGCCGATCGGGATGTTGCCGGCGCCCCAAAAGCGCACTACCTCCGGCAGACCGCTCACCGGCACGCCGCCCGACACGAGGTTCGCCAGGCCGCGCGCAATGTTGAGCGTGCCCAGCGTGACGATGAAAGGGTGGGGCAGGCGCAGCTTGGTTAGCCCGAAGCCGTTGACGAATCCCACGGCCATGCCGATCAGAATCGGCAGCGGCACGAGCAGGAGCGGCGGGAAGCCGTCGCGCGCCAGCACCGCCGTGGTCATCATTGCCAGCGCCAGCACCGAGCCGACCGAGAGGTCAATGCCGGCCGTCAGGATCACCACGAACATGCCGATGGCCAGGACGGCGTTGGCGGCGTTCTGCCCGGGTAGGTTCGACAGGTTGCGCCAAGTCAGAAAGACGCCGGGCTGCGTGATCGTCCCGATCACGATCATCAGCAGCACCAGGAACAGGATGCCGAAGCGATCAATGTAGGGGATCAGCCGCACGCGCAAGCTGCGCTCACGGGCGGTGAGTTGGGCGTCGGTTGTCGTCGTGGCCATGTCAGTTCAGATCGAAGATCTTGGCGGCTTGCGCAACCGGCGACTTGTTGCCCATGATCCAGCCGATCACCTCGTTGCGGCTGGTTTCGGCCAGCGGCGCTTCAGCGAAGTTGCGCCCGTGAAACAGCGCCATCACCCGGTCGCACACGTAGAAGATGTCGTCCATGCGGTGGCTGATGAGGATCACGCCGATGCCGTGGTTCCTCAGGTCTTTGATCAGGTCAAGCACCTTGCGGACTTCCTTGATGGCCAGCGCGGCGGTCGGCTCGTCCATGATGACGACTTTGGCGTCGAAGGCGGTTGCGCGCGCGATGGCCACGGCCTGGCGCTGGCCGCCGGACAATTCCTCCACGCGCTGCCGGACGCTCTTCACCTCGATCTTGAGCTTCTCCAGGTGTGCTTTGGCCCGGCGCATGCTCTCGGCGTTGTCCACCAGCTTGAACGGGCCGACACGGCGCACGCGCTCGCGGCCCAGGAAGATGTTCTCGTCAATGCGCATGTTGCCGGCCAGCGCCAGATCCTGATACACCATCTCGATGCCCCGGTCGCGCGCATCTCTGGGACTGGAGAAGTGCACCGGCTGGCCGTCCACGAACAACTGGCCCGCGCTGGGCGGATACAAGCCGGCCAGGATCTTCATCAGCGTGGATTTGCCAGCGCCGTTGTCGCCGACTACGCCCAGCACCTCGCCGCGGTAGAGCTTCAGGTGCACATCTTCCAACGCCGTCACTGCGCCGAAGTATTTGCAAATCCCACGCGCTTCGATGAGCGGCGTTTGTCCTGCCTCCGATGAACTTGCAGCTTGCGTCATACCACTCCTCCTTCTCTCGGACTCAGATGCCCAAGCGCCTTAGGAAGGCGCGGTTGCGCTGCGCGCTCTCCTTAGGCGCTCCCATACCCGGCAACATATCTTGTTCGACAGTAGCGTAGCCGCGATAACCGTGCTGCTTCAGCCAAGCAACGATGCGGTCGAACGGCACGCATCCTTGGCCCAATTCACAAAACACCCCGTGGCGCACGGCGGTATGGTAGTCCCAGCCTTCATCGGCAGCGCGCTTGGCCACGGCGGGCGAACAGTCCTTGAGATGGACATACCAGGTGCGCGGCCAGAATCGTTCCAGCCCGCGCATCACTTCGTCGGCAGTTGGGTTGCCGCTGCCGAACGCGTAGTGGCCGGTGTCGAAGACCAGCCCGACATACTGCGGGTCGGTCAGCGCCAGCAAGCGCGCGATCTCGTCGGGCGTCTCGACGAAGCCGGCACAATGGTGATGGAACACGACGCGCAGGCCGGTCGCCTCGGTCACGGCGCGGGCAATGCGATTCACGCCTTCGGCGAAGACGCGCCACTGCGCCTCGCTGAGCGACATCTCCGGCGTGACGCGGCCGGCATGGCGGGTGCGCACCGGATCGCTGGCGTTGTCGTCGCTGAGCACCAGGAAGGGAGGATGCTCCCGGTGCGCGACGGCGGCCAGCAATTGGGCCGTGCGCACGGCGCGCGATTCGCCTTCGTCGTGTGCGCTGCGATCGGCAAAGCGCACCGGCACGAACGCGCCGGTCATCGTCAACCCGCGCCGGGAGAGTTCGCTGCGCAGCGCCGCCGGCTCGGTGGGCATGAAGCCCCAATCGCCCAGCTCGACGCCGGTGTAGCCGGTCTCGGCCACCTCATCGAGCATCTGGGCATAGCCGATGCGTCCGGCCTGCGTCCCTTCGAATTCCAACGTGCCCCACGAGCACGGGGCGTTGCCGATGTGAATCATGACGATCTTGCATTTGTCATCTTTCATCTTGCGTCCTGCGTCCTGCATCTTGCGTCTTGCGTCCTGCGTTTCACGCACGCGTCACAAGCGACGCACAAAATGAAAGATGAAAGATGGACAATGAAAGATTCAAAACAGCCTTTCCTCCGCGCGGTGCTTCTCCCACTCGCGACGCGCCTCCTGCACGGATGGCATGTCGCTCACTTCGGCGACCGGCACATCCCACCAACTGTCGTAGCCGGGTACGCTTTCGTAGCGATCCACCTGCACATACACGACGGTGGTGACCTCGGTGTGCTTGGCGGCTTGATAGGCTTGCACGAACTCGTCGTAGGTGCGCGCCTTGAACACGGCCGCGCCTAGGCTGCGCGCGTTCTCGGCTAGGTCCACCGGCAGCTCTTCCACGTCGTCTTTCAGCTCGTCGCCGGGCAGCCGGCCGTTCACCGGATAAACGTAGCGCGTGCCGAAGCCGCCTTGACCCAGCGACCGGCTGAGGCCGCCGATGCTCTTGAAGCCGTGGTTGTCCACCAGCACGATGATGAGCTTGTAGCCCTCTTGCACCGAGGTGACGATCTCCTGCGCCATCATCAGGTAGCTGCCATCGCCCACCATCACGGTCACCTCGCGTTCCGGCGCGGCCATCTTCACGCCCAATCCGCCGGCGATCTCGTAGCCCATCGTGCTGTAGCCGTATTCGAGGTGATAGTGCTTCGGATGGTGCGCGCGCCAGAGCTTGTGCAGGTCGCCGGGCATGCTGCCGGCGGCGTTGATCATCACGCCGTTTGGGTCGCCCAGCGCGTTGACGGCGCCGATGATCTCGCCCTGGCTGGGCAGCGGCGCATGGCGGATGTCGTAGATGCGCTGCACCTCGCGATCCCAGGCGTCGTGCAGTTGGCGCGCGTGCGCTTCGTGCTCTGCCGGAGCGTGCCAGCCTTCCAACAGCGGCAGTAGCTCCTCCAGCGTCGCGCGCGCGTCGCCCACGAGGGCGATCGCTGAGTGCTTGTGCGCGTCGAACTCGGCGACGTTGATGTTGACGAAAGTGACGTTGGGGTGCTGGAAGGCCGTCTTGCTGGCCGTAGTGAAGTCGCTGTAGCGCGTGCCGATGCCGATCACGACGTCGGCGTCGCGGGCGATGCGGTTGGCGGCGAAGGTACCGGTCACGCCGATGGCGCCAAGGTTGAGCGGATGGTCGTAGCGCAAGCTGCCTTTGCCGGCCATCGTCTCGCCGACCGGGATGCCGGTGGCGTCCACAAATCGGCGCAGCATCTCGGTCGCGTCGGAGTAAATCACGCCGCCGCCGGCGACGATGAGCGGCTTCTTGCTGTGGCGGATGACCGCTGCGGCGCGGCGCAGCGCGTTCACGTCGGGGCGTGGCCGGGGCACGTGCCACACGCGCTCACGGAAGAAGTGCGCCGGATAGTCGAGGGCTTCCGTCTGTACATCCTGCGGCAGCGCCAGCGTCACCGCGCCGGTTTCGACCGGGCTGGTGAGCACGCGCATTGCTTCGGGCAGCGCGGTGAGGATCTGATCGGGCCGGTTGATGCGATCCCAGTAGCGGCTGACCGGCTTGAAGCAGTCGTTGACCGAGATGTCCTGCGAGTGCTCGCTTTCCAGTTGTTGCAGCACGGGCGCGACGTTGCGCCGGGCGAAGATGTCGCCGGGCAACAGCAACACCGGCAGCCGGTTGATCGTCGCGGCGGCGGCGCCGGTGATCATGTTGGTCGCGCCGGGGCCGATCGAGCTGGTGCAGACCAGCGTCTGCAGCCGGTTCTTCATGCGCGCGTAGGCGGCGGCGGTGTGCACCATGGCTTGCTCGTTGCGGCACAGGTAGTAGCGAAAGTCGAGGTTCTGCTGCAGCGCCTGTGCGATGCCGGCGATGTTGCCGTGGCCGAAGATGCCGAAGCAGCCGGCGAAGAGCGGCTGCACGTGGCCATCGCGCTCGGTGAATTGCGCCTTCAAGAATTTGATGATGGCCTGGGCGGTGGTCAGTCGAATTGTGTTGCTCATGGTGTCACTCGAGAGTTCGGGAGTGGGGAGTCGGGAGTAGGGAGTCGGGAGTCGGACGAATGGGCGAGTCTTCTTCGACCGGCATGGGCACCTGCGAGATCAAATCGGTGAGTGCCGCGTCGAATGCGATTGCTGGAGAGCTGATCGGCGCCGACCGTTCAACTTCGTAGTGCACGCTTTCTTCGCGCAGCGATGTTTTGCGTTGTTCGGGAATGTAGCCGATGAGCAACTGGATGATGCGAGTAAGCAGGTTGAGCCGATGTTCGGTGACCCGCATGCCGAGCACGTATGAGCTGCGGTAATACCATTCTCTGCTCTCGCGAGCCGAGCCGAGCGCATATTCGAAGTGACGCGTGCGGTTGCCGCCGGTGCTGTATGAATAGCCCTCCGCGATGTTTGCGCCGATGGATCCCACGGCGCGATAGAGCTGATCGGAAAGCGAACGCGTCCGGGGGTCGAGTGCCAATTTGGATACGTCGCGCCAGGCGATGTCTGACAGAAACAATGCCAAGCGATAAGCAAGAAGCGTCCACAGCCGGTCGTTAGTGATCGCCGGAGGCACGGACTTCATCCATTCCTCGTAGTTCATGCGCGACCTCCCTGCACATTCCCACTCCCGACTCCCGACTCACGACTCCCGATCTACTATTCGTGAGTTGGGAGTAGGCGTCACAATCCACCACGACTCTCCACAAACCTCATCGCCTCCTCCAGCGTCGGCATGAAGTTGGCGCAGCCGTGCTTGGTGACCAGGATGGCGCCGCAGGCGTTGGCCAGCCGGGCACTCTTGTACCAGCCCCAGCCGTTGACATGGCCATACAAGAAGCCGGCGGCGAACGCATCGCCGGCGCCGAGGATGTTCACCACCTCGACGGGGAAGGCGGCTGCGTCTATCGTCGCGCCGTCACGCAAATACACGCGCGACCCTTGCAGCCCGCGCTTGCGCACCACGGCCTGCACGCCCATGGCCATCATTGCGCGGATGGCCGATTCGGCGTCGCCCTGCACGCGTGCGTCGCTCACTTGCGAATGCGTCAATGACATCTGCGCCGGATCGGCGAGCATGGCTGCGTTCAGCTCGTCGTCGGTGGCGATCACGATGTCCACCGTGTGCAGCGCCGAGCGAATCGCCACGCCGAACGCACGTGGGTCATGCCACTGGTCGGGCCGGAAGTCCACGTCCAGCACCACCTGCACGCCGTTGCGCTTCGCCAGCTCGGCAGCGAAGAGCGTCGCGCTGCGGCAAGGGTCTTTATACAAATTCGTGCCGGCGAATTGGAAGACCTTGGCCGAGGCGATCGGCGCGGCCAGCACGTCGTCAATCGTCAGCTCCATGTCGGCACAGTTGTCGCGGTAGTAGATCAGCGGGAAGCGGTCGGGCGGCTCGATGCCGAGCAGCACGGCGCTGGTGCGGTGGCCGGGCTTGCGCGGGATGAACCTCGTCTCCACGCCCTCTTTGTTGAGAAAGTTCAAGATGAAGTCGCCGACCAGATCTGCGCCGACGGCTGTGAGCAGGGCACTGCGCAGCCCCAGCCGGCGCGCGCCGACGCTGATGTTCGTCGGCGAGCCGCCGACAAACGCCGCGAAGCGCGTGATCTCCACGAACGGCGCGCCGATGTCGTCGCTGTAGAGATCAATGGACGAGCGCCCCATGTGAAAGGTATCGTAGCCGGTCGAACTGTCCATCACCAACACCAATCACCAATCATCAATCATGATTCATGATTCATGATTCATGAACGCGATACATCGGCACACGATCGTCTTTGCTGCGATACGTCGCTTTCACCCAGGCGTAGCGCGGGTCTTCGCTATTGGCCAATGATTGCGCGCTGCCGGCCAGCACGTTCAGGTAATACGTCGTGTAGCCCGGTGGGCTGGCAACCGGGTGATAGCCCTCCGGCACCAGCACGACATCATTTTGCTGCGCCATCACCACCGCGTCAATCGGCGCGCCGGCGCGGTGGAGCGGCGATTCGGGATCGGTGTAGATGCGCTGGTAGGCGTAGCCTTCGGGGCGGTCGAACTTGTAGAAATACACCTCCTCCAGATCGGCCTCGACGATGTGACCTTGTGCGTCGGTCTTGTGCACGTCGTGTTTGTGCGGCGGGTAGCTGCTCCAGTTACCGCCCGGTGTGTAGACCTCGACCACGACGAGCCGGTGGCAGTCGAACCCCGGCGGGATGATGTTGTTGATCTGGCGCGTGGCGTGGTCGCCGCCGCGAATCTCAACGGTGATGTCCGCCGGTCGAATGAGGCGGGCAGGGTGATCTTGATCGGTCGGCGCCCAGGCCAGCGCGATTTCGGCGTCGGTCTGGGCGCAAACGGTGAACGCCGTCCGGCGGGGCAGGTAGATCGCGTGGGGCAATCCCTCGAACACCGAGGCGCGTTGGCCGACGTCGCGCCACCGGCCGGCGCCCGCGTCCAGGCCGATGACGCCCCAGAGCACGACCAGCGCCAGCTCGCTCTCGCCGGTCGCGCTCGTGTAGGTCTCGCCTTGTGCCAAGCGGCGCGCTTCGAAGGTAATGAATTCCCAGCCGGCCAGCGCCGGCGTCACGCGCACGATCAAGCCCGGCTCGGTGGATGGCCGTGGATGAACGACGAGGTTCGTGTGATCGTATCGCACGCGCGCTCCTCTCGGATCACGCGCTTATTGTGCATAGTTTCGATTCGAAATCAAGAGGGAATTAAAACTTTCGAATTGAATTTGCATAACTCGGAATCGAAACCTATCATGACGCTTCGATTTCGGCGCGCCCGGTCATGCCGGGCAAGATGCGCGCCCCGGTGGGGTCGAGCGCGATCAGCACGGTGAATAGCGCCGCGCCGCCCTGTGCGCCGGTGGATTGTGGCAGGAGCGCGGCGACTTGGCCGCTGAAAGCGCGGTCGAACGCCTTGAGCCGGACGGTCGCCCGGCTGCCGATTTTGATCGCGGCGAGGTCGCGCTCGGAGAGATTCGTCGTCTCGAACACCAACCCGTCCAGCCTCACCAGCGTAAACGCGACGCCTTTGGGGACGCTGCCGACGGCCACGTTGACCTCTTGGACGATGCAGGTGCAGGGCGATCGCACGATGGCCTCACGCAGGTTGTCTCGCGCCCGCTGCACTGCCGACCGAGCCTGGGCCAATTGGGCTTCGAACACTTGTTGCTGCGCTTCGCTGGGCCCGGCTTCCAGCGCTTGCAGGCGTGCGCGCGCCGAGACCACGTTGGCGTTGGCCTGCGCGAGTTGCTCGCGCGTGGCCGGCTGCAGCAACCTTTGATAGTTGGCGTAGGCCGCGCGCTCGCTTTCGTAGGCGTTGCCGTACGAGGCTTCCTTCGCTTGGCACGCGGGGATGCCGGTGCCGGCCGGCGTGCCGCAGGCAACGTCGCGATCCACCTGCGCCGCCAGATAGGCCTCACGCGCGGCGACCCAGCTCAGTCGCGCCTGTTCGATCTCGCTTTCGGTTGGCCCTTGCCGGACGAGCGTGTAATTGGCCTGCGCCGCGGCCAGGGCAGCGCGGGCGCTGGCAATGTCTTCCGGCCGGGCGGGGGCTCGGGCCTGGGCAATCTGCGCCTCGACCAGCGCCAGTTGCAGCTCGGCATCGGCCAGCGCGTCGCGCAGCGCGGCATCGTCGAGCGTGGCGAGCACGTCGCCCGTCTTCACGGCCTGGCCGGGTTCGACGCTGACGGTCAAGACCTTAGCGCTCACGTCGGCAGCGAGTGCGATCGGCGGCACCGCCGTCTTCACCACACCATCGGCGGAGACCGTCGTGCGCGCCAAGATGACGCGTGTGGGAACGGCCGTCGCGCCTGAGGTCGGTTGTGCGGCGGAGGTCTGGTTGGCCGCGACGGAGATGGATGGCGCAGATACATCGGCCGAGCATCCCGCGAGCACGAGGAAGATGGCGATTGCCATGAGCGACGTGACGGATGGCTTGCGCATTGACTCAAAACGAATACGAGCTGATGTAGATGAAGTTGCACGCGGATTCGTCCGGCGCGCCGATCCGTGCGCTGCCCTGTTCGAAAGTGTAACACTCATTTCAGGCACGAGTCCGCAGTGCGCTCTCGCCGATGCGTCCAGGTGTGGAACGGTGTCTGCGCCCTACCGCAGCGATGTTTTGCCTCCATCGGCCCGTATGCGCGACGCATCCCCTTATCGGTGGGTGCATTTTCTGAGGAGGGTATTGCGCGGATTTGCACAGCGGATGAATCCATGCGCAAGGCATGGCAAAGCCGGCGCACGGCCGGCTTCGCCGCAAATTGCCCGCGACTTCAGTCGCCGGGCATTTTGCCCCAGCCAGGAAATACGTCCTTATCGGTTGAACGGCGCAGTAGGGGTGTATACTCGCGGGCGTTGTCAGCGTCAAGCATTGTTCGCCTCTTGCCAGTCGCCGGCTGCCCCGGCTAGCCGGATCTGCTTACCTATCTGCGATCTGCATCAGCTCCCGGTTGCTTCTTTTTTGTTGGACGTTTGTTTTCGATCGCTGAGCCGTTGATATGTCCCGCGTATTACCAGGAACCTCGCTCGAACCCATCAAGCACGTATTGATTGGGCGGCCGCTGCGCACTGAGGAGGCGCCTCACCAGGCCGTCGGCAATCCGGTCGGCCTGGCCGTCTTCGCATCCGATGCGTTGTCGTCCACCGCTTATGCGACGCAGGAGATTTTGGTGGTCCTCGCATCTGCGTTCGCCGTCGCCGGCGTGGGCGTGTTCCGCATTTCGATCCCGATCGCGGTAGCAATCACCTTTGTCCTAGCGGTGTTGATTGTCTCGTATCGGCAGACCATCAAGGCCTATCACGGCGCGAGCTGCGGCGCGTATGTGGTCGCGCGGGATAACCTCGGTGTGTTCCCCTCGCAAATCGCCGGCGCTGCGCTGTTAGTGGACTATGTGCTCACGGTAGCCGTCAGCATCTCCAGCGGTGTGGATCAGGTGGCCTCGGCGATCCCCATCCTGCGCGGGCGCGAGGTGCTGGTAGCGCTGGCTGCGATCCTAATCATGACAATCATCAACCTGCGCGGCGTGAAGGAGTCGGGGCGCATCTTCGCCGTGCCGACGTACTTCTTCGTCGGCATGACCTTCCTGACGCTGACGGCCGGCGCGTTCAAGTTCTTCACCGGCCAGTTGACGCCGGTCGAGAACGTCCACATGGTGGCCCATACTGCCGAGCCGCTGAGCCTGTTCCTCATCCTCTATGCCTTCAGCAGCGGATGCACGGCGTTGACCGGCATCGAAGCCATCTCCGACGGCGTGCAGAACTTCAAGGAGCCGCGTGGCAGGAACGCCGCGCTCACAATCTCGGTGATGGGCCTGCTGCTTGGCACCCTGTTCATGGGCATCACGCTGCTGGCCAATCAGGTGCAAGCCCTGCCGTCGGAGGAAGAGACGATCATTTCGCAGATCGCGCGCGCCGTGTTCGGCTCCGGCGCATTGTATGGGTTGCAGATCGCGGCGACGACGATCATCCTGATCATGGCGGCGAACACGGCCTATGCCGACTTCCCGCGCATCGCGGCTTTCGTGGCCAGCGACAGCTTCTTGCCGCGACAACTGGCCATTCGCGGCAGCCGGCTGGTGTATTCCGGCGGCATTGTCACCTTGGCCGTAGCCGCCAGCGTGCTGATCATCGTCTTCAACGCGCGCACGACGTCGCTCATCCCGCTCTATGCGATCGGCGTGTTCATGTGCTTCACCCTGTCGCAGTCGGGCATGGTGCGGCGCTGGCTGGAGGTCGCCAAGCTCAAGCCCGGCGAGTCGGTGAAGATGGGCCAGAGCGTGGCGACCTATGACCCGCACTGGCAGCGCAACCTCATCATCAACGGCGCCGGTGCGGTGCTTTCGTTCGTGGTGATGGTGATCTTCGCCGTGACCAAGTTCACGCACGGCGCGTGGATCACCTTGCTGGTCATCCCGGTCATGGTGTTCGTGTTCTACCGCGTGCACACGCACTATCGCAATGTGGCGCGCATCCTGAGCCTGAGCAAGGAGCGCGTCAAGCCGACGCCGCATCCGGTGAAGACCATCGTGCTGGTAGACGACGTGCATCGCGGCACGGTGCGCGTGGTGGACTTCGCCAAGTCGCTGGGCAACCCGTGGACACCGCTGCATGTGGACTACAACGACCGCAAGACGCACATCGTGCAGCAGAAGTGGCGCGAGCGCATCGGCGAAGGCGACCTGGTGATTTTGCCGTCGCCCTACCGCCGCCTCGTCGAGCCGATCGTGGACTACGTGAAGGCCGAACTCGAAAAGGACCCCAACCTGTTCGTGCACGTGATCATGGGCCAACTGGTGATGGACACGCCGTGGGCGCGCGCGCTGCACTCGAACAACGCGCTGGGCATCATGTCGGCGCTGCAGTCCATGGATCGCGTCATCGTCACCGATGTGCCCTACCAGTTGCATGCCGCAGATGTCGAGCTATATCCGGAGAATGAGCCGGAGAGCTACGAGCAGATGAAGGAGCGCGAGGAACGACAAAAGCAGCAGCGGCGCGACGACGAGACGATCGAGTCGGCCATCGGCTGATTGGCGGTGCAAGCGCTAGCAGCGCTTCAATCGCTGCAGCCGCTCGCGCGCTTGTTCCAACGTCTCGCGCTTCTTGCAGAAGGCGAAGCGCACGATGTTCCGGCTCAGCTCCGGCCGGCTGAAGAACGGCGACCCCGGCACGCATGCCACGCCGATCTCCTTCGCCATGCGTAGGCCGAAGGCGATGTCGTCCTCGTCGCTGATCGCGCTGAAGTCGGCCATGATGTAGTATGCGCCCTGCGGCGTGACCGGTTTGAAGCCGACCTCGCAAAGCATCTCCAATGCGAAGGCGCGACGCTGCGCGTAGTCCTCACGCAGCTGCTGATAGTAATCGTCGCCCAGCGCCAGCATCGCGACGCCGGCGACTTGCAAAGGCGTCGCCGCGCACACGCTCATGAAGTCGTGCGCCTTGCGCACGCCGACCATCAGGTCTTCCGGGGCCACAGCGTAGCCCAGCCGCCAGCCGGTGACGCTGAACGTTTTGCTCATGCCGCTGATGGTGATGGTGCGCTCGGCCATGCCGGGCAGCGTGGCGATCGGAATGTGCTGCGCGCCATCGTAGGTGATGAACTCGTAGATCTCGTCGGTGACGGCGATCACGTCGTGCTCGATACACAGGTCGGCGATTAGTTGCAGCTCCTCGCGGGTGAAGACCTTGCCGGTGGGGTTGTGCGGCGAGTTGATGATGATGACCTTGGTCTTGGCGTTAAACGCGCGACGCAGCTCGTCGGGGTCAAACTCCCACGCGCCGCTGGCCGACGGTCGCAGCGAGACGAAGCGCGGCGTGCTCTGGGTGATGAAGCAGTTGGGGATGTAGCTCTCGTAGTACGGTTCGAAGAAGACCACTTCGTCGCCGGGGTTCACCACGCCCAGCATGGCGGCGATCATGCATTCGGTCGCGCCGCAGCACACCACCACATCGGTGTCTGGGTTCACGTCCATCTCGTAGCGCCGGCGGTAGTGGTCGGCAATCGCGTCGCGCAGTGGCTTCAGGCCCCAGGTGACCGAGTATTGATTCCAGTCGTCCTGAATCGCCCGGGCGGCGGCGTCCTTGATCGCCTGCGGCGCAGCGAAGTCCGGGTAGCCCTGCGACAGGTTGATCGCGCCGACGTCGAGGGCAATGCGCGTCATCTCGCGAATGATGGACTCGGGGAAGTGCTGGGTGCGGGTTGAGGTGCGCATGATGAACAGACTCGAAGGTTGAAGCGATCGTTGCTGCGTGCGCGATTGTACTCGCGCAGCGCCTCACACCTTCGGTCGAAACAACCGCACGTCTATGCTGCTCCTGTTCACCGGCGACTCGAGCACGATGGAGGTAGTGATGCTCCGTGCGAGCGGCCGCAGGCGCGAGATGAGCGCATCGAGATGAGCGATCGAGGCGACCACCACGTGCAAGATGTAGCTATCGCTGCCGGTCAGCATGTGGCATTCGAGCACCTCGGGCAGCGTTTTCACCAGCTCGACCAGTCGTTCGCACGGTTCGCAGTCGCTTACGCGGATGAAGGCCCGGATTTCCAGTCCGAGCTTGGCGGCGCTCACGCGGGCGTGATAGCCGGCGATGATGCCGGCCTCCTCCATCCGCCGCACGCGCTCGGCTACGGCCGGCGCCGTCAGCCCGACGCGCTTGCCCAGCTCGGCGAACGACATGCGCGCGTCTTCCTGCAGCAGCCGCAGCAGCTCCAGCCCGGTCTTGTCCAGCAGCTTTTCAGAATCGAAAGCCATCGCGCCCTCTCGATTTTAGTTCGCAAATGAACGGCGGCGAAAACTTGCGTTTTCGTCTTCACGCGCCTGCCCCATCTCTCTAGACTTTCATCACACGGAGCATGTGGGCCATCGCGCCCGGCGTTCCTAAGAGAGGTTAAGAGAGGAGGGAAGAAATGGCGAGCGATCCCCTCGACTTTCAGGCGATTGACTATGTAGAGTTTTACGTGTCGAACGCGCGGCAGGCGGCGCATTTTTATCGCACCGTCTTCGGCTTCCGGCCGGTGGCCTACGCCGGCCTGGAGACGGGTGTGCGGGATCATGCGTCATGGTTGTTGACCGGCGGCACGGTCAACTTTGTGCTGACTTCGCCGCTTGACCCGCACAGCCGGCCCGACATCAGCCAGCACATCGCAAAACACGGCGACGGCGTGAAGGACATCGCCCTGCGTGTGCGCGACGCGAAGGCGGCTTACGACGAAGCGGTGAAGCGCGGCGCGAAGAGCGTGATGCCACCGGTCGCCGTCGAGGACGAATGCGGCAGATTCGTCAAGGCCACCATCGCGACCTATGGCGACACCGTGCACAGTTTCATCGAGCGCGAGGACTATCGTGGCTTCATGCCCGGCTTCAAGCCGATTGAGCATCCGCCGCCTGCGCCCGAAACCGGCTTGGTCGCGATTGACCACATCGTCGGCAATGTCGAGCTGGGCAAGATGAACGAATGGGTGAAGTTCTACGCCGATGTGCTCGGGTTTACGCAGCTCGTCCACTTTGACGACAAGGACATCAGCACCGAGTATTCCGCGCTGATGAGCAAGGTGATGCAGAACGGCAGCGGCCGGATCAAGTTCCCCATCAACGAGCCGGCCGAGGGCAAGCGCAGGAGCCAGATCGAGGAGTATCTCATCCACTACGGCGGGCCGGGCGTGCAGCATATTGCGCTGTCCACCAAAGACATCATCGCCAGCGTGGATGCGCTGCGCGCAGCAGGCGTCAATTTCCTGCGTGTGCCGGAGACGTACTACGAGGAGCTGCCCAATCGCGTTGGGGAGATCGAAGAAGACGTCCATGAGCTGGCCAAGCGCGGCATCCTTGTAGATCGCGACGATGAGGGCTACCTGCTGCAGATCTTCAGCCAGCCGGTGCAGGATCGCCCGACGCTGTTCTTCGAGATCATCCAGCGCCGCGGCAGCCGCGGTTTCGGCAAAGGCAACTTCAAAGCGCTGTTCGAGGCGCTCGAGCGCGAGCAAGCGCGACGAGGGAATCTCTAAAAGTGTCGTTAGTGTCAGAAGTGTCGTTGGTGTCGACACTGTTGACACTAATGACACCAACGACACCAACGACACCAGCGACACCAACACAACGGAGGTCGGCCATGACCCAAACGCTTGAACTTCGTTCTGTGCCGGTGATGCCAAATTACACCGAGCAAGATCACGAGACGTGGGCTACGCTGTATCGCGAGCAGATGAAGCGCGTGCCGGATTATGCGTGCGAGCTCTTCTTGCGCGGTTTGCCCAAGTTGCAGTTCGACCCCTATCGCTTGCCCGATCCCCAAGTGATTAGCGAGCGGCTGTATCGCGAGACGCGTTGGACGCTGGGCGACGCGCAGAACGAATACTTGAACGCCATCGAGTGGTTCGAGCACCTGCGCGAGCGGCGCTTCCCGGTCACGAATTACATCCGCAAGCCGGAGGAGCTGGAGTTCACGCCGCTGCCCGACGTGTTTCACGACTACTTCGGCCATCTGGCTTACTTCATGGATCCCTACTTCGCTGACTTGGCGCAGGCGTTCGCGCCGCTGTTCTTCGCCGGCGACGAGCGCCAACAACTCGAGATCTCGCGCCTGTGGTGGTACACCACCGAGTTCGGGCTAATTCGTGAACGCGGCAAGCTCAAGGCCTTCGGCGCCGGGTTGATCTCGTCCATCGCCGAGATGCAAAAGGCCTTTGCGCCGGACACGCCGCGCGTGCCGTTCGATATACGCCGGGCGGCCGAGCTCGATTCGGCCAAGTACCACATGCACAGCCTGTATTTCGTGTTCGACGACGTGGAGCAGATCTACAACATCATTCGCGACTACGCGCGGATGGAGGGCCTGCCCGAACCGGCGGTCGGTTTCTAATTCGGAACGCGTATCGTGCGTTTTGCGCTTTACGCTTACGCCTGCACGACCTGCAACACGAGCACGTGATATGCCATGACCTGCTACTACAAACTCGGTGAGATTCCCCATAAGCGGCACACCCAGTTCCGCAAACCGGATGGCGGCCTGTATCGCGAAGAGGTGATGGGGCTGGAGGGCTTTCACGGCCTGGAATCCGTGCTGTATCACTACTTTCTGCCGCCGCGCGTGGTGCGGACGGAGTATCTGGGTGACGCCAAAGTCGAGTATGCGGATTACGGGGCGGTGCGCCATCGCGCCTTTGCGACCGCCGATGTGCCTGCCGGCGGTGATCCGGTATCAGCGCGGCGGGTGCTCTTAGGCAACCATGACGTGACGCTCGGCGTCAGCCGCGCGACGCAGAGCATGGATTACTTCTACCGCAACGCGCAGGCTTACGAAGTCTGGTTCGTGCACGAGGGCGCTGGTGTGCTGCGCACGCAGTTCGGCCGGCTCGACTTCGGCAGCGGCGACTACCTCGTCATCCCTTACGGCGTCACCTGGCAAATGGTGCTGAGCACGCCCGAAGCGCGCTTCTTCGTGATCGAGTCGCGCAGCCAGGTCGCGCCGCCGAGGCGCTATCGCAACGAGTTCGGCCAATTGCTGGAGCACGCGCCGTATTGCGAGCGCGACATCCGCCCGCCGAGTGTGCTGGAGACGCACACCGAGCGCGGCGAGTTCGAGGTACGCGTCAAGGTGCGCGGCGGCATCAGCCGGCACTGCCTCGATCATCACCCGTTCGATGTGGTTGGCTGGGACGGCTACTTGTATCCCTGGGCGTTCAGCATCCACGATTTCGAGCCGATTACCGGCCGCGTGCATCAGCCACCGCCGGTGCATCAAACGTTTGAGGCGCACAACTTTGTGGTGTGCTCGTTCGTGCCGCGCCTGTTCGACTATCACCCGCTGGCCATCCCCGCGCCCTACGCCCACAGCAACGTCAACAGCGACGAGGTGATCTACTACTGCGACGGCAACTTCATGAGCCGCAAAGGCATCGCCAAATACGACATCACGCTGCATCCCAGCGGCCTGCCGCATGGCCCGCAGCCGGGCATGACCGAGGCGTCCATCGGCGCGAAGGAGACGAAGGAGCTGGCGGTAATGGTGGACACCTTCAACCCGCTGCACGTGACGGTGCAGGCGCTCGAGCTGGAGAAGCCGGACTACCAGGCGACGTGGTTGGAGGGAAGTGGCGAGTAGGGAGGGTGTCGATAGTGTCAATAGTGTCGCTGGTGCCGACACCAATAACACCACCGACACTACCGACACCGATATCACGCCTGTGATGATTTCCCCTGCCCGTCGCCTGTCTGCGGTCAAGCCGCATCTGTTCGCCCGACTCAACCGGCGCAAAGCCGAACTTCGCGCAGCCAGCGTGGACGTGATCGCGCTTGACATGGGTTCGCCAGACCTGCCGCCTGCGCCCCATATCGTCGAGGCGCTGGTGCGCAGCGCGCGCCGGCCCGATAGCTACGGTTACGGTGAATTCAGCGGTTCGCCTGCGGTCAAACGCGCCTTCGCTTACTTCTACGCGCAGCGCTTCGGCGTCGAACTCGATCCCGAGCGCGAGGTATTGCTGCTGCTCGGGTCGAAGGAGGGCATCTACCACCTCAGCTTCGCATACCTTGATCCCGGCGACGTTGCCCTCGTGCCCGATCCCGGCTATCCGACCTATGCCGCCGCGGCGCGGTTGGCCGGCGCGACGGTGCATGCCGTGCCGCTGGAGCGAGTGAGGGGAACGAGAGGCGATGGTGTTGATGGTGTCAATGGTGTCGGTAGTGTCGGTGGTGTCAATGGTGTCAGTAGTGTCGGTGGTGTCGAAGATGTGATGTGGTTGCCTGCGCTGGAGCGCATCCCTAAGGATGTTGCCGCGCGGGCGAAGGTGTTGTGGCTGAACTATCCCAACAATCCGACTGCATCTATCGCGCCGCGCACGTTCTTCGAGCGTGCCGTCGCGTTTTGCCAGCAGCACAGCATCCTGCTAGCGCACGACAACGCCTATAGCGAGACCGGCTACGACGGCTATCGCGCGCCGAGCGTGCTGCAGGTTCGCGGCGCGAAGGACATCGCCATCGAGTTCTTCTCGCTCTCCAAGGCCTACAACGTCGCCGGCATGCGCGTCGGCGCGCTGGTCGGTCACCCCGAGGTCGTGAAGACGGTCGCTGCGCTGAAGAGCAACGTGGACACCGGCGCTTTCGCCGCGATTCAAGATGCGGCCATTGCGGCGCTCACCGGCGATCAATCGTGGCTAGAAGCGCGGCAGGAGATTTATCGCCGGCGTCGTGATCTGTGCGTGGCGGCTCTACGTGCGTTGGGCTGCGAGGTCGCGCTGCCGCATGCGACGATCTATCTGTGGGCGCGCTTGCCGCACGGCGAGACGGACAGCGCTGCCTGGTGCGCAGCCGTGCTCGAAGCGGCCGGCGTCTCGTTCACCCCCGGCGTGGCCTTCGGCCAGAGCGGCGAGGGTTACTTTCGCGTCGCGCTCACCGCGCCGCTGGAGCGACTGCGCGAGGCGATGGAACGCCTTGCTGCATACGTGCAGCGCTCGGATCGCCCATCGGCTACAGGAACCGATGGCGCTCACGACCATTGCTTGGAACATGCAGTCCTGGCTTGACGTCGCGCCGGATTCCGGCTTTAGCATCCACAATCTACCGTTCGGCGTCTTCGAGACACGCGATCGCGGCCTGCGTGCCGGCATTGCCATCGGCGATTACATCGTGGATTTGGCCGTGCTGGCCGAGCGTCGCCTGCTCTCCGTTCCCACCGATGCGCCGTGCAACGAAGGCGATCTGCAACGCGCGCTGAACCAGCCGGTGCTCAACGACTTCATCGCTCTGGGAAAGCCGGTGACGAGTGCCGTGCGCCTGCGTGTCCAAGAGTTGCTGGCGGCTTCATCGCATGCCGCACAAGCGCCCGATCTCTGGACGCACGCGCTGGTCAGGCAGCGCGACGCTGAGATGCGCATGCCGCTGCGCGTGCCGAACTACACCGACTTCTATTCGAGCCTGCATCACGCCATGAACGTCGGCGCGATGTTTCGCGATCCGAAGAACCCCTTGCTGCCGAACTGGCGCCATTTGCCCGTGGCCTATCACGGCCGCGCTTCGTCCATCGTGGTGAGCGGCACGCCGATCCGCCGGCCATGCGGCCAGATCAAACGCGAGGCCGATGCCGCGCCCATCTTCGGCCCCACGCGCGCGCTCGACTTCGAGCTGGAAGTGGCTTTCGCCATTGGCAAGGCCTCGCAGCTCGGCCGGCCGATCACCACCTCTGAGGCAGAGGATTACATCTTCGGCCTGGTGCTGTTCAACGACTGGTCAGCGCGCGACATTCAGAAGTGGGAGTATCAGCCGCTTGGTCCCTTCCTCGGCAAGAACTTCGGCTCGACCATCTCGCCTTGGATCGTGACGCTCGAAGCGCTTGAGCCGTTTCGCGTACCCACACCGTCGCAGGAGCCAAAGCCGTTGCCCTACTTGCGCTTCGCAGGTGACACAAGCTTCGACGTCCACCTGGAAGTGGACATCACAACGCCAAACGGCGCGACGATGACCGTGTGCCGGAGCAACTTCAAGCACATGTACTGGAACATGTGCCAGCAGTTGGCGCACCACACGGTCAACGGCTGCAACGTCGAGGTCGGTGACCTGATGGCGTCCGGCACGCTAAGCGGGCCGACGCCAGAGTCCTATGGCTCGATGCTCGAACTGACGTGGAATGGTCGAAATCCGATTTGCCTGCCGGACGGCAGCACGCGCACATTCATCGAGGACGGCGATACGGTCACGTTGCGCGGGTGGGCGGAGCGCGACGGCGTGCGCGTCGGCTTCGGCGAGGCGCGAACGACGATCCTGCCCGCCTGGTGCACTGAAGCGTGACGATCAGGTCTGCGGCGCAGCCGGCTGCGCCGCACGCGTGAGCAAGCGCCCGCCGGCCCAGCGGATCGCGGCGTGCGCGGCGATCATCAGCCACAAGTTGCGCGCGATCAGATACAGCAGCCCGCTGGTCAGCGCGCAGCACGTCATCGTGAGCGTGTGCGGCCGGTCTGCGTGCGCCGGCGCGCGGCGCAGCCATCGCATCAGCAGCCATTCGGTGGCGACGAGGACAAACCCAGCCGCTGTGCCCCAGTAGGCATCTTGCAGCAACAGGGCGAACGGCGCGCGGTAGAACGCCCAATGCACCTCGGCGTAGGCCGCATCACGAAGGATCGGCAGCAGGCCGGGTATGTTCGTTGAAAGCGAGGGTGGAGCACCGGCAGCGCGCCGGGCCATCCAAACCACGATCAGCACAAACCCGGCCGCCAGGGCGGCGGCGATGCTGCTGCGCATCCAATCGCGCGGCGTGAATCCGGCCAGCGTAGGCGCACCTTCCACTGCAATTGCACCCAGGCCGAGCAGATCTACGCTCAGCGCGCCGCCGATCAGGGCCAAAAACGGCAGGCCGATGTGATACATGAAGAGTGCGACCTCGACGACCATTCCACCTAGATCGGATTCGACGAGCGCTTGGTGGCGCCAGCCACCGCCGGAGCGATAGACGTAGGCGACGGCAGCCGGGCCGATGGCGAACGAGCCGGCCACCCAGAGGAGCAGTTGCAGTTCAGGGTTCATCGGCTGTTGCGACGGCGCTCGACGGAGGCGCTTGCGCCAGGATCGCTTCTACCGCCATGTTCAGCAGGCCGTGCTGTGCGCACTTGAGCGACGCGGCAGTCGTGGCGAAGCGAGCGATCCGTTCGGTCGGCCAGCCGGCGAGCAAGCCGTACATCGCCGCGGCAGAGAAGACTGCGCCGGCGCCCTGCGTATCCACGACGCTCACGACTGGGGCGGGGACCTCGATCAACCCTGACCGGTCTATCACCAGCGAGCCGTGCTTGCCGCGCGTCACGAACGCGACTTCGACGCCGAGTGTATGCAACGCTTCGGCGATGGCGCGCGGGTCTTCCTGCACCACGTGCACATCGGACATGGGGGATTGCGCATAGGCAGATTGGGTAATCAGATGCCGGTAGAGGTCAGGTTGGCGCAGCGAGTACTCGACGTTGAGGAAGACCGGCACACCCTGCGCGCGCGCGAATGCGATGGCGCGCTCGGCCGCCGGCCCAACATACCAGTCCACATACAGCATAGCGGCGCCGGCGATGGGTTCGAGGTCGGCCTCGATCAGGCTGCCCCACACGGCCGGGGCGTCTTCCACGAAGAAGGTGCGCGTGCCGGCGCGGTCGGAGATGTCCACCTCGTCCGGCGTGCGCAGGTCACGCCGCAGTGCGATGTGCGCACGCACGCCCATCTCGGCCAGTTGCGCCAAGGTGCGCCGGCCCAGGTCGTCGGCGCCGAGCGCGTTGCCGATGAGGTGCGCTTCGACGCCCCACTGCGCCAGCATCTGCGCGGCCATCGCACAATCCGCGCCGATGAACGGCCGCTTAGCGAAGACGTATGCGCCGGTGTTGGCGGTCGGGTAGCGATCTACCGAGAACACCACGCCGGGGTTGACGTAGCCGAAGCAGACGATGCGGGGCGTGGAGGACATAGTTGCAAAATTAAAGGCGCACGCGCGTGCGCCCTTAGCCCGTTCGCTTTCTCGATGGCCTCCACAGGGCTCGAACCTGTGACCTCACGGATGTGAACCGTGCGCTCTGACCAACTGAGCTAGGAGGCCTGGAGCGTCAAAAATTATACACGCATGTTGCGCGGCGATAACCCCGTGGGTGCATTCGCGGATAGGGGCAAACCATCGCACAGTAGGGCACGGACTCCGTTCCGTGCCTGGACTCCGTTCCGTGCCTGGACGCCGTTCCGTGCCTTGCCCGGACGCCGTTCCGTGCCCGTGTGCTGGCGAATGCACCCTAACCGGGTCAGACTGCTTTGAGCAGTCCAACCGGTCGTAGAGCCTCATCCATCAGGCCTCGCGCGCGTTCATCAGGCGATAGACCTCTGCGGTGCGGTCGGCGATATGGCGCATGGTGAAGCAGGCCAGCACGCGCTCGCGCCCGCGCCGGCTCAGCTCGGCGCGCAGGCGCGGCTGCGCCATTAGCCTCGTCAGGTGCTCGGCCAGCGCCGCATCGTCTTCCTCGTCGAAGGTCAGCCCGGCATCGCCGACAACGTTGGGCGCTTCGCCGCAGCGCGAGGCGATCACCGGCACGCCGCACGCCATCGCTTCGATCAGAACCCGGCCGAATTGTTCCTTCCAGTTGGGCAGCGCGCGCGAGGGCAGCACGAACGCATCCAACGCGCGGTAGAACTCCGGCATGCGCGTGGACGGCAACGGCGGGCGGAACTCCACGCGCTCGGCGACGCGCAAGTGCTCCGCCAGCGCGCGCAACCCGCTGGACTCCGGTCCTTCGCCGACGACGACCAAGCGCGCCGAAGTCGGCAAGCGGGCGAAGGCGCGCATCAGCACATCCAAGCCCTTCTCGCGCACCAGCCGGCCGGCATAGCCGATGATGAACTCGTCGCCGCTGCGCCGTTCATCCGCCGGCGCGAACGTTTGCTCGTCCACCCCAAACTGTGGAATGACGTGGATTGGGCCGGCGAAGCCTTTGGACTGCCACACCGCGCGCGCTTCCTCGCTGCCGGCAATCGCGGCGTCGGCCCAGCGCAGCACGTCGCGCTCCATCCAACTGAACGGCGGCGGATAGCGCCGGCGGATGTTCTGCCAGGAGAAGAAGAGCACGCGCGGCGACGGATGGAGCGATCTCGCCGCTCGCATCGCCAGCCACGTCGCCAGGTTGTAGGGCTCCTCGTCTATGTGCACCACGTCCGGCTGCGACTGCGCCAGCGCCTGCCGCAGGGTGGGGTAGTAGTGCAGGTGAAAGTTGCCGTTGAAGCGAATCGGGATGACCTGCAGCGCGTAGCCGTTCGCATGGGCGCGTTCGAGCGGCTGATTGCCCCACGCCGGCGGGACGAGGACGGTGAGCGCGATATCGGAGTGCGCAGCGATGAGTTCGCACTTGCGCTGATACGCGCCGACCACCAGCGCCTTGGAGAGCAGCGCTACGCGCATGCAACGGCCGCCCGGTCGCACGACCATTCGGTTTCCTCTTCCGGCGCGGGCATCGGTTCGTATGCGCTGTCGGGCAACAGGCCCTGCTGGTAGCGCCGCTGGAAGTCGTCCACCAGGTCGTGGAACGCGCCGACGCTCTCGCAGGTGACGAGCTGCGCGCGCAGGGCGGCCACGTGCGGCATGCCGTGCATGTATTTCACTGCATGCTTGCGGAAGAGGATCAGGCCGTGGTCGCCGTAGTACTCGATCATCGCGCGCAGGTGACGCTTGAGCAGCGCGATCACTTCCTCGACGGTGACCTCGTGGCGGTCTTTGCGCTGGAAGATCCACGGGTTGCCGATGGCGGCGCGGCCGATCATCACGCCGTCGCAGCCGGTGTGCGCCTTGATGCGCGCGATGTCGGCCACCGTCTTCACGTCGCCGTTGCCGATGACCGGAATCTTCACCGCTTGCTTCACCTCGGCGATGGCGTCCCAGTCGGCCACGCCCTTGTAGGCCTGTTCCTTGGTGCGGCCGTGCACGGCGACGAGCGACGCGCCATTGTCTTCGAGGATCTTCGCCACTTCGATGTAGTTGCGCGACTTCGCATCCCAGCCCAGGCGGATCTTGCCGGTAACCGGCACGCGCACGGCTTTGCTCATGCGGTTGAAGATGCGCCCGATCTTCTGCGGGTCGCGCAGCAGGCCGGCGCCGGCGCCGCGCCCGCTCACGCTGCTCACCGAGCAGCCCATGTTCAGGTCAATGATGCCGGGGCCAAGCAGCTCGATCTTCTGCGCGCAGGCCACGATGCGGTCTTCGTCGCTGTCGAAGATCTGGAAGGTGAGCTGCGGCTTCTCGCAGGGGTGATAGTCGAGCTGGCGCAACGCCGGCTTGGCATCGCGCAGGATGGCCTCGCACGCGGTGAACTCGGTGTAGCTCATCGCGCTGCCGAATTCGCGGCAGATCAGCCGGTAGGGCAGGTCGGAAAACCCGTCCATCGGCGACAGGATCAAGTCGCCGTATACCGGAATTTCGCGGACGTAGAACGTTGGCTGCATCGGGGCTGATTTTCCCACGGTTGGCAACGTACTAGCGCCTAACGCGCTCTGAGCGCGTTAGGCGCTCCCTGCACACAAATTTGACCATTGGTCAGAATGGGCATACGATGCGCGTGAGTCGAAGGAGCAGATGCCATGTCCAGCAACCCTGCCTATCCAATCAATCCTGTCACGGGAACCACGACGCCGATCTATGTGCCTGCCTCGGCTTCTCCAAAAGCGGTTGAGATTGGCAAGCACTACTTCTGGCTGCAGGTCAAAGCTGCCCAGGCCTACTTCAGCGATGACGGCTTCTTCAAGCAGTATTTCGGCGTCAGCCTGGACAGGATCAAGAACATCGTCGTGACGTCCAAGATCAGGCTCGACGTGCCGGCGCTCGACGATGCGGCGCTCGGCGTCAAGCATCTGCGCGACCTGCGGCCGAGTGTGCCGGTGCAACTCGGCCTCAGCCCCAACCTGATCAAACTCGTCCCTGCGACAATGACCCAGGCCGACGTGTCGCTGGACCTGCTGGTGGACAAGGAGAATCAGCTCGCCAAGCTGGCCGGCCTGATCAACACCGACAGCTTGTTTGCGCCGCTCGCCCTGTCACCGGGCGCGCTGGCAGTAGCGAAGACCATCAGCTCGCTGGCGCAAAAGACCATTCAGGCTTTCATCCCGGCCGCCGAGCAGAAGCCGATCCTGCAGTTCAGCGGTACGTTCAACCTGGCCGGTGGCGACGTGCGGGAGGGTTACTACGTCATCATCGGCACGCGCGATACGTCTGCGCCGCTGCCGGCGCCCGCTGCCAAGCTGGAGGTGCAGGACGGGTCACTCTTGATAGACGGCCGGCCCGCCGACCGGCTGTCGTATGTCATCCTGGAGCTGGGCGTGGCCGAGGCCCGCACGCGCGACGCCGGCGCGAACACGCCCTGGCACAGAAAACTGCGCGAAGCCGAGGACGAGGCGCGGCACGCCGGCCAGGACCCGTTCGCCACAGACGAGAGTCGCCGGCAGACTTGGGACAGGGTGGTGGGGCTGCTGCGCGAGGCGCGCGTGTTGCTTGCGGCCGACGCGGAGTATCTCCCCGGCGAGGCGGACAAGATTTACTGGTCCTCGTGCGAGTTGTGCAAAACGGCGTTGTTCAGCACCGGAACCAAGCTGGCCGGGGCGACGCGTGAGCGTGAACCGTGGACGCCCGACGAGGCGCAGAGCCGCGCCGCGCTGGGCATCCCGGCCGATCTCGACCTCGACCGGGCGCTGGACGACTACCTCGATCAAGTGAACTGGACGCGCGCGCACGTCCCGGCCGGTGTGTTGTGACGAGCGTCATTGGCGCGCTCTACATCGTCACGTCGTTATCGCGACGCCTTTGCGAGGAGTGCCTGAAGCCGAATTGATCCTCATGCCCGCGGCGGGCATCTAAGTCGGTCACCGAAAGTTCTGACGTGGGTAGGGAACGCTCGTCGTAGCGTTCCCCGCCAGCGCGCTGCGGAGAGCGCGTCCTACCAAGCGTCAATTCTTTTGGACACCTACTTAGTGCGCGCCGCGAACCACGGAGTGGCCAATCCCTGGATTCCCGTCCTTTGATCCCGTGGCCGAGCCAACGGCCACGGGCCAAAGTCCCTGATCCTGCGGCCCGCGTGCGCCCGGCCGCAGGTCGGGATCGCAGGAGATCACGGCACTTGCGCGGGAATGACAGCCATCTATGCGTTTTTAGTCAGTCCGCTCCGCGGCCAACGGCGACTGTGTGACGGTCACGGACAAACCGACTCGGCGCCACTGAAGGTGAACGCAGCCCAATGCATGGGATCGGCGAAGGGACGTTCCGCCGGGCTGCCGCTCAGGGCGCGGGCGCGAATCGGGCGCTCCAGCGCGCCGGCCATGCGCGTCTCGACTGCCTGGTGCGCGCGATTCAACGCCTGATGCTGTTTCAGGTAGCGGCCGAGTTCCGCATTCGTCACATCGCGCAGCCAGCGCTGCGCCGCCTGCAGCGCTGCGCAGGGCGCGAGGCCGTCGTTCAGCATCAGCTCATAGAAGCGCACCATCAACAGCGCCGTGCTCTCGTCCTCCACGCTCCACAGCGTGCCGACCACCGCCGGCACGCCGGCCTGCAGCAGCCCGGCCGGCAGGCCGATCGCTTCGTCCGGCAGGTTGTTGAAGTCAGTCACCGAGGTCTGGCAGGCCGAGAGGACGGCCAGCCGGGCCGACGCGAACGGCGCCGGATGATCGAGGATCTCGCGCAGCGCCAGCGCGCCGTCGCCCAGTTGCAGGCCGGAATCCAGCGGCTCGTCCAGCGCGTAGTTGCCGTGGCAGGAGAAATGCGCCGTGGTCGCACCGGGCAGCGCCGCCAGCAGCGCCGGCTTGGTCGCCTCATGCTCATACAGCGGCTTGGCCGCATCCGGCGGAAGCTGACCTAGCTCAAGCTGAGCTTGCCGAAGCTGAGCTTGTCGAAGCTTCGACTGGATCAGCTCGACGATGCTCTCCAGCTCGGGCTTGGCGTAGGCCAGCGGCTTGGGGTTGGGCAGTGGGTTGCCCACGCCGGCCAGGCGAAACGGCGTCGTCGCCCGGCTGTCGGCGTTTGCGCGCGCCTCGCGCAACGCCTGGGCCGAAGGGGCGTAGCTCACCTCGAAGGCGTCGAGGAAGGCCCTCACCCCCGGCCCCTCTCCCCTAGGGAAAGGGGCCGGGGGTGAGGGCGCGGCGTGCAGCGGCAGCAGCCCCAGCCGGCCGGAGGGGATGAGCACCACGCCACGCGCGCCGCCGGCGCGCAAGTGCTCGGCCAGCGGGCCCATCAACCGCCCCAGCGCCGGCAGCAGCTTGGCCAGCGCAGGCGATAGCCAAGTGCTGATCGCCAATTGCGCCGGCAGGTAGCCGCCGGTCACGTTCTGGCGGTCAGGATCGGTCTCCACCAGCAGCGCGTTCAGCTCGGCCTCGGTGAAGTCGCTCAGGATCGCCTCGGCGCGGTCGGGCCAGACCACGATGATCGCGCTGCCGTGCTCGGTTGTGGCCAGGTAGGCCAGCGGGCGGTCGGGGCGGG
The DNA here is from genome assembly GCA_025055235.1 of Candidatus Roseilinea sp. Lineage (GTDB taxonomy): Bacteria > Chloroflexota > Anaerolineae > J036 > Brachytrichaceae > JAAFGM01. The sequence goes on along the minus strand of JANWYN010000096.1, from coordinate 872 downwards.
CCTGGGCGCAGATCCGCTCGATGGGCAGCGGGCGGAAGAAGTCCTCGTAGCCGGGCACCTTGCGGATGGCGGCGATGGCGGCGTCGAGTTCGGAGCGCGCAGCAACGCGGTCGGCGTGGCGAACCTGGCGCTGCGCGTCCGGAATTGCGCCGTCTGCCTCCGGCCGGATGAGGGCCTGCCAGCGCTCGGCGGCGCGCCGGTAGCGTTCCTGCAACTCTGGGGGCAGCGCTGTCAGGTCGCGCCGGTCGCGTTCCAGCGCCTCGCCCAGCAGCCGGGCCAGGCCGGCTTCCAGGATTTCGGCGGCGCCGCCGGCCTGGCCGATTTGGGCATGTGCGTATGCACCGATTGCGGCCAGGCCTTGCACCTCGCGCAGGCGGATGACCTTTTCGGCGCGCGCCCATTGGACGGCGACCAACGCCAGGGCCGCGTCGCGGAGATGACACGCGGCCTCGGCGGCTTCGGCCCAGGCCCGTCGCTCAACGGACCACTGCAGCCAGGATCGCGCAGCGGTCGCGGCGATATCCAGGCTGTCGTTCAGCCCCTCCTGACAGGCTTGGCGATAGCGCTCTACAGCCGCCTCGAGGTCGGGCAGGGCGCCGGTGCGGGCATAGCGGGCGCGGAGGCCGTTGGCCAGGTTATTGAGATACATAGCGCGGTCGGGCGCGTCGGGCGGTGCCAGGGCGACGGCCTGCTGCCACAGCGCCAGCGCGCGCTCCAGGTCGGCCATCCGGCCGCGCGCCCAGTAGCGGCGCAGGAAGGCGCCGCCGGCGTCGTTCATAGCAGCCAGCCGGAAGCCTGGGTCGGCTGCCGGGAAGTCGGGATGACCGAGGATGCGCTCCCAATTAGCCACAGCCTCGTCCAGAGCGGCGAGG
>JANWYN010000035.1 GCA_025055235.1 Candidatus Roseilinea sp. | reverse complement strand
ACGCCCATCCGCCGGCAATACCTCGAACTCAAGCGCAAATACGCCGACTGCATCTTGTTCTTCCGGCTGGGCGACTTCTACGAGACCTTCGACGCCGATGCCGAGCTGGTGGCGCGCGAGCTGGACGTAGTGCTGACCTCGCGGCCGGTGGCCAAAGACGTGCGCAGCCCAATGGCCGGCGTGCCGCACCATGCTGCCGAGGGCTACATCGCCCGGCTGATCGCGCGCGGCTACCGCGTGGCCGTGGCCGACCAGATCGGCAGCGAGGCGATCAACGGCCTGGTGCCGCGCGAAGTGCGCCGCGTCATCACCCCCGGCACCGTCGTCGAGCCGGGCATGCTGGACGCAAACCGCCCAAGCTATCTGGCAGCGGTGACCGGCATGACGACGGATGACGAGCGACGGAAGACGGAGCAGCTGCCGATCGGCCTGGCTTACTGCGACATCACCACCGGCGAGTTCTGCGCGGCGCAACTGGAGAGCCCGGTCGAGCTGGAGCGCGAACTGGCGCGCATCCAACCGCGCGAGCTGCTCGCCCCGGAAGACGCCGGACGCAAGAAGCAGGATGGACAAGGCAACGAGCCACGTCCCATCACCCCGCTTCCTGCCTATCGCTTCGAGCTGAGCAACGCGCGCCGGGTGCTGCTTGACCATTTCAAGGTGAGCACGCTGCAGGGCTTCGGCCTGGAGGAGAAGCCGTATGCCCTGCGTGCTGCCGGCGCCATCATCGCCTATCTGCGCGAGACGCAGCCGGCCGCGCTCAACCAACTGCGCGAGCTGCGCACCTACGCCGCGTCGCAGTTCATGGGCCTGGATGCCGTGACGCGCCGCAACCTGGAGCTGCTGGAGCCGCTGCGGCCCGGCGCCGGCGGAGGCAAGACCGCGCCGACGCTGCTGGGCGTGCTCGACAAGACGCTCACACCGATGGGCGCACGCCTGATGCGCGCGTGGATCGCCCAGCCGTTGCTCGACCGCGCGGCCATCGAAGAGCGCCTGTCGCAGGTGGACGCGCTGTTCGGCGATGCATTGTTGCGGGCCAAGCTGCGCGATGCGCTGAAGCACATGCCCGACCTGGAGCGGCTGACGACGCGCGTGCTCAGCGGCATCGCCACGCCGCGCGACCTGCTGAATTTGAAGGCAGCGTGCGCACGTGTCGTAGAGATTGGAGATTGGAGATTAGAGATTAGTCGCACCAATCTCCAATCCCTAATCTCTAGTCTCCATCCCCTTATCGCCAGCCTGCGCGCCGTCGTTGAGCTGGTCGCTGCGGCGATCAAGGATGAGCCGGACGACGACGGCTTCATCAAGCCCGGCTTCAGCACCGAGCTAGACGGCGTGCACCTCGCCGCGCGGGACGCGAAGACCTGGGTGGCCAACCTCGAGCGCGTCGAGCGCGAGCGCACCGGCATCAAGTCGCTCAAGGTCGGCTACAACAAGGTCTTCGGCTACTACATCGAGGTGACCCACGCCTACCGCGACGCCATACCGAGCGACTACATCCGCAAACAAACGCTGACCAACGCCGAGCGCTACATCACGCCGCAGTTGAAGGAATATGAGACGCTCATCTTGAATGCCGACGAGCGCATCGCCGAAATCGAGCGGCGCTTGCTGATCGAGATCAACCAGGCCATCGCTGCGCATGCGCGCGCGCTGCTGGAGGCGGCGCGGGGCATCGCCCGGCTGGACGTCGCCGCGGCCCTGGCCGAGGTGGCCGCGCGCAACAACTATTGCCGCCCGCGCTTCAACGACGAAGGCCGCATCGCGATCAAAGACGGCCGGCATCCGGTCATCGAACACCTGCTGCGCGAGACGCCGTTCACGCCGAACGACGCCTACCTCGACCGCAACGCGCGCATCCTCGTCATCACCGGCCCGAACATGAGCGGCAAGAGCAGCTACATGCGCCAGGTGGCGTTGATCGTGCTGATGGCGCAGATCGGCAGCTATGTGCCGGCGCGCGAGGCCGACCTGTGCATCGTGGACCGCGTCTTCACGCGCATCGGCGCGCAGGACGAACTGGCCGCCGGCCAAAGCACTTTCATGGTCGAGATGGTGGAGACGGCCAACATCCTGCACCACTGCACGCCGCGCAGCCTGGTCATCCTCGACGAGATCGGCCGCGGCACCAGCACCTACGATGGCCTGGCCATCGCCTGGGCGGTGATCGAGTACTTGCACAACCACCCCGAGCGCCGGCCGCTGACGCTGTTCGCCACGCACTATCACGAGCTGATCCAACTGGCCGACGTGCTGCCACACGTGCGCAATTACAACGTCGCGGTTAGCGAGGAGGGCGGGCAGATCGTCTTTCTGCACAAAGTGATCGCCGGTGGCGCCGACCGGTCGTACGGCATCCACGTCGCACAGTTGGCCGGCCTGCCGCCGGCCGTGGTGCACCGCGCACAGGACGTGTTGAAGGAGCTGGAAAGCGGGCGATGGGTGAAGGAGAGCCAACCGCCGGCCGAGGATCGCCCAGCGCAGATTTCGCTCTTTGCCGAGCCGTCGCCGGCGCTGGAGAAACTCAAGCAACTCGACCCTAACACGCTCAGCCCGCTCGAAGCGCTGACGGCGCTCTACGAGCTGAAGAAGCTCCTCTAACTCGCAAAACGACGCCTGCTCACCATGAGGAACGCCTTCGCACAGCCGCAGGGATATGACTTTCTGTGGAACCAACTGGTTGAATTGCCCTACTTCCGCGCCTTATTGCGCGCGGTGGAGTCCCGGTTCTATCAGGAGCTGCCGGTCGTCGAGCCGGTGCTCGATTTGGGATCGGGCGACGGTAGCTTTGCGGCGCACACCTTCTCACGCCCGCTCGACGTCGGCCTCGATCCGTGGCGTGCGCCGCTGTGGGAGTCGCGCACCCGACGCGCGCACAAGCTGCTCACGTTGGCCGACGGCGCGCACATGCCCTTTGCTGACGGCACCTTTCGGACCATCGTCAGCAACTCGGTGCTGGAGCACATCCCCAACCTGAACCCTGTGCTCGCCGAGTGCCATCGCGTCCTGCAGCCCGGCGGCTATCTTCTCTTTTGTTCACCCTCCGATCACTTTACGGACTGGCTTGTAGGGGCAAAGTTGGCTGGCGATGCGTATCGCCGGTTCTTCAACCGCATCGCGCGCCACTATCACTGCGACGGCCCGGCCGTCTGGCGTGAGCGCCTTGCATGCGCCGGTTTCGATGTTGAGCGGATCTGGTACTACTTCTCGCCGCGCGCATTGCAGGCGCTTGAGCTGGGCCACTACCTCGGGCTGCCTAATCTCATCTCCAAGAAAATCACCGGGAAGTGGGTGCTCTTTCCGAGTGCTAAGAATCCTTTGTTACAAATACTCGACCGGTCGCTCAGGCCGCTATACGACGAACCGCTGCCTGAAATCGGCGCCTATCTTTTCTGCGTGGCTCGAAAGCATTAATCTCGGTGTTTATTCAGAGAGTGGCAACAAGATGAAGTAAACGCATTGTAAACCTACGTTTACCCGACGCACGACGTCCGAGAATCAAATAAGAGAAGAATTAGCATTTCGTGTCTTTTTGTAGTTTTGATAGCGTGCAAGCCGAGGAAACCCGTATATAATTCCCACGAAAGAGGGGGATCGGAAACTCGGCTGATGCGGGCTCATCGTCTCACAACGACTTTCAAAGCAGAACATGAGTGAGCATCTGGTTAGCGAGAACGACCGAGGATGGGATGAAGCGCGCATTGAGCGCGTTCTCTTCGCCTCCGGTCAACGGGTCTCGCCTCTAAGTGAACAGCGCCGCGAAGCAATGCTGCGCGCATTGCTGGCCGAAAGCGCGCGCCTCGCGACCGTTGCTCACGCCCAGCCTCAGACTCAGACGCTCGGATTCTGGGATCTGGTTCGCCAGGTCTTCACGCCGCGCGTCGTCGGTGCGATTGCGGCAACCTGCTTAGTCATCCTCGGCGCCGCCGGCTATGCCCTCTTCGGTGGAACGCGCCCACCGGTGGTCGCCCAGGTGGAGGGCGCTTTCACACTGGCCGAAGCGCGCCAAGGCGTGTTCGGCCTACAGTGGCGGTTGCCGCGCTCCCACGTGATGGCGTCGAGCCTGCACATCGGCGATGAGGTCTTCGCCACCGCGCCGGTCACGATCACGTTTGCAGACGGCTCGCAGGCCGTCGTCGCGGCCGGTTCGCAGGTGCGCATCCTTCCCAGCCCGGGCTTCCGGCTGGTGAAAGGCGAGGCCGTCGCCAGCACGACACCAGCCACTGACCGGTTCGTCGTAGAGAGTATCGGTGCGACTTTCGTCGTGACCGATGCAACGTTCCGAGTGAAAGTTGATGAGACGGGAACGGTCAGCCAATTTACCGACCTCGGCAAGGTCGTCGCCCAGACCAGCGCCGGCCCTCCCACCGTCGTCCTAGCAGGTGAAAAGGCCATCGTGACACGAGATGGCCAGGCAGCCAAGGATTTACAACCTCCCGTCGTCGAAGGAGAGAAGACAGATGAAGGCGCCCTCGCCTTCACTGCGCGTACATTGATGAGCTCGACAGTGGTCGTGCTCGACTCACAAACCGGCGCAGAACTGGCCCGCTTCAAGGCCGACGAGAACGGCATCGTCAGCGGCCAATTGCTGCCGCCACCCGGCACCACGCCCGCCAGCATCGAGTTCCGCGCCGACGCCCCCGATGGGCGCAGGAGCGAGCCGGCCGCCGCCGTGAGCGACGGCAGAGTAATCGTTGCCGCGTCGAGCAACACCACTCTGCCTCCACCGCCCGTACTGACGTCGGCCACGTACGATGCGCCGACGCTTACTCTGCCTGCGCTTGCTCCGATTCAAGCTACCAGCAGGTCCGGCGCGGTCGTCCAGTTCGACGTGACAGCGACGGACGCGCAAGACGGGAGGCTGCCGGTCGAATGCGATGCCCAGTCCGGCGCTACCTTCCCGATCGGGACGACAACTGTGACGTGCACGGCGACGAATTCACGCGGGCGCACATCCGTCGGTGCGTTCAAGATCACGGTCGCCGACAAGGTGCCGCCGACGCTGACGATTCCGTCCGACCGGATCGTCCCCGCAGTCAACGCCAGCGGCGCCCCGGTCACTTTCACCGTGCGCGCCAGCGACGCGGTGGACGGCCCGATCACGCCTTCGTGCACCGCACGTCCGGGAGCGACCTTCCCGCTCGGCAGGACCACGGTGACGTGCACGGCTGAAGACAGCGCCGGCAACGCCGTCCAGGGGAGCTTCGTCATAGACGTTCGTGACCTGACTGCGCCGGTGTTGCGCCTGCCCAGCACGATCGTCGCCGTTGCCACGCAGCGCGGCGGCGCGGAAGTTGCCTTCTCTGCGTCGGCGGAAGACGCCGTAGATGGCTCGATTACGCCGACCTGTTCGCCGCGCTCCGGCGCGCTCTTCGGCGTCGGTACGACTTCAGTGAGTTGCGTCGCCACCGACAAAGCCGGCAACACGGCTGCAGCTTCGTTTGCGGTGACCGTGCGCGATTTGGAAGCGCCGGTGTTGACTGTGCCCGACTCGATCTTCGCTCAGGCGACCAGCAAATCCGGCGCGGTCGTCACGTGGGCAGCTTCGGCCAACGACGCCGTGGACGGCATCGTGCCCGTCACCTGCACGCCGCGGCCCGGCTCGGTCTTCCCATTCGGCGTGACCACGGTCACATGCCGCGCCACGGATCTGCAGGGCAACAGCGCGTCGCGTACCTTCGATGTCACCGTGGACGACACCGCCGCGCCGGTCTTGAGTTTGCCGGGCACGGTGAACGCCTCGGCGACCGGGCCGAATGGTGCGAGCGTCAGTTTCAGCGTGTCGGCCCGCGATGTTGTAGATGGCCCGGTGGCGGTCACCTGCACACCGCGCTCCGGTTCGGTCTTCGGGCTCGGCACTACGTCCGTCACATGCCGCGCTGCGGACTCGCGCGGCAACCAGGCCAGCGAGAGCTTCTCGGTGATCGTGCGAGATACGACGCCGCCGGCGATCAACGTGCCGTCTGACCGCGCGGTCGAAGCGACCGGCCCCTCAGGTGCAACGGTTCGGTTCGATGCCTCGGCCCGCGATGCGGTGGATGGGCCGATCACGCCGAGCTGCAGCCCGGCTTCCGGCAGCACGTTTGCGCTGGGCAAGACTACGGTGCAGTGCAGCGCTGCAGACAAAGCGGGCAACTCGGCCAGCGGCTCGTTCGAGGTGACCGTCGTGGACACGACGCCGCCGGCACTGAACCTGCCTGATACCATCAACGTCCGGGCGACGTCGCGGTCGGGCGCCATTGTCAACTACACGGCGACGGCATCCGATGCTGTGGATACCGGCGTGACGGCGATCTGCACGCCGCGCTCCGGCGCGTTGTTCGGCCTCGGTTCAACAACGGTCAACTGCCGGGCCACCGACAACTCCGGCAATACCGCAACCGGCAGTTTCAAGGTGAACGTCGGCGATACGACGCCGCCAGTGCTGGCGATGCCGAGCGATCTGACGATCGAGGCGACCAGCAGCGCCGGCGCGCCGGTGAACTTCTCCGTCGGCGCCGAGGATGAAGTGGATGGCGCGATCGCGCCCGTGTGCAGCCCGCGCGCCGGCACGACCTTCCCGCTGGGGACGACGACGGTCACCTGCCGCGTGACGGACAGCGCCGGCAATTCAGCGTCGGGTTCCTTCCGCGTCACGGTGCGCGACACGACCGCGCCGACGATCAGCGTGCCGGCCGATCAGACGGTCGAGGCGACCAGCGAGGCCGGTGCGACGGTTAGCTTCAACGCGGCAGCTAAGGACACCGTGGATGGTGTGATCACGCCGATCTGCACACCGCGCTCCGGCTCGGTGTTCGGGCTTGGTTCGACTCCGGTCACTTGCCGTGCAACGGACAACGCCGGCAATGCTGCTTCGGCGAGCTTCAACGTCATCGTTCGCGACACGACGCCGCCGGTCCTCAGCCTGCCGGCGAACGTGGCGGTCGAAGCCGCCGGCCCGTCGGGCGCGACGGTCAGCTTCATCGCCACGGCCAAAGACGCGGTGGATGGCGCGATCACGCCATCGTGCACGCCGCGCTCCGGCTCGTTGTTCCCGGTCGGTTCGACGACTGTGACATGCTCGGCATCGGATCGCGCCGGCAACGCGGCGAGCGGCAGCTTCACCGTGCTGGTCACATATGCGACGCCGACACCCACGCCGACGCCGCGGCCAACGCTCACGCCAACGCCGACGCCGGTGCCGCCGTCGCCTACACCAACACCGGTGCCACCATCGCCCACACCGACGCCGGTGCCACCGTCACCGACACCGACACCGGTGCCGCCGTCACCGACGCCGACACCGACACCGGTGCCGCCGTCACCGACGCCCACACCGACGCCGGTGCCGCCGTCACCGACGCCCACACCGACGCCGGTGCCGCCGTCACCCACACCGACGCCAGTGCCACCGTCACCGACACCGACACCGGTGCCGCCTACACCGACACCGACACCGGTGCCGCCTACACCGACGCCGACACCGGTGCCGCCTACACCGACGCCGACACCGGTGCCGCCTACACCGACGCCGCCGTCGTCGGGATCTGAGACACCGACGCCATCATCGCCGCCTCCTAACGATCCAACGCCCGCTGCCGGTGGGACGGACGGCGCAGGAAATGGCTCATCAGTTCAAGTGCCGAGCGAAACTCCGGAAACGCCAACGCCGCCGTAAGTAACTACGGCGGCGTTAAACGTGTGAATCGTTTGGTTCGAGCTGAGCCTAGTGCTCAAGGTTCGATGATCGAACCGACGAAGATCAGGCTGCCCGTGCTGCTGTCTTCGATGACGAAGAAGAATGGGCGATCCACGTGCATGGTGAACGTGTCCTCGATCGGCCTGGCTGAAGTGACGCCCATTTGAACGGAGGTCGCCGCTGCAGCCTCCGTGCCGGCTTCATTTACATCCACATACGCTAAGTGCCGCACGCTGCTGATGGCCAGAGCGGGAGGAATCGGCCGCATTCCGGAGAAATCCGCACGTTGCGGGTCGAAGGCTACCGCCATGCCCATCCCCTGCAACACTTCGTTCAAGGTGACGTCATACTGCGCCTTGAAGCGCGGGAGGAGCAGTTGTCCCTGCTTCGGGGCAAATTGAGCGCTCCAGGCCTCCCAGTTCTCGATCGTGAGCATTGTCTGGAAATCGGCCAGCGTACGGTCTGTGTCCGGTAGGAACACGATCATCCGGAGCGTATCTCCTGCATACGGCAGGCGCACCGCTTGAAAGCCATCGCCCTTCAGGTATTCGAACATGCCGGATTGGAACATGGTCGGCGTTTGCTTCTGCGATCCATCGAGCAGGTTGAAAGGCAGGTCTTGGGTCAGCTCTGCGTTGAAAGGCGTCTGCCATGCGCCGTTGAAGTAGATGGCGCTGATGAGGATCAACACCGTGTCCTGCGGGATGTCGCTCACGATGCCGTTGATCTTGCCGTTGGTCTTGTCGCTCACCCAGCTATTGATGACATCTGGCGCAGTGGGCTGCATGAAGTCGAGTTCGCTAATCTCGGCGTCGTAGAAGCGCCGCGTGCGCTGCAGGAAGTCTGCGTGGAAGGGAACGCCGGCCCGCGCCCAGAGCGAGTTGGCGATGGTGAGGAGGACGCCGGCATCATTGCGCTTGAGCAGCGCCTGCAGCGCGGCGTAGTCGGTGTTCATCATGTCCATCGTCGCGTCTGGGTTACCCATCGCCGCGAGCATCGCTTGCAGCGTCTCGCCGCGCGCACCATTTGCTGTCATCGCCAGGGCGATGGCGATGTTGGCCGGCGAGATGAAGACATTCTTGTCGGCGTCCTGTCGAGTGACCCGCTGGATCAGGTCCAACGCGAACGCCGTCGTCGCTCGTGTGAATTCCGGTCGGATCGCATTCATCGTTTGTTGTGCATCGCCGCCGACAGCCTCACGTTCGGCGGGTGCGGTTGGCGTGGGTTCGCTCGTGATCGTCGCCGGCGCCGTCGGCGCTTCGCGCGCAGGCGTGGCAGATGGAGCTGTGGCGCAGCCGGCGAGGACGCACAGCATGCCAGCCGTGAACCAACGTGCTATTTGGGCTTTCATGGTGAGCACTATAACAGGCAAAGTGCATTCGCCCGTGGAGGTAGCGCCCAACGCGCCCGAGCGTGTCGGGCGCCTGGTCTTTGCTCCATCAGCCAATACCCCGGCTTTCAGCGCAGCGCGAACTCGCGCACATGGGTGTGAAATCCTTCCTGTGGCGGGGGGCGGCGATCGAGAATCGCCACGCGCACGGCCTGCACCGGTCGTGCGCCTCCGGGCACTTCGAATTCCAGCACCGGGTCTATCAGCTCTTCGGCATATGCCCTGCCGAATGTGAGCGTTTCGCCGTCTGCAGTCACTGCATTGATGGTGATCTCGAAGTCGCTCATCCGGGCGAGGTGCAAGACGACGCGCCCGGCCAATTTCGGTTGGGGATAGCGCACCTCGAAGATGAAGGGATTGGCGCTCGCGCCGCGCATCAGCGTCTCCGGCCTCGCGTCGAAGATGTCGGCGGCCTGGCCGATATCGAGCATCGAGTGCAGCACGGTTAACTCCTCACCCGCGACGACCACGCGGCTCTCGACCAAGTCGGAAGTGGCTATCGGCTTGCGAATTGGGGAGATGAGCGGCGAGATCGGCTCGGCTGATACGATGTCCGATGCACCGGCGAGCTCGGCATTCGGCATAGGCAAGATCCGGTTGACCAAGGCGCCGATCACAGCGCCGATGAGCAAAGCCCCGCCGAGCCAGAGCCAGGTGATTAGCGATCGCTGCCTACTGGCCGCCGACTGTTGAGCAGTGACGTGGTCGGCAGCGGGATGCTCGTCCTCGGCCAACGAATCGCTTGCTTCGGCGCGAATGTGCTGCGTTTGTGCTGCCTCGCCGGCAGCGGTGGGAGCAACTTGCGACTCCGGGAGAGCAAAGGCTTCGACCTCGGTGGGGTCATGCGTGACCTTTGCCGGTTGAGCGCGCATCACGATCACTGATCCGACGCCGAGGCCGGCCAGGACGAGAATGGCAAGGGCCGCCCATGCATTCACAAGCAGCAGTGGCACCGCAGCGATGCCCAGTAGTAGCGACGACAAGAGGATCAGGCGCTGCAGACGCTCGGCAGTGCGCATGGGCCGAGCGGATTATAGGGCGGCGGATGACGAGGCATCGCCGGCAAGGGCAACGTGCAGGTTGGGCAGGGCGCACTCTGAATAGCCCGAATGGGCTACTACAGCGCGCCATCGCCGATGCATCGTCGGCCCGGAACGGCGTCCGCGTGACGTCTTGCCCTAATACGCGAATGCACCTGGAGCGCCCTCGGCTTGTGGGCAAGAGCCGAGGGCGCTTCGACCGCATCGAACGGATTGAGGCTTACATCTTGGACGCCATGTAGGCCGCCAGATCGCCGACGCGACAAGAGTAGCCCCACTCGTTGTCGTACCAGGCGACGACTTTCACCAGGTTGCCGCCAATGACGAGCGTATCCATCGCGCTGAAGATGGAGGAGCGCGTATCGCCCTTGAGGTCCATCGAGACCAGCGGTTCATCGGTATAGCCGAGGATGCCCTTCATCGGCCCTTCGGCGTATTCCTTCATCGCCGCATTCACCTCGTCCTTGGTGACGTCTCGGCCCAGCACGGCCGTGAAGTCCACCACCGACACGGTCGGCGTGGGCACGCGGAAGGCCATGCCGCTGAACTTGCCTTGTAGCTCGGGGATGACCAAACCGACCGCACGGGCCGCGCCGGTCTCGCTGGGGACGATGTTCATGGCCGCCGCGCGCGCATCGCGCAGGTCTTTAGCCGCCACGTCGAGCAGGCGCTGTGAATTGGTGTAGGCATGGATGGTGGTGAGGATGCCTTTCTCGATGCCGAACCGGTCGAACAGCACCTTGGCCACCGGCGCTAGGCCGTTGGTCGTGCACGACGCGTTCGACACCACATGATGCTTGGCCGGGTCGTACTTGTCGTGGTTGACGCCCATGACGATGGTGATGTCCTCTTTCTTAGCGGGAGCGCTGATGATGACCTTCTTCGCGCCGCCGTTGAGGTGCGCGCGCGCCTTGTCGGCATCGGTGAACAAGCCGGTGGATTCGATCACGATATCCGCGCCGACGCTGCCCCACGGGATGGCAGCCGGATCCTTTTGGGCAAACACCCTAATGCGATCGCCGTTCACGATCAAATCAGAGCCGTCTACTTCGACCGTGCCCTGGAAGCGACCGTAGTTCGAGTCGTATTTAAACAGGTGAGCGTTGGTGTGCGCGTCCACCAGGTCGTTGATGGCCACCACGTCGAACACGCCGCGGTGATACTCGAACAGCGCCTTCAGCACTTGGCGGCCGATCCGGCCAAAGCCGTTGATTCCAATCTTCGTTTTTGCCATGATCTTCTCCTTCAAAGATATGAGCAATGATCCTTCGATTTGAAGGCAAGCCTATCACAATCATCGTTGCGTGTTGCATCGGCGCGTGCTCATCGCACCGGCCGAACTCACTCGCGGATGAATTTCAACACCGCAGCAGCGAGCTTGGCCGAATCGTGGCGCCACGGTTCAGCGTCATCGGCCAAACTGGCGCGCACTACGGCGACTGCACTGCCTTCGACATGCGAATCGGCGAGGACGATATCCACGCCGCTTGGCATCTTGAAGTTGGGATTGACGTAGTCATTTGCCAGCACTGCATCCAAGATGCCCGGCCCGATATGGTGCTCGATGGCGCGCACGTGGTCACTCATGCTGAAGCCGTCCGTTTCGCCGCGTTCTGTCGCTACATTGCACACGTAGATGCACTGCGCCGGCGTCTCGCGCAGCGCCTGGACGATCTCCGGCACCAGCAGGTTGGGCATGACGCTGGTGAACAGGCTGCCCGGCCCGAGCACGACGAGATCAGCCTCAAGGATCGCTTTGATCGCTTCGGGATACGCCGGCGGATCGGCGGGCTCCAGCCAGACGCGCTCGATCGGCAGGCCCTTCTTTCCGATGGACGATTCGCCGCGCACCGGCGCAGGCGAGGGCAATGGGCCGACCGCGACGCCGAGCGAATCCGGCGCCTTATACTCGGCGCACAGCGTGACGTCGGTCAACGTGCTCGGCACGATCCGGCCTTGGCTGGCCACGACCCGGCTCGACTCCAGGATGGCGCGTTCGAAGCTGCCGGTCAGCTCGGCCATGGCGGTGATGAACAGGTTGCCGAACGAATGGCCGCTCAGCCCGCTGCCGCCGCCGAAGCGATATTGCATCAACTGCGAAACGAGCGATTCGTCGTCGGCCAGCGCGGAGATGCACATGCGGAAGTCGCCCGGCGGCAGCACGCCGAACTCGCGGCGCAGCCGGCCGGAGCTGCCGCCGTCATCGGCCACCGTGACGATGGCGGTGATGTTGGACGTGTGCTGCTTCAGGCCGCGCAATAGCGCAGCCAAACCATGCCCGCCGCCGATGGCGACGATGCGCGGCCCCTGCGAGGTGACGTATTGGCGAACCAGCTTCTTGACGATCGGCTGTGTGTCGTTGCCGCGCACCGATTCGACCAGCGTGCGGTTCAGCCGGTAGAGGCCGAGCAGAAAAGCCGCCAGCCCTAGCGTGCCAAGCAACAATCCACGCAACCAGCGCGGGATGAACTGCAAGGTCAGGTAGTAGAAGATGGCCGGCAGCGATGCCTCGCGGTAGATTTCGACCAGGATGAAGCCGATGCCGAGGCCGATCAGCGTCACGCCGGCGATCATCAGGATGAACCAGCGCTTGACGTGTAGGCCAGGGATGAACCAGAGCAAATGCGAGCGGTTCAGCAGTGCATCTCTTTTCATGGAGCGAACGCCCGCGATTGTACTCAGCCGGTGTTCCGCAACCCGGCGCTCACCCCGTTGATGGTCAACTCGATCACCCGGCGCAGCATCGCGACTTCCGGCGTCTCTTCTGATTCGCCGGCTTGCTTTAGACGGCGCAGCCGGCGGATCATCTCCACCTGAATGTAGTTCAGCGGATCCACGTATGGGTTGCGCAGGCGAATGGACTTTTGCAGCACCGGTTCGTTATCCAGCAGCGCCGTTTGGCCGGTGATCGCGAAGATGGCGCGGCAGGTGCGGTCGAACTCCCGCCGGATGATTCCGAAGATGCGCTCGCGGATTCGCTCGTCTTCTACCAACGTGGCATACAGCGAAGCGATGCCCATATCGGCTTTGGTCAGGCTCTGCTGGGCGTTGTCCAGCGTGGTCTGGAAGAACGGCCATTCGCGATACATCCGTTGTAGCAACGCGCGCGCCTCGTCGCCGCGCTGCAGCATCGCCTCCAGCGCTGCGCCCAATCCATACCAGCCGGGCAGCACGAA
>JANWYN010000028.1 GCA_025055235.1 Candidatus Roseilinea sp. | reverse complement strand
CGCTTTGGCAGGGTCAAGGGTCCAGTCGCCATTTTCGGTCTCATAAACAGGCCCTGCCTTCGAAGAGATTTGCAGTGGGTCGAGACGGCCGGCTGTGCGCTGGCCGGGCAATGCGCCAATGCCGATGATCTCCGAGACAATGGCGCGCGGGAACTTCACGCCAAGGCCGCCGCGTGTGCCGGTTGAGTCCCACATTCCAAACACCAGCGCAGTCGGGCAGTACTCAAACAACGCGATGGCATTTTGCACGCTTGCGGTGTCCAGCGCCGCACCTACAGGCGTTTTGCGAAACGGCACTTTCTTGCCTGTGCCATCATCCCACTCGCTGTCGCGCAAAATCGCATCGGCGATGCGGTGCGGGGCTTCAAGGCTTGTAATCCTGCCGATGAACGAGGCTTCGGTTCCGGAGAAATCCACGGTAATTAACGGGAGAGAGATGCGCTTTTCATCCACAGCCTCCTGCAGCGCCAGCTCCATTCGATTCGCCTGCGATTGAACCGAATCGAGCAGAACGCAATCCACCGTCTCGCCATTGATGCGACGCTTTTCAGTAGCGTACTTACCGCCTTCATAGGTGGGCGGGAACACCTTTGCGCCCGGCCCGCCCACTGGATGCAGCTCCACTACGCGCCGCAAGGCAGCGGCATTCCCTGTAACGATTGCCTTTAATTTATCGAAAGTAAGCGTGGTCATTTGGAAGTCCTCCTTTCTGGAATAAACGTCTCACCAAGAGTTTTACCCCTCCCTCGTGCACTCTATGTTCACTTTACGGCATACACCGCCAACAACTTCCGCACCTCCTCGGCCACGGTCCGGCGTAGCGACTCCGGCGCGAGCACTTCAGCGTGGCTGCCATATTGCATCACCCAGCGCTTAACCTCGCCCAGCCCGCTCGTCCATAGCCGCAGCGTCACACTACCGTCGTCGTGCTGCTCCAGCTTGGCGGTGTCATGCCACTTGCGCTCGCGAATCCACGGCGCCTGGTATTTGTCAAAGCGGATGATCACCTCGACGGGCTCGTCGCCGCCCTCTGCGCCGAAAGAAGATTTCAGCCAGTCCGGAATGGAGATCGAGCTGCGCCGAACGAATTTGTCGGGCAGCACGCGGCAAGCTTGGATGCGCCCGACGTGGAAGGTGCGCTTGGCTGCCTTGTTCACGTCGTAGGCTAGCAGGTACCAGTCGCCCTTGGTGTTGCTTAGGTGATATGGCTCGACGGTGCGATCGGTGCGCTGGCCAGTGGTGTTGGCGAAGTAGCTGATGAAGAGCAGCCGCTGCTCACGAATGGCGCGATGGATCGCTAGCAACGTCTGAGCGTTGGTCTCCATCAGCGGTGGCGGCACGAACGTGTAGTGCAGGCGCAGCGTCTCCAGGTCAATCGTGATGTCACCTTTGAGCGTCTGCGATAGCTTTTGGACGGCGGAGTGCAGTGGTTGCTGAAAGTCGGTGCCGACGTAGCGCTGAGCGAGCTCGACGCTGAGGAAGAAGGCCAGTAACTCGCCCTGCGTGGCCATTACGCTGGGCAGGGCATAGGTCGGCTCGGTGTAATACCACCCGCCGCGCTCTCGATCGGTAGCCAGCGGCGCCCCAAGCTGATCTATCATGTAGGCGCGATCCTTGTAGATCACGCGCCTGCTTACCCCCAACTCTCTTGCCAGGCTGTCGGCGCTGGGATACCGGCCGGCGCGCACCTGCCGGTCAATCTCCATGATGCGCACCAGTTGTTGGCGTTGCGACATTTGCTCTACCTCCCTGCGCTGCGAGGCGCGCGACGGTTTCGCTGCATCGCAGCGCGCTTCACGTTCAGTTCTATGGTCGCAGTGTATAGAGAAAAGTGCACCAGGCGTGCACTTTCCCTCACCTCGGTTCCTCTCCTAGCCTGGGGATGGGATCAAGGCTTCGCCGGCGAGAAGCTGTAGGTGCGAATCGGGCCGCGCGAGTCGGTGTCGGTGACGCGGAGCTTGTCGCCGACGCGCGCAAAGGTCAGCTGGCGCGTCACGCCGTCGCCGAATGCAAAAGCGATGCTGAACGGCTCGCCGGTGAACGCCTGGCTACGCACACCCCAGTCGCAATCACGCGGCCGGCAGCGGGCGAACGCCTGCACGGTGATGGTCGGTCCGGCGTTGCCGATGACCAGGCGGGTGACGCCGTCGGTGGTTGGGTCGTCGTTCACCCAAATGCCGGAGTACTGGCTATAGCGCGCTTCCATCGCTTGTGCGGTCGCCTGCACGACGGCAGTCGCCATCGCGCTGGCCGCTTGTTGCGCACTCGCCGTGGCCTGCGCGATGGCGGCGCTTTGCGCTTGTGCCGTCTCACGTGCGACGGCCGTGCTCGTCGCGCTGAGGATGGCCAGGGCGTCTTGCGTGGCTTTGGCCGTGGCTGCCTGTTGGGCGCGCGCGAACGCATCGGCGATGGCGGTCGCCGTCGCCTGCGAGGCAGCCGTTGCCGTCGCGGCAATCTGTGCCTGCGCGGCAGCTTCGGCGTCGCGCGTGGCTTGGGCAATCGCGGATGCGGTCGCATTCGCGGCGGCCGTCGCTTGGGCATCCACCACGATCACCTTGACCGAGCGGCGCACCTCGCCGAACGGGTTACGGGCGATGAGCGTATACACCGTCGTCTCGTTCGGCGCAACGCGCACGGCGTCTTGCGGCCTGAACGTGCCGGCCGGCTGCAACTCCACGTCCTCCGCGTTCACCACGTTCCATTCGATCAGCAGCGGGTCGCCCTTGTTCAGGATCACGTCGCTCAGGTCGTTCACCTTGTTCACGCCGTTGAAAGCGAATACAGCGAGGCCGACCTCGGCGGGTAGGGGCGTGAAGGTAGGGCGGGGCATCTCGGTGGGCGAAGGGTAGATCAGCCGGCTCGTCGTCGGCCAGCCCAGCCGGTTGTAGGCGACGAGCGCGAAGTCTTCCTCGCCAGCGCCGACCGCATACACGCCCGCGCCGGCGCGCGGGTCGAAGGTCAATCGGGCAGGGTCGGCCGGCCGGCCGTTCACCAGCAGTTCGACGCGCTGCGCGTTGCTGACCTGGAAGCGCACGGCGGGCCCTGACTCGCCGGTAGCCAGCGCAAGGCTGAGGATCTCCGCCGGGCGCGAGAGGAAGCTGTAGATCGCCAAGGCTAACGCGGCGAACGCGAACGCGCCGGCCAGGAGCGCCAGCCCGAAGCGTCGTGGAGGTTGTGCAAGCGTTTTGGGTGAGTCGGCAACGCCGGCGGGCTGTACAGGGTTCGATGGCGCGTCGGCTACCGGCGCGGGCATGATGAGCTTGAACGTATAGCCACCGGCGCGAATGCGCTGGCTGCTTCCCCATGGGTAGGGCATCTCCGGGCTCAGCCTGCGCTCATCCAGATAAGTGCCGGTCGTCGAGCCCAGGTCGGTGACCGTGACGCGGCCGGATGTGCTGTCCCAGCGGATGCGCAAGTGCAGCGGGGAGATGGCTTTCGACGGGAGCGAGACATCGCTGTGCAGGGCGCGGCCGACGGTCAGCCCTTCGCCGTCCGGCGGCAGCAGAAAGACGTTCACCACCCGGCCGAGTTCATCTTGCACGCGCACGCGCGGCGCGCCGGCGTTCGGTTCACCCATCGCTTGCCGGCGAGAGTATATCTCCCTCACCCGGCCAGCATGGCGGCGGCCGTCTCGCGACCGAGCTTGATGGCATAGTTCGTGCCGCGATCCCACGGATACACTTGGCTCATGCTGGCGAAGAAGAGACCGGGCAGCGGCGTCTTCACCGACGGGATGTGGCGCGAGTGATTGACGAATGGCACCGGCTGCGCGTAGGCCTCGCGGAAGACCCAGGCGTCTTGCACCCACGACGGATCGAACTGCGGATTGAAGTGCGCCAGCGAGGGCAAGAAGGCATCGCGTAGTTCGCCTTCTGTCATGGAGAAGTAAGGGTGCGAGGTCGGCAAGTAGTCGCCGCAGTAGATCAGGTGTTGGCCACCGAAGTGTTCGGCTTCGACGAAGTTGGTGTGCTCGCACATCGCGAGGTAGGGAAAGCCGGCACTCTTGGGCAGGTTGTGCCAGTAATAGCCCTGCCGGTCGAGCTGCCGGTCGAGCGCGAAGATCACGACGACCGCGCCGAGCGACTGCAGCGCGTTCAGCGCACTCAAGTAGTCCGGCGGCAGCTGCGGCGCGAGTTTCGCCATCAAGCGCGGCGACGTCGTGCTGAGCACGACATCGAATTGAGAATTGAGAATTGAGAATTGAGAAAGCGTTCTCACACACCATGTTTTTGATTCCGCATTCTCAATGCGCAATTCCTCAGCCCGGGTTGAATATTGGATGATGCCGCCTAGCGCCTGCACCCGCGCGGCCAGGGCGTCGAAGAAGGCTTGAAAGCCGCCGACAAAGGTGCCCAGCCGTGTGCTGCGCGCTTTGATGCGCGCCCACAGCCAGGCCATATTCACCTGTTGGTATAGGTCGCCGAATTTGCCCTCGAGCAATGGCTGCCAGATCACTTCATACGCCTGCCGGCCCATCCAGCGTGATGCCCATTCGTGCGCCGTGTAGCGCTCCAGCGCGCGCCAGTTCGAGGTGAGGTATTTCAGGTAGATCATGGCCAGGCCGAAGGGGATCTTGGCAGCTAACGGCAGGCCGGGGAATTTCAGCGCCGCCGCCGGCGAGTCGAGCGGGTAGAAGCGGCCGTTCCAGTAGGAAACCGTGACCGGTCGCTTGAAGATCACGCGGTCGCGGGCGCCGATCTCATCGGCCAGCTTCAGCACGTCGGCGTCCGACTCGAACCAGTGGTGATAGAACTTCTCCAGCGACCACTCCCAATGCGGCATCTTGAAGCCGGCTGCGAGTCCGCCGGGCTTGTCGTTGGCTTCGAAGATTGTGACGCGGTGCCCGGCTTTCAGCAGGTCGTGCGCGGCGGCGAGGCCGGTCGCTCCTGCGCCGATGATGGCGACGTTCATTTGCGCCCGCTATGCTACCCGATGGGCGACTTGGCATGCGTCTGAGCGGGACGGGCGATGCAGGACGTGCGTTGCCTGACGGAGTTGATGACGATGCATGCCCGCCTGCTCAGCGCTGGGGTTTAGTTTAGCCCGGCGCAATTCCACCCCGGCGTGAACGCCGAGGCTGAGCGAACGGGCAATGCGGGGACGTGTGTTGCCCGCCAGCGCTGATGACAATGCTGATGACAATGCACACCCGTCTTGCTCAGCGCCAGGGTTTAGCCCGGCGCGAATCCGCCCCGGCGTGACCGCCGAGGCTGAGCGGACGGGCGATGCGGGACGTGTGTTGTTCGCCAATGTTGGTGCCGATGCATGCCCGCCTGCTCAGCGCTGGGGTTTAGTTTAGCCCGGCGCAATTCCGCCCCGGCGTGAACGCCGAGGCTGAGCGAACGGGCAATGCGGGGACGTGTGTTGCCCGCCAGCGCTGATGACAATGCTGATGACAATGCACACCCGTCTTGCTCAGCGCCGGGGTTCAGCCCGGCGCAATTCCGCCTCACGGTGGGGTTTCAGCCCGGCGCGATTCTTGCCAATAAGGTTGAACACCGGTATGCTCATCTCATCGTCTTGATCATGGCCTACTGGCGATTGTTCTATCACTTCGTATGGAGCACCAAGCTGCGCCGGCCTCTGATTACAGAGGCGATTGAAGCGCCGCTTTACAAGATCATCGTGGCTAAAGCCGAAGAGGTTGGCGCATTGGTTCATGCGGTCGGAGGCGTCGAAGATCATGTTCACTTAGTAGCCTCTGTGCCGCCAGCGGTTTCATTGTCTGAATTCATCAACCGTGTCAAGGGCAGCAGCTCGCATTTTGTGAATCATGCGTTGGATATGCCCTTTGCATGGCAGGCCGAGTATGGTGTCCTATCCTTTGGTGGCAAACAGCTCAGCTTTGTTGTGCAATACGTCAAGCGCCAGCGGGAGCATCATCGTGACGGCACGACGCTGCCGGGGCTTGAGGTCACGCATGGGCGTGGCGAGTCATCGAGATAGTTGCCCTGGAGTGCGTTACCCGCTAGTGCTGACGACAATGTACACCCGGCTTGCTCGCGCCGAGGTTTCAGCCCGGCGCGAATCCGCCCCGGCGTGAACGCTGAGGCTGAGCGGGACGGGTGATGCAGGACGTGCGTTGCCTGACGGCGTTGATGACGATACACACTCGGCCTGTTCAGCGCCGAGGTTCAGCGCGAATCCGCCCCGGCGTGAACGCCAGGGCTGAGCGGGACGGGTGATGCAGGACGTGCGTTGCCTGACGGCGTTGATGACGATGCACACCCGTCTTGCTCAGCGCCGGGGTTTCAGCCCGGCGCGAATCCGCCCCGGCGTGAACGCCAGGGCTGAGCGGGACGGGCGATGCAGGACGTGCGTTGCCTGACGGAGTTGATGACGATGCACACCCGGCTTGCTCAGCGCCGGGGTTCAGCCCGGCGCAATTCCGCCCCGGCGTGAACGCCGAGGCTGAGCGGACGGGCGATGCAGGACGTGCGTTGCCTGACGGCGTTGATGACGATGCACACCCGTCTTGCTCAGCGCCGGGGTTCAGCCCGGCGCGAATCCGCCCCGGCGTGACCGCCGAGGCTGAGCGGACGGGCGATGCGAAGTGTGCGTTGCCCGCTGGTATTGATACCGATGCACACCCGGCTTGCTCAGCACTGAGGTTTCAACCTGGTGCAACTGACCTGCCGACCCACCGACTTGACGACCTGACCGACCTGCCGACCCTTCGCCCCGGCCGACCCAACCACCCGCTCACACCACTCGGCCCGTCTCCCATGGCTCGGCGCGGGCGAGGAAGTCCGCGGCGAAGCGTTGGGCGTAGCTGTCGAGGAGCGCCTGCACGCGCCCGGCATCGGGCGAAACGAGAATCAACCCGGCGTGATATCGTTTCTTCAACCGCCAGACCACCTCGGGATCATTGTAGCCCGACAGGTCGGGATGCTCCTGGCGCGCCAGGCAGATCAGGATGCCGGCGTGATTGCGACGCGCAGCGGGCAAGGTGTAATCCTCGCCGTGGAAGCGAGCGACCTCCATGCGCGCCCACTCGACCCACGGATTGATGCCGGTCGCGTGCTCGATCATGTCGGCAATGTTCGCGCCGCCTACGCGGACGGCAACTTCCAAAAAGAGCCACCGGCGGTCTTCGAGCGTGCGCAAGTATTCGGCGTGCACTGCGCCGCTGAAACGAGGCGGCGCCAGCGCGTGGATCACCTGCGCGTTGAGTGCCGTCAACACCTGCGCTTCGTCACATTCTGCCGGCAGCGTGCGCGTGGTGAACACGCCACCACCGTGCGACACGCTAAGCGGTGGCTTGCCATAGGCACTGGCGATGGTGAACACAACCTCGCCCTGCCATACCAAGGCGTCCACGTGGAAGACATCGCTGGGCACGAACTGCTCCAGCAGCCGGCGCGACTGCTCGTCGCCGAGCTGGTCGAGCCAGCGCCAGACTTGTTCGGCGTCCTCGCAGCGCTTGATGCCCATCGCGCCGGCCTCATGGCGCGGCTTAAGCAACCACGGCGGTGGCACGCGCGCCATCCACGCGCGCAGGACGTCGTAGTTGAACACCGGCGTGAACTCCGGAACCGGAATGCCGGCAGCCTTCGCCCGCACGCGCATCGCCAGCTTGTCGTTGAACGGCTGCGCTTCCGAGGCAGTCATGCCGGGCATGACGAAGTGTTCGCGCAGTGCGCTGGCCGTTTGCACCTCGTATTCGTCCAGTGGGATGATCAGGTCGAACTGCAAGCCGCGCGCCATGTAGCTGGCCGCATTGATGACGTGCTGGCGATTCGCCAAGCTGTGCATGTAATGGATACCCTCGAGCGATTCATACGGCCACTCGTCATCGCGCCAGCGCTCCTCGGTCAACAAGAACACGCGGCATCCCAGCCGTTTGAGTTCCTGGATCAGGCGTTGGCCCTTCACGGCGCTGCTGAGGCACAGGACGGTGATCGGTTTCGACATGACGCGTTCCTCACTGCTTCGACGGTT
>JANWYN010000123.1 GCA_025055235.1 Candidatus Roseilinea sp. | reverse complement strand
CTGCGTGACTTCTTCGCTGCGCAGTCCGTCGCGGTAAGCTACTGCGACATGAGCAACCTGGCCGAAGTGAAGGCGGCGATCAATGCGCACGCGCCGGACGTGGTGCTGCTCGAATCGCTATCCAATCCGCTGCTCAAGTGGGCTGACGTCGAGGCGATTGCACATTACGCTCACCAGGCCGACGCGCGCGTGATCGTGGATGCGACGCTCGCGACGCCGGTATTACACCGGCCGCTCACACAAGGCGCAGACATCGTCGTGCACAGCGCAACGAAATACCTGAGCGGCCACGCCGACGCGACCGGCGGGATCCTCGTCGCGCGCACCGGCCTGCTGCTCGACACGGCACGGCGATACGCCATCCAGCTCGGCACGATCCTCGGCCCATTCGAGGCGCGGTTGATCGCGCGCGGCATTCATACGCTGGGGCTGCGGGTGCGCCGGCAGTGCGAGAGCGCGATGATCATCGCCGAGGCGCTGCAGAAGCATCCTCGCATCCGGCGGGTGATCTATCCGGGCTTGCCCGAGCATCCGCAACACAGCCTGATGTCGCTCCAGACCTGCGGCCTGTTTGGCGGCCTGATTGCGTTCGAGCTGGCCGATGCCACGCGCGAGGCGGTCTTTGCCTTTATCAACCGGTTGAAGCTCATTCTGCCCGCGACCAGCCTGGGCGACATCTATTCGCTCATCACGTATCCGCCCATTTCATCGCATCGCGAACTGAACGAGGCCGAGCGCGCTGCGCATGGCATCGGCGATGGCCTGCTGCGGCTGTCGGTTGGCATCGAGGATGTGCAAGATATCCTGGCCGATATCGAGGGCGCGCTGTAGCTTGGCGCGTGTAGTAGTGCGAATCCAACTTGCGGGTCAGTAGCGCAAGATCGCGGCCAGGCCGGACGCCGCCGGCATCTGCGACGCCGGCAGGGCGTAAACCGTTCCGCCGTGCGCCAGCGTCTGCACCACCGCGAGGTCGAAGAGATCGGCGTCGCCGCGCTCGCGCTCTGGCCGGGCGACCATCCGATTCTTAACAGCGTCGTAGCTGCCCCAGCAATGCCGCGCCGGGTTCACGAGCAGCGTATCCACGCGCCCTTCGTGTGCAGCCTGCAGAACGGTGCCTGTATCCTCCGACGCGCGTTTCACGCCGTGCGCCTCTTTGGCTGCCCGATACATGTTGACGGCTTTGGCTTTCGCCTGATCGAACTCGCTCTGCATGATCTGCCAAGCCGCCTGATGTAGCTGGCCGGGTGTTAGCAGCTCTGGATTGCCGCGAATCTCCTGCGCGTGCAGGTGCGCGTAGGTGTTGACCTCGCGATACATCGCCAACAAGTAATCCACGCCGCTCAAGATGAGCGGCGCCGTCTTGCCGTTAAGCATAGGGTGCAGGTGACGTTCGACCTCCTGCACAAAACGGTGCAACCGCTCATGCTCGTCCTCGCGATGGCCGTAGCGAATGCCGACCGGCGTCCCCGTCGGGCCGGCACCTGCGGAGCGAACCAGGCGTTGCTTCTCCGGCGCTTCAAAGCGCAGCGCGTCGGCGAGATTGCGCGGCATCCCCTGCACATGAACTTCGGCGATGCCGTCGCGATTCCCCTCCAGCAGTCGCACGTCGTTCTGGCTCAACGCCAGCACGAAGAAGGGCACATCGTCCGTCAGCAACGGCACGAGCGGCGTGATGTGATGGCGCTTGCTCACCACCATCAGGGGCTCAGTTGGGTAAGGCAACCAGTAATGGCGGAAGACGCCGTCGTAGATGAACAGCGCCAGACCATCTCGCCGGCCGTCCCAGAAGTTTGGGCTGGCTGCTGCGTCGAGCGCCGGTTGGACGAATGCGCGGGCGGCCAGTTCGTCCTTGCTCCGCCGGCGCGCTGTAGGTGCCGGATGCAGCCGAGCGGGTATCGCGACGCCGACATCCTCTTCGATCAATTCCGCCAGCTCATCCCGCGCTGCATCCAGCAGATTCTTCAACGCAACTTGGTCGTTCAGCATGTCCGACGCCGCGCGATGGGTCGGCATGTAGATGGAGACACACCAACCATCGCGCGGACGAGCGAGATCGAGCAAACCTTCTCGCATGAACGTGGTCATACCCCTCCTTCGCCCGCGCTCGGTGTGCCGAGCGCGGGCAACAGCTCACGTCTGCAGTTCCGTCGCCTGTGGACGTGCAATCATCATTCGCTCACGGATGAGGTCGCACCAGCAACACCGGCGCATGAGCATGCCGCACGATGCGATCGGCGACGCTGCCGATCAAGAAGCGCCGGATGCCGCCGTAGCCATGCGTCGCCATCGCGATCAGGTCTACACCGCGGCGCTCGGCCATATCCAGGATCGCTTCGGCAGGCCGCCCGACCGACACCGTGGTTTCCACCCGAATGCCCGACTCGGCCAGGACAGCCGCAGCCGCGTCCAGGGAATCGCGGGCAGCCGCAGTCGCATGTTCGATCCATCGGGCAAGGTCGCCGCTGCCCGAGACGATCGAGCCGCTCATGGCACGCCCCCAGCCGAATTGGGCATGCGTCATGATGACCTCCGGCTCCGGCTCGGGGACGGCCTGCATCAGCAGCACCTCGGCGCCTGTGCACGCGGCCAGCTTGCGCACGTAGGGCAAAACGGTGTGCGCAAGCTCGGAGCCATCCAACGGGACGAGGATGCGCCGATATGCGGGCAATTCCTGGGATGATCCGGCACGGTGGCCGGCCGGGCGCACCAACAGCACCGGGGCGTGGGCATGCCGGACGACGCGATCGGCGACGCTGCCCAACAGGAAGCGGCTGATGCCGCCGCGCCCGTGCGTGGCCATCGCGATCAGGTCAGCGCCTTCCTCGGCAGCAACATCGAGGATGGCCTCATCCGGCTCGGCAATCACGACGCGCGTGCGCACCGGGATGCCCGACTGTGACAATTCGGCAGCGATGCCGTCGAGGAACTTGTAGGCCTCGATTTCACGCTCGACCAGATCAGGCCGGATCGCCTGGGTTGCCGAGTGTGCGACGCCGGGTTGCCCGTGGCCTGCGATCGCATCGTGCGCCGGCGGCATATGGGCTACCACCTGGCGCTCCAGCATTGCCTTGGAGAGGCCGTTCACGCCTGGCGCCGGCTCCGGCAGGGCGCGCAGCAAGATGGCGCTTGCGCAGCTACATCGCGCCACCTGCCGCACGTGTGGCAGCACCGCATTCGACAGCTCCGAACCATCCAGAGGGACGAGGATCTTGGTATACATGACCCTTACCTCCAGACCGCCTGCAGAGCCGCCCGTTCGACCTCAAGCCGTCGTCCTGGACGGCCATCCAAGCGGCAATCCGTCTCCCTAACGTCTATACCATACCGTCCAGCCGTCCAAAATGCGCCATGCAAGTGGCGAGGGAAATGCCTGGCAGAACGGGTAATTCACAACCCTATGCCATTCCCCCGGATGAGAAAGGCGAGGCTTCCATCAAAGAGTGCCCGGCGCTCAACCACCGGGCTAAGGGCACGGGCGGCTTCGACGGGCTTCGACGGGCTTCGACAGGCTTCGACAGGCTTCGACAAGCTCAGCCCGCGCCTCAGCCCGCGCGATGGTCATCCCACCGGCCGCAGGCGTGCAGCCTGCAGCTACCGCACAGATTACGCATCGCCCGCCTCCTCCAGCGCACACCATCCCATGGCCCGCTGCTTTCTACCCTGCGCGTGGTCGCCCGCGTTCATTGCCCGCGCATGACGAGCCGCATGCCGTCGCCCACGAATGCAATCTGTCCTTCTTCTTTTAGATTGACCGAGCGGATGCGCGGATCGAGTCCCGCCGGCGGCACACCAACTGCATCTGCCCAGACGACCCAGCGCGGGCGTGCATCGTTCAACTTCGTCACATCGGCTTTGGCCGGCCCAAGGAAGATCAAGTCTTGCTCTGCCGGGTGACCAAGCGCTTCGTGATTTCCCACCAAGTCAACGACCACCGCATCGTGGATCAAGCGCGCGCCGATGACTTGCAGGCCATCGCGCCCGGGTGCGCGCAGTTCGATCACGACGGATACATCGGCATCCAGCGTAAGTGACATGCCCGGCGAAGCCGTCACCACGCGCGCGACGTTCGATGCGACTGCGTGCTGCCATTCGGCCAACGACTCACCCTCCGCCTCGTCACCGGCAGGGACGAGGAGCGTCCTGACGCGATAGCGATGCAGCAACGGCAACGCATCTCTGCGGCCGCGCTCGCTGCGCTGCGGCAGGATCAGCAGTTCGATCTCGCGATCCCAGACCGGCGCGACGCGGTCGAGGAGTGAGGCCACATTGCCACTGCCGCTGAACACGGCTTGGTTGCCCGAAGGCGACTGGATGACGGCGCTGCCGCCCACGAAGATCACGTGCAGCTTGCCGTCGGGCCGCTGGAACCAATACACGCCGCCCAGGACGATGGCGATCAGCGTGACACCCAAGATGGCAGTCGTCTTGATATTTGAACGTATCAGTCGTGTAGCAGCGCGCCGTTCGAGAGCAGGCTGTAGCGCAAAGGCGGTGAGCGCCAGCAGGACGATGTAGTACGCCAGCACTGCCGGCGGGCCGAAGCCATACACCGGAACTGCCGCAGCCTCGAACCCGCTCAGCCACTGGATGATGCGAATGGTCGCGGTGAGGAAGGCATAGGCCGGCAGCGCGACGAGCGCGCCGAGCGCGTGCGGGGTGAAGAGCGCGACGAATGCTGCAAGCCCGCCGAGGATCATGATCGGCGGTTGCAACGGCAGGATGAGCACGTTGGCCAGCAAGGCAACGTTCGAGAACTGGTTGTAAGTTGCGAGGATGAGCGGCAGCGTCGTCAGTTGCGCCGCCAGCGTCACCAGCGCGCTGTCGAGGATCAACATGGTCACCTTCTGCGCATGTTCGTTGCGCAAGCGCGGTTGCACCCACACCCGCACCGGCCCCGACAGACGATCGGCATAGAGCACTAACCCCAGCGTTGCCATGAAGCTGAGTTGAAAGCCGACGTCGAACAGCGTGTGCGGGTTGGCGACGAGCATGAAGCACGCCGCCGCACACAGTGTGTTCAGCGTGAAGCCCTTGCGCCAGAACAGCGCGCCGAACAACCCGATGCCGGCCATCACCGCGGCGCGCACTACCGAGGCCGACGCGCCGACGAAGACGGTGTAGACCGCGATCGCGGGAATGGCGAAGAGCGCTGCCCGGCGCGGATTCAGCAGCCGGCCGAGCATCGGGATCACCAGCGCGATGACGACGCTGACATTGAAGCCGGAGATGGCGACGATGTGCGACGTGCCGGTGCGCCGGAACGCCTCTTGCACGTCTGCAGGGATGTCTTTGTCATCGCCGATCAGGATGCCGTTCAGCAGCGCCGATTCCGGCTGGGGCAAGATGCGCCGGACGGTCTGACGCACGGCATCTTTGGCTTCGAGCAGGCGGGCGAAGATCGGATTGCCGTAGCCTTCGCCGATGCGCGCCAGCTCACGCGGACGCGACATCCACGAGAACACGCCCTGCCGGGCGAGATACTCGCGGTAGTCGAACGTGCTCATGCGCGGCGGTGCGTCAAGCAGGCCGGTAGCCTGCACGGCATCGCCGTATCGCCAGCGTGTCGCGTCGGTTCCGGCAGCGATGCGGATGAGCACGAGGTCGTCGAGCCGCTCGTCGGAACCGGACGCGCTGAGCACGCGCCACGGCTGCACGCGCAGGTTGGTGTGCGTCGGGCGCACGTCCGGCTCGGCGACGATCACGCCCTCCAGCGTGACGCGCTGGCCGTTGTAGCGGGCGATGGATTGTGGAGAAGGCACCGGCGCGCTCAGCGTATAGCGCAGCGCGCCAAACGCGACCAAAGTGCAGAACGCTGCTAGCCAGATCACCTCAGAGGAGCTGCGCAGCCGCCATGCGCCGAGCGCCGCCAACAGGCCGACGCCGAGCACCAGCGCCGGCAGCCAGGCCGGCATTAGAAACTGCGACGCCAACCAGATGCCGGCAGCGACCGCGAAGGCGATCAGGACGAACGGCGAACTGCGCGTCACCCCATGGTCGAAGCGTAGCCGCTGCCGGAGTTCGAGCGGTCAGAAGAACAGCTTGACGATTCCTAGCGCCCCTTGCTTCCACGGCACGCGGTGCGAGACGCCCGATTTGTTGGCGAACTTCTCGTAGTTATCCAGATACCACTGATAGTTCCTCAGCAGCGCATCCTTGTTGGAGTACTTCGGCTTGAAGCCGAGCACGCGTTCGGCTTTCTCGATGGACACGAACGAGTCTTTGGAGATCGTCTCGTACACCCACTTATACAATGGCGAGAGCTTGAACACCTCCAGCACGCGCAGTCCCCAGATCATCGGCTCGGCCGGGAAGGGCTTGACCTTCTTGCCATAGCCGGCGTAGTCGAGCACGGCCTGAAAGTCCTCGGCCACCGTGCCGAACTCCTTCGCGCCGATGTTGAACGTGTCGTTGGTCTTCTCGCATGGCAGGGTGCAACACAGATAGATCGCATCGCACAGATCTTCGACGTCGAGGTACTGGTAGCGATTCTTGCCGTTGCCGAGCACGGGAAAGCTACGCCCGTCTCGTGCCCAATCGTAGAGCAGGGCAAACACACCCAGGCGCTCCGGACCGATGAACGACTTGGGCCGGATGATCGGGATGCACATGCCCTTCTCGCGATATTCCAGGCAGATGCGCTCGGCCTCGATCTTGGCCTCGCCGTAAGGGCCGACGCCCTGCAGCTTGTCGTCCTCGTAGAGCGGGTGATGATCCGGGATGCCGTAGACCGCCGTCGAGGAGATATGGATCAAGCGTTCCACGCCGGCCTGATACGCCGCATCCACCACGTTGCGCGTGCCGACGATGTCGGTGGTGTAGATGTCTTCTTTAGAGTAGAGCGGCAACGCAGCGGCGGTGTGCACGACGATGTTCACGCCGGGCATGGCGCGATCCAGCGCGGCGCGGTCGCGGATGTCGGCCTTGATGAACGTGATGCGGTCGCGCTCCGGATAGTCAAAGTCCGCGATGTCGTAACAGATGACCGCGTGCCCTTTGTTCAGCAGATAGCGCGTCAGGTTGATGCCCAGAAAGCCCGACCCACCGGTGATCAGGAATTTCATAGCGTACTCCAGCTTGCACCATCGCTCGCCACACAGGCATAGACCTTCGGTTCGCGGCCGGTGCGTCGTGGATAGTCGCACGCAATCGCCTGCGCCAGGGCGCCGGCCTGGGCGTCGTCCACCAGGGCGATGGCGCAGCCGCCGAAGCCTGCGCCGGTCATGCGTGCGCCATACACACCGGGGACGCCGCGCGCAATCTCCACCACTGCGTCCAGCTCTTTGCTGCTCACCTCATACCAGTCGCGCAGGCTGTCGTGCGATTGGTTCATCAGCCGGCCGAACATCGCCACATCGTTCGCGCGCAGCGCCGCGACGGCGTCGAGCACGCGCTGGTTCTCGTAGATCACGTGCGCGGCGCGCCGGGCGATCAGGTCGGGCAATTCGCTGCGCCGCTGCTCGAACGTTTCGACCGACACATCGCGCAACGCCGGCGCGCCGAGGGTGCGCGCTGCCTGTTCGCACTGGGCGCGGCGCTCGTTATAGGCGCTGGCGGCCAGGCTGCGCGGCGCGGATGTATCTACCACCAGCACGGTCACGCCCCTGGGCATCGGCGTCAGCTCGTAGGCCAGCGAGCGGCAATCAATAAACAGCGCATGGCCGGCCTTGCCGAGCGACGAGATGAACTGGTCCATGATGCCGCAGTTCACGCCGACAAACTCGTTCTCGGCGCGTTGGGCTAGCCGAGCGGCCTGCGCGCCGGCCAACGCCAGCGGTGCCGACCCGTCCGCTCCCGCTGCGGTGAACGCCATCAGGGTCGCCATCTCGATGGCCGCCGACGACGACAGCCCGCTGCCGATGGGCACTTCGCCGTAGATCACGCCGTCGAAGCCGCGCAAGGCGAAGCCGGCCTGTTGCAACACGTGGGCCACGCCGCGCGCGTAGTTGCTCCAGGCGCCGTCGTGCGCCTTTTCGATGCGCTCGAGCGCGAAGCCGGCTTCATCGCCAAAGTTGGCGGAGCGCAGCCGCACGACGCGGTCGTCTCGCGGCGCGCCGACGATGGTCACATCGCGGTCAATCGCCATCGGCAACACGAAGCCATCGTTGTAGTCGGTGTGCTCGCCGATCAGGTTGACGCGGCCGGGCGCGCGCGCGACGAAGGCCGGCTGCCGGCCGAAGGCCTGCTCGAAGTGTGCGACGAGTTCTGTAACGTTCATGACAGCGCGAAAGTGTAACAAAAAAAAGAAGCCAGGCTTCTCGATGAAGCCTGGCTTCGCGGCGCTCGAATCGCGATGCGCTTTCAGGGCACGAACAGCGTGACGTTGTTCAGGAGCGCGGCCAGGGAGGCGATGATAAACATCACGCCGACGACCATGAGGAATCCGCCGATGAAGCGCACGAAGCGCCAGGTGTCATCCGGCCCGAAGGCTTCGTTGATGCGGCCGGCAAGCGGCATGCTGATCGCCTTCTCGCGCGGCAGCAGCAGCGTGGCGAAGCCGCACACGAAGAGCAGGCCGGCAACGGCGAGTCCGATGAACGGGCTCCAGATCTGAAAGGTGCTCATGAAAGACCTCCTGAAAGATGAATGAGAGCGATAAATCCGATTGCGCGACTGCGCAT
>JANWYN010000046.1 GCA_025055235.1 Candidatus Roseilinea sp. | reverse complement strand
GCGCAACCCCATCTTCACCAACTTGAACTGGCACGGCCACGGCGGCGGCCCGTTCACGTCGTCGCAACAGGCCTACGATACGCTCTACATCGGCTCGCCCAAGACGGCGCAGCGGCTGCAAGCTAAGGATGCCGGCGCCCGGCGGACGCTGAAAGAGCTGCAAACCCAGCGCGGCGCGATAAAGTTGTGAATCGTGGAGCGTGGATCGTAAACCGTAATTTTGTAATTGGTAATTGGTAATTGGTAAATCGAGAGAAGCATTTTCAATTTTCAATTCTCAATTCTCAATTCATGGTCATAGTCATCGGACGCGGACACTCCGGCACACGGGCGATCTCGCACACCTTGATCGCCAGCGGCGTGTTCATGGGCCGGGTGATCAACGAGTCGGGCGACATGCTCCCGCCGGAGGATTTGTACGACGCCTGCCGGGTGATGGCGAAATACGTCATCCATCTCGGCAACAACGAATGGGATTTCTCCGCACTGCACAGCATGCCGATTGACTCGGCGTTCGAGTTCCTGGTGAAGCGCTACCTGCGCCACGTGCTGGCGCGCAACGAGCCGCGCGGCTGGAAGCTGCCGGAGACCACGCTGATCTACCCGTGGATCGTGCGCATGTTCCCCGACGCACATTACATCATCTGGGTGCGCGATCCACGCGACTGCATCCTCGGTGCACATCTCACCGACGACCTGGCCGACTTCGGCGTGCCCTACGCTCGCCCACCGGATGGCGACGTGTTGATGATGCGGGCGATCAGTTGGAAGTACCAGCGCGACATCATCCGCGCCACGCCGCCGCCGGCGCGCAAGATCGCTGTGCGCTTCGAGGACTTCGTGCTCAAGCAAGAAGAAACGCTGGCCCGGCTGGAGGCCTTCCTCGGCATCCCACTCGGGCGCATCATCGTGCGGCCGGAGACGGTCGGTCGCTGGAAGACCAGCGACGTGGATTTCAGCCGCTTTGATCACCTCTTCCGGCAGGACATGATCGAGCAAGGCTATGTGTAATTGCGTCCTGTGTCTTGCGTCCTGCGTCTTGCGTCTTGCGTCCTGCGTCAAACGTAAAGCGCAAAACGCAAGACGTGAGACGCAAGACGTGAATCCTCGAGGTGAGCTAGCGAATCCACAAATTCGCGCGCAGCCATTGCGCGCCGGCGCACTGCTCATACCATTGAGCGATGCGCCATGATGAACGACCCATCCTCCCTTGCACAAATCCGCGCGAGGTTCGCTTCACCACCGCGCGACTATTCACCTGCGCCCATCTGGTGGTGGAGCGGGGACAAGCTAGACCTGGAACGCCTGAAGTGGCAACTCGACCGATTCGCCGCCGGCGGCGTATACAACGTCGTGCTGCTCAACCTGGCACCCACCGGCCCGCTCTACGGCGCCGAGGCCGACGACCCCGAGTTCTTCTCCGAGGCATGGTGGGCGATCTTCCGCGGCGTGTGCGAGCACGCCCGCCGGATCGGCATGCGCATCTGGGTGTATGACCAGATCGGCTTCTCCGGCGCAAACCTGCAGGCCGGCTTGGTGCGCGATCATCCTGAATGGGCCGGCCGGTGGCTGGGCTGCACCAGCATCGAAGGCAGTGGCACATTGAGCGTGGACTGCCCGGCCGAAGGCGAGCCGCTGGCCGCCTCGCTCACACCGATTGACGACGCCGGCAAAGCGACCGGCCTGACGATGCGCGTTCCGCTGCAAGGCCGGCGCGCGACGTGCGTCGCCGCACAACGCGCGCGCCTGCGCCTGATCTATGCCGTGAAGCGCGGCTTCGATTACACCAGCCCCGCCGCCTGCGCTCGATTGATTGACATCGTGCATGGCGAATACGAGCGGCGCGCGGGCGACTTCTTCGGCGACGTCATCGTCGGCTCGTTCCAAGACGAGCTGCCCACCATGCCGACCTGGGGGCCGACGTTCGTGGAAGCCTTCCGGCAACGCATGGGCTACGACCTGCGCAACCACCTCGAATGGCTCTACGACGGCGACGACGCGCATGCACAACGCGTGCGCATAGATGCCGAGACTGTGCGCGCTGCGCTGGTGGAAGAAGCGTTCTTCAAGCCGCTGTTCGATTGGCACGCACGCCACGGCCTGATCTGCGGCTTCGACCAGCAGCACCCGGCGCGGCAAGGCCACCCCATCGCCAGCGTGGGCCTATATGCCGACTACCTGCGCACGCACCGCTGGTATGGCGCGCCCGGCAGCGACCACCACGGTGAAGCCAAGGTGCACAGCTCGCTCGCGCACCTCTACGACCGGCCGCGCGTGTGGATCGAAGCTTTCCACAGCAGCGGCTGGGGCGGCACGCTCGAAGAGACGTTCGACTGGCTGTTGCCCTGGCTGCGCGCCGGCGCGAACCTGTATGACCCCCACGCCGCTTACTACAGCACGCGCGGCGGCTGGTGGGAATGGGCGCCGCCTTCGACCTGCTGGCGGCAACCTTACTGGTCGCACTACCCGCTCTTCGCCACGGCCGTCGGCCGGCTGTGCGATGTGCTCAGCCAAGGGCATCACGTCTGCGACGTCGGCGTGCTCTTCCCCACGACGACCGTCCAGGCCAACCTGACGCCGGAAGGGCCGCTGCCGCGCGCACAAGCCGCACACGACGCCTACACCGCGCTGGTCGGGCTGATGACCTGGTACGACGTCAAGCCCGGCGCGCTCGACCGCGACCGGCGCGACTTCGACGTGCTAGATGACGATTCGGTGCAACGCGCCGGCGTCGAGGAGGGTGCGCTGGTGATCGGCCGCGAGCGGTATCGCGCCGTTGTGCTGCCGGCATGCACCGTCCTGCACTCGGCCACCGCCACTAAGCTGCTGCAATTCGTCGAAAACGGCGGGCGCTTGATCGCCGTCGGCACATTACCCGAACGGGTGCACGACGCCGACCAAACACTCGTGGAACGCTTGCGCGCGCACTTTGACGCCGGCCGGGCAACGCTGATCGAGAGCGCTGACCGCATTGGCGCAGCACTCGCAGACCTGCCGCGCAGCTTCGACGCGCCTGTGCCCACCCTGCACCGGCGCATCGAGGGACGCGACGTGCTGTTCGTGCCGGCAGCCTTCCCGCGCGCGACCGAAATGGCCTGCCGGCACTGGCTCACCGATATCGCATATGACTTCGACCCGCAACGCTACCGGCGCAACATGACCGTGCGCGCCTACGGCAAAATGACCGCGCCCCAGCTCTGGGATCCGGTCACCGGCGAGATTACGACCGCGCCCACGACGGCCGGCGAAGGCTATGTGGACGTCACGATCCCCTTCGACGGCGGCCCGGCGGCGTTGCTGGTCTGGGACAATGCTCCCTCTCCCGGCGCGCATGGCGAACATCCGCTCGAAGAAATCGCTCAGCTCGCCGGCCCATGGCGCGCGTCGCTCGCGCCGACGATGGACAACCGCTACGGCGATTTTACACTGCCCGCCTTTGCCGGCGCACCGCCGTTGCAGACCTGGCGCGTCGAACACCGGCGCGACGACGAGACGACCTGGCGCGAGGCAACGTTGACGTTCGGCGTATACGGGTGGTTCATCGGTCCCGACGCGCCCGATGCGCTGCCTGCGCCGCTGCGCGAGCCGGCCGCAGGCGACGATCCGTTGCAAGTGAGCGGATGGCAGCCGGCCGTCTATTCGCTCTCGCGCGGCATCGCGCATGACCGGCTGCACATCGCCTCGCTGGGGCCGAAGGGGCGCGTGCCGCAGGAGTTCCTCGACTTCGGGCCGGTGCGCGCCGGCCAGGCCGTGCGCTTCCGAACAGGCGTGTGGATGGACGCGCCGGCGGCTGTGCATTTGGTCATCGGCGCGCCGGCGGCGAAGCGCGTCTGGCTAAACGGCGCGCCGGTCGGCGAAGATGTCCCCGGCTATCACTGGCGCGCGCCGGTCACGCTTCAGGCCGGCTACAACATCCTCGAGTTCGAGCTGCGGGCGGAGCAGCCTATACAGATGCGCGCCTTTTGGTCGCCGGTGACCGACTTTGTGCGCTTCGAGCGACCGGAATGGTTGACCCTAAGCGGCAGACCGGTCAAGGATTCGCGGGTGCGCTTCGCGCGCGTGGTGGATGTGCCCTTCGAGCCTGTCGAAGCACGCCTGCACATCGGGACGGCCGGCGCCTGCCGCGCCATGGTGAACGGCGCCGAGATCGGTCGGCAAGGCGGCTTCGACCCATACGACGGCTCGCCGCGCGTGCAGCGCTACATCACGCGCGCCTTTCGGCGCGGCGCGAACCGGCTCGTCGTCGAGATTCAGGATCAGGGCGTGCCGGTCGCGCTGCTCGTGGACGCAGAAGTCATCGGCTCACAGGGCGAACGCCTCGCCATCATCGGCGATGCAAATTGGACGGCGCAGCGCGACGATGGGCCAACCCAGCCGGCTGCGCTGCGCCGCCGGCAGTGGGTAGATTACGTCTACGCCTCAGAGGCCGATTTCGCGTCCGGCGTGGACCCGGCCTGGCCGCTGGTGCGCCGCCGGCCGCATTCGCTTCCCGGCGCGCATTGGCTGGAAGACGCCCCGCCCGACGGCAGCGTGCTAAGCGTGATCCCCGACGCCTACGCTGGCGCGCCGGCCGTCGAGTGGTTCCGCTGGACGGCGCCGGGGATGGCCACCGCGGTTCACCTGCCCGTGCACGGCCAGGCCACGCTATTTGTGGATGGCATCGAGGTCGCGCTGCGCGATGGGCGCGCTGCGCTGCCGCCGAGCGATGCGCCGGCGCGCACCCTTACGCTGCGGGTGACCTGCGAGCGTGGGCGGCGCGGAGGCGCAGCCTTCGACGGCCCGATTACCTATGAAGTAGCCGAGGGGCCGATCAGCCTCGGTGCGTGGGCCGGCTATGGCTTGGAAGCATACTCCGGCGGCTTGCGCTACCGCACGGCGTTTCATCTCGCCGCGCCGCCGGACATGCTCGTCCTCGACCTGGGACGCGTGCGCGGAACTGCCGAGGTGTGGCTGAACGGCCGGCACATCGGCGCGCGGTTCTGTGCGCCGTGGCGCTTCGACATTTCCGCGGCGGCGCAGGCCGGCGAGAATGCGCTGGACGTGCTGGTGTGCAACACGCTGGGGCCGTATCTCAAAGCGGCCAGCCCGACGCACTACGTCTTCGCCGGTCAGGACGTGTCGGGGCTGTTCGGGCCGGTGCGCCTGTTGGCCTGAGGCATCATTCACCGAAGGTTGATCGCCGTTCGCCGGCCGCGCCTATCCACTTGGCAGATCACTGAGCGTTGTCGGCCGTGATTAGCCTGCCGGGGATCAAAACCGAGTCGCTCTCCGGTTTCTTGCCGTTGAAGTAGGCCTCGATCAGCTCGGCCGTCTTCGCCGCCATCGCGTCAAAGTCCTGGGCCACGCTGGCGATGAAGGGACCTTTCTTGGCAATCTCGGCTTTGGCAAAGTCGGTGCCGTCAATCCCCATCACTTTGATCTCGGTCCGGCCGGCCGCCAAGGCCGCTTGAACGGCGCCCAAAGCCGGC
Organism: Candidatus Roseilinea sp.; assembly: GCA_025055235.1. Lineage (GTDB taxonomy): Bacteria > Chloroflexota > Anaerolineae > J036 > Brachytrichaceae > JAAFGM01. Next base: position 10,403 of record JANWYN010000046.1, on the reverse strand, counting down.
TCATCCCAGCCGGCCCAAATGCCGGCAATCGAACCGCTTTCTGGATAGGCAGTCAGCAAGTCTTCGGTGATCTTGCGGGCGTTATCCACCGGACCCGGCACTTCGATGTGCTTCTTCTCGATGACCTTGATGTTCGGGTAGGCCGCAAAGGTTTCTGCCGCCGCAGCAGCGCGGGCGCGCACGCCGGGATGCGGGTCGTGCGTGAACATGATCACGTTGCCCTGCTCGTTGATCGCCTTGGCCAGGGTTTCGGCAGAGAGCTTTCCCAGACTGGCGTTATCCGAAGTCACGTTGACCAGCACTCCAGGCGCATTGCCGGCGTCAATTCCAAACACAGGGATGTTGGCCTGGCTGGCCGCTTCTAGCCCCTGCGTCATCTGGGCCGGATCGCCCATGCCGAGCACGATCGCATCCACCTTCTGGGTCACGGCGTCCTTAATGCGACTGACCAGCAGGTTAAAATCCGCGGCCGTGTCCGTAACGGTCACCTGCCATCCTTTGGCCTCCGCTTCTTTCTTAAACTGGTCAATGACATATTTGGTGGTTTCATTCGCCATATAGGGCGTGACCACCGCGATGGTCTTCTTTCGCGCCCCCGGGCCGGTGGCCACCGGCGGAGCAGCGCAGGCTGCCAGTAACGCAGCCACAACTCCAAGCGTCAAAAAGGACAAGCAGCGTCTGGTCATATTCATCACAGAGTCCTCCTTTGGAATTTGGAATTAAGAGACGACTTAATCCGGCGGGAGACCCGCGCCGGCTGGATCACACTTCACCGAGGCAAGCAGATGAAAGCTATCCTTTAGGGCAGGATACAGGCCACGAAAGACACCGTAGAGTTCATCGTAACATCGTTGATTCTGAACGATCGGTTGGTAGGCTCTCTCGACGGGGAAATAGCCCTGCGGACTGAAGTCGCGTTGCCAACCGAGAGCTTTTGAAGCCAGCAGGGCCGCGCCACGACAGCCCACATCCTCAGGCTGGGCCAGAACCTGCACGGGCCAGCCGAACACATCTGCAAAAATCTGCGGCCAGAGGCCGGAACGCGCTCCGCCCCCCACCAAGCTGATGCCCTCTATCCGGCCGGCCGACGGCATGGCGTCGCGGATCGTGCGCATCGCAAAGGCCACCCCTTCCAACACCGCGCGGTACAGCTCGGCCCGGCTTGTCAAGGCCGATAGGCCAAAAAACACCCCACGTGCCCGCTCATCGCGAAACGGAGCGCGCTCCCCGCTTAGATAGGGTAGGTAGAGCACGCCGTTGCAGCCGGCCGCAGCCGACTCCGCCATCCGATTCAGCAGGGTGTGCGCGTCCTCTCCGGCAGACTGACCCCTTTCCAACGCGCCAAACTGGCGAATGAGCCACTCAAAATTACCAGCTGCGGTGATCATCGGGCCGATCAGGATGAGGCGTTTCGTATCGGGGTGGCGCAAATTGAAGATACCGGCGCGCGGATCTGCTGGAGGCGCATCCACAGTTGCGGCCAGCCAGCCGCTCGTGCCCAAATAGACATACCAGCGTCCCTCCTCGCCGGCTGAGGCGCCTAGCGTGGTCGTCGCAGCATCTCCTGCCCCGTGAAAGACGGGCAAGCCCTCCGGCAGACCGGTGAGTTCGGCGGCTATCCGGCCGACCCGGCCGACCGGCGCTTCCGCCGAATCAAGCCGCGGCAGCCAGTCAGTGCGCAGGTTCAGACTCTCCAGCAGCTCTACCGCCCAACGGTTTTCGCGCAAGTGGAACAAGCCGGTCGTCGAGGCAGTCGTGGGATCGGTGATGTGCTCGCCGCACAGCTCCGCAGTGATGTAATCGTGCGCTCCGATGAGGAGGGTCTGGGTTTGTTGATACCACTCCATCCTGTTGCGCTTGATCCACAACAGCTTCGCCAACAGGCCGGAAGTGTCCTGCAAATTGCCGGTGACCGTGATCAACCGGTCTTCGCCGATGGTGTGAAGAACCTCATCGGCTTCGGCTTGGGCGCGCCCGTCCGAGTACAAGATGACCGGCGCAAGCACTCCCTGCCGGCCCATCAGGATCACGTCCTGCATCTGGCCGCTCAGCACCAGCGCGGCCACCTGAACATTGGCGGGCTTCTGCTGCGTGATGGATCTCAGACAGGCTTGAGCGGCCTTCCACCATTCGGCTGCGTCTTGCTCAACCTCAGCGCCGCGCCATACGGGCTGATAGCCGACCTGTGCGCGGGTCAATATCTGCCCGTTTTGATCCATCAAGACCGCTTTCGCAGCCGTCGTACCGATGTCCAACGCAATGATCGCTTCCATCGCCCAAATATCCTCGGCCCGGCCTGCGTAGGGATTACCTCCTTCGCGAAAGACTGGAAATCAGCACCGCTAACACGATGATCACACCCGTCAGGATGGACTGGATATAGGAATTGACGCCCAAAATATTCAAGCCGTTACCCAGCACGCCCATGATCAACACACCTAGCACCGTCCCCAGGACGTGTGGTTCGCCTTCGCGAAAGGCAGTTGCGCCCAAGAAGACGGCCGCCGCCGCGTTGAGCATGAACGGGTTACCTGCTTGAGGATGAGCAGAGAAAAGGCGGCTGGTCAAAATCACGCCAGAGAGGGCGGCCCCCAGTCCGGATAGGGTAAAAGCCATCAGGCGCAGGCGTTGAACAGAGATGCCCACCAGATAGGAAGCCTCGGTGTTACCGCCAATCGCATACAAACGCCGTCCGAACACGGTCTGTTCCATCAGCAGCCAAGCCAAGAAGACCACGATCAGCATGACGATCACCGATGCAGGAATGCCTGCCACGTTTCCCTGCCCTAACCAGCGGAAGCTCTCCGGTATGCCGGAGAAGATGGTGGCCCCGTTCGTGTAGAGGAGCGCCGCCCCGCCATAGGCGGTCATAGTCGCCAGCGTAGCCACAAACGCCGACAGTCCGCCGTAGGCCACCAGCAGGCCGTTAATTGCCCCGCCGGCCATGCCCACCAGCAAGGCAACCAAAATCGCAAGGGCAACCGGCACACCCTGATTGGCCATTAGGTCAGCCGCCACCACGCCGGCTAAACTGGCGAGCGCACCCACCGACAGGTCGAAATCGCCGGTAACCATCACGATGGTGACCATCACGGCGACGATCGCCAGCGTAGCCACTTGCTCGATGATGTTGCTCCAGTTGCGCACAGAGGGAAAGACGTCCGGCCGCAGCAAAGAAAACAAAACCACCAGCGCCACAAAGCCGATCAACGTTCCCCACTTGCGCGCCCACAGCAGGTTGCGTGGGCGGTTCAACCTGATTGCAGGGGAGGAGACTATCCCTCGGAGGGGCTTTTCTTCACTCACAGGGTACTTCTCCATAGCAATAGTGCAGCAGAGCCTCCTGGCTTAGACCCGCAGCCGGCAGATCCGCCAATTGCCGGCCTTCACGCAGCACAATCAGGCGATCGGCCAATCCGAGGAGTTCTTGCAGGTCGGAAGAGACCAGCACGATGCCGATGCCCGCGGCGGCCAGTTCGCGGATGATGCGATAGATCTCAAACCGCGCCCCCACATCCACGCCGCGGGTCGGTTCATCCAGCAACAACATGCGCAGGCGAGTTTGCAGCCAGCGGGCAAACACCACTTTCTGCTGGTTGCCGCCGGAGAGCTGATTGACTTTCTGATCGAGTGAGGCCGCCTTCAGGTGCACCTGTTGGGCCACCTTTTGACCGGCGCTCTGCTCAGCGGCTCGGTTGACGAAGAGGGAACGCCACGCGAACCGATCCAATGCCGGCAAAGTGATGTTCTGCAGCACCGGACGGCTCAAGACCAGGCCCTGCTGATGCCGCTCTTCGGGCACCAGCGCCACCCCGGCGCGAATCGCATCGGCCGGGCTGCGCGGCGAAAACGGCTTATCATCCAGCCACATTTGACCCCGTTGCGGCTTGATCGAGCCATAGATGAGATGGAGCACTTCGCTGCGGCCTGCGCCGACCAAACCGGCCAGGCCGAGGATTTCACCTTCGCGCAAATCGAAGCGCACGCCCTGAACCAGGCCACCGGCCAGCCCTTCGACCCTGAAGAAGACGCGACCGGCCCGACTTTGAGCGGGCGGGATGCTCTCGCCCAGGCTGCGCCCGATCATCAAGCGGACCATCTCGCTCTGGTTCAATGCCCCGATCGGATAAACACCCACCACGCTGCCGTCCCGCATGATGGTAACCCGGTCACAGATCTCAAAGATTTCATCTAAACGATGAGACACATACAAAACCGTGCGCTGACGCGCCTTCAACTCGCGAATGACGCGGAACAGATTGCGAATTTCCTCATCGGTGAGGGAAGCGGTCGGCTCATCCATGACAATGATGCGGGCATCGCCGACGAAAGCGCGCCCCAGCGAAATCATCGCCTGTTCACCGCGCGTCAGACGGCTGACCGGCACATCCACCCGAACGCGCATCCCAAGCTCGAGCATGATCCGCTCTGCACGCCGGTTGAGGGCTTTCCAGTCAATCGTGCCGAAGCGGGTTTTGGGGTATGGCCGGCCGAGGAAGATGTTCTCGGCCCCGCTGAGATAGGGCACTAAATTCAATTCCTGATGAATAAAAGACAAACCGTAGCGGTAGGCATCGTTGCCGCTGTGAAGATCGAGCCTTTCGCCGTTCATCAGGATTTGCCCCCGATCCGGGCGAACTACGCCGGCCATGATTTTGATCAAAGTAGATTTGCCGGCGCCGTTCCCTCCGATCAGGCCATGGACTTCGCCGGGCAGCAGCGAGAGACTGGCATGGTTGACCGCCAGTACACCCGGGTACTGCTTGACGATATCGTTCAGCACAAACCAGGGCTTGTCGTCAACCATCGCCAACGACTTGTGTTTTAAATCCGGCCGAGAGTAGGCAAAACACGGAATGACTTCGAGGAACACTTCATATCCAACAAATCATCACATACCACGGGCATCGGTCACTTTGTGCGGCATCGCAGACGGCTTGCCGGAATTAGCTGGTGTGACTCCCAGCCGCTCAAATACAAACCACACTAGCAGTTAGCTCCTACTGGATCGCTGCAATCGTTGGCGTGACATTTGCACCGAATTTGCCTGTCTGCCCAGCCGGCACGCTAATAAGCATGCAGCGTCAGGCCACCGTCCACAGCGAGCACCTGGCCGGTGACGAAGCGCGCCAGGTTGCTGGCCAGGAACAACGTCGCATCGGCGACCTCGGCGGGGTTGGCGTAGCGGTCGAGCGAAGGCTGGGTCTCGTCCATCTTGGCCGGATCCACCACGCGCGTGGCCAGGAAACGCGCCGTCTTGGTCGGCCCGGGCGCGATCACGTTGGCACGCACGCCGGAGCGCCGGCACTCGATGGCCAGGCAGCGCGTGTAGTGCATGATGCCGGCCTTGGCCACGGCGTAGGCCACTTCGCGCTCGACGCCGAATAACGCCGCCACCGACGCGATGTTGATGATCGCACCTTGCTTGCGCGCGATCATGCCGGGCACCACCAGCTTGCACACCTGGATCGTGCCGATCAGGTTGCGGTTGAAGATGGCTTGCAAATCCTCAGGCGAAATGCCGAGCGCATCGTTCGGGTCGGGCTTGCCCTTGCCGCTTGCGCCGATGTCGCCGCCGGCGCAGTTGACCAGGATGGTGATCGGCCCGAGTGCTGCTTCGCCAGCCTGCACCGCGCGCTTCATCTCCTCGTAGTCGGCCACGTCGGCCGTCACGCCGATGACCTTCGCGCCGCGCTCGCGGAACTGGGCGACCACGGCTTCTAAATTCGGTGCTTCGCCGAACACCGACGGCGATTCCGGGCGATGATCGTGCAGGATGACGGCGGCGCCGGCTTCGGCCAGCTTTTCGGCGATGGTTCGGCCCAGGCCACGGCCCGAGCCGGTGACGAGTGCGACGCTGTTGGGAGGAAGGAGTTGCATAGGCTGAGTTGCTCCACGTTGATGTCAAGTTGTTAGGTTGCTGAGTTGCTGGGTTGTCGGGTTGCTAGGTTGTTGGGTTGTCGCGTATGCGATGTATTTTGGCGAAGATGTGCGATTTGGCAAACGGCGCGCGGGCTTCGCTCAGCGGTGATGCCGCAAGAGGCCGGCCCGGCGCACGATGTGGCTGCCGTATTGCGCCCGCAGCTCGTCGAGCGTATGCGCCAACGCCAACCGCGCCTCGCGCCGCGGATCGTCGAACAGGGCCATCTGCAATCCCTCGCTGAGGCCGCTCACGCCGACGCCGATCAGGCGAACCGGGTCGCCACGCTGCCGGTCGCGGCCGCCGCCCCGTCCCAGCCACGCCTGCCGCCACAACGGCTCGACCGCGGCGAAGATCTCCTCGCCCAGTTGCGTCGGCGCGGGAAGCGCCGTCTGGCGGGTGACTGTGTAAAAGTCGTGCCAGCGCAGCTTGAGATGGACGGTGCGGGCGAAGCGGTTGTGCGCGCGCAATCGCGCGGCTACTTCGTCGCTCAGCGCCAGCAGCATCCGGCGCAGCGTTTCCGGATCGCGCACGTCGCGGGCGAAGGTGCGCTCCTCGCTGATGGATTTGACCTCGCGTTCCGCATGCACCGGCGAACTATCCACGCCATGTGCTCGCGCGATCACGGCCTCGGCATGATCGTGGAAGACGGATCGCAGCATCTGCGGCGAGGCGCGCTGCAAGTCACCGATCGTCGCAATGCCGATCTGCTCTAAGCGCGCCGCAGTCGCCGGGCCGATGCCCCACAACTCGCCGGCCGGCATCGGCGCCAGGAACTCGGCCTCGTCGCCGGGAGCGACCACCAGCACGCCGTTCGGCTTGGCGCGCCCGCTGGCCATCTTGGCGACCAGCTTGCTCGTCGCGACGCCGATCGAGGCCGGCAAGCCCACTTCATCATGGATGCGGGACTGGATCTCCAATGCCAGCGCCTGTGGGTCTTGCGTCAATCCGGTCGCGTCGAGGAAGGCCTCGTCAATCGAGATTTGTTGCAGCGCGCCACCGTAATCGCGCAGCAGGTTCATGACGCGCTTCGAGTATTCGGCGTAGAGCGCGCGCGAGCCAGACACGACGATTAAGCCCGGGCACAGGCGCATCGCCTGCGACGTGGGCATGGCGTTGCGCACGCCGAATCGGCGCGCGGGATACGACGCCGACGACACCACGCCGCGCTGGTCGGGCCGGCCGCCGACGATGAAGGGCTTGCCGCGCAGCGATGGATCGCGCAGCTCCTCGACGGCGCAGAAGAAGGCGTCGAGGTCGAGGTGAAGGATGACGCGGTCGGCTATGGGTAGCTCAGGTTCTGCCGGGCGCGGACTTCGCCGTAACTGTCGGCCAGGTCGTTCAGCCGGCGATTGGTCTCGCTTAGCTCGGCGATGATGCGGTCAAGGTTGCGTTCGCCGCGCGCAACGTCCACCTTCATCAGCGTCACCGGCACCGCGAGCAGCGTCTCGTGCGTGCGGCGCAGCTCGCCGATGATGCAGCGCTCCATGGCCTCGATGTCACTCAGCACATCGGCAGCGCCGGCAGCATCCTCCGATCGCTTGGCGATCTTCTTAATGCGACGCAGGCGATACAGCTTGCACACGGCGCGGTTCACGTTGCCGGGCACATCGCGCACCTGGCGCAGCAACTCGGTCTTCTGCTCGTAGGGAATCGGGCAAGATTTGAGCGCATCCTTGATTTCGTCCACCAGCCGGCCGGCGTCGGCGACATATTGCGCCTCGGGCATCTTTGCCGGCGGCCGCTCGGCTTGAACGCGACGCGCGATCGCAACGAACGGGACGACCAGCCCGACCAAGATCGCGATCGCAATCAGCGCCAAAAACAGGAACAGAAGCAGCGGGATGAACACGTGAACCTCCGATGAGCGCCTATCCGGCGCTCGAACATTCGTCCTGGCCGTGCGCCGTCGCCATTGTAGCAACGCTTGCTGAGAAGCGATACGTCAGCCAGGCCGACGGCCGGCCGCGCGCCGTATCCACGCCATCCGCGCGGGCAACCAGCGCCAGCTCCGGCGCGAAGAGCGCCAAGTCCGCTTCGAGGATGCCGCTGCGCTGCGACTGCGCATCAGCCTTGAACATGACGTAGAGCAGGAACGTCCCGCTAGGCGCGAGCAGGCGCTTCACGTTGCGCGCGTAGGCCGATCGGCCATCCGCCGGCAGGCCGTGAAAGCAGCCGATGTCGAGGATCAGGTCGAACGGGCCGGCCAGGTTGTCGAGTTGCGTCACATCGCCCAGGCGCAGATCGGCCTGCACACCGGCTGCGCGCGCTTTGCGCCGGGCCTCGACGATGGCTTTGACGGCAAAATCAACGCCGGTCACGCGCCAGCCATGCCGCGCCAGCGTGACGACGTTCGTGCCTGTGCCACAGCCCAGATCGAGCGCGCGACCGGGCGGGTGTGCCGCGATGAACGCGAGCAGTTCCGGCGGCGAGACGCCCGTGTCCCACGGCGGCCGCCCGCGACGCAGATACCAGCGGTTGAATTCGAACCAGCGCTTGAGACGCTCCATCGCTCATCAGCCTCTCAGATGACTCCCATACACTCACGCGCGGAATACTAAGACGACACATTCGCATGAGCCAAGTCAGCAACTCTATCCCTACGAACGAAGTCTGCTTCAACATCGGCCCCAAGGAGCGGCAGAAGCGCCTGATCATCGGGATCGCCGGCATCGCTGTTGGCGTGATCGCATTCGTGTTGATGCGCGCAGTGGTCGCGCCGTGGTGGGCGAACCTGGCGCTGCTGCCGATCTTCTTCGCCGGCGCCAGTGGCCTGATCCAGTGGCGTGAGAAGACGTGCGTGGCGTTCGCGCGCCGCGGCGTGCGCAACCTAGACAACGGCATCGAGGCGATCTCGAATGAGAGCGAGAAACAGGCGCTGCGCGAACGCGCTGCGAAGATCAGCATGAAGTCGTTTGCCTTTGCCGCGCTTGCGACGGCCTTCGCCGTGTTTTTATCCGTAATTTGATGAACTGGCTCGCCCACCTCTTTCTGTCCGATGACGACGTCGAACATCGCATCGGCAACGTCATCGCAGATTGGGTGAAGGGCGAGGCGCGCGCACAGTTCAGCCCCGGCATCCAGCGCGGGTTCGCCAGCCATCGCCTGATTGACCTCTACACCGACGCGCATCCGGTCGTCACGCGCAGCAAAGCGCGCATCGAGCCGCCGTTCAAGCGCTACGCCGCCGTGCTCGTGGACGTGTTCTACGATCACTTCCTGGCAGTGGACTGGGAGCGTTACTGCAAGACGCCGCTGCGCGAATGGATCACCGACGCGTACGCGCAATTTGCAGCGTACTGGCATCAGCTTCCCGAGCAAGCGTGCATGGGCCTGCAGCGCATGGTGCACGACGACTGGCTGGGGTCGTATGTCACCCTCGACGGCATCGCGGTGATTCTGCACCGGATGTCGCGCCGGCTGAGCCGGCCTAACCTGCTCGGCGAGGCTGCACCGCAACTGAGTGCGCACTACGCCGGCCTGCGCGCCGACTTTCACGCCTTCTTCCCCGAGTTGCAGGCTTACGTGAGATCAACTCAGCTTGAGGGAGAGGATCGAAGCGCGTAAGTTCACCCAGCGCTTAACGTGCTTCGAGCGCGTCAGGCGCTGAACGAGATGCAGGCGAAGCCGTTGCGCTGTGAATCAGAGGCGCCATCATGGCCGCCATCTCCGCCGTGATCGCAGCCACGATTTCCGCCGCCCCGCCCAAAGCGAGCAAGTCCTCGCCGCGCAGCGGCCGACCGAACGTCACCGACGGCGTCACCGGCGTGCGCTCGCGCTTGCGCATGTGGACGATCAACTGGATCGCCGCGGCCGCACGTTCGCGATCCTTCGGATTGCGCCGCAGCCGCGCCGGCAAGCTGCGCAGCGTCCAGGGCAAGATGACCCCATGCACCAGCGTCGGCACCACGCGCACTGCAGGCACGCGCCTCACGAACATGCCCAGGCTCGGCGACCACGTGCGCAGCGATTCGATCGCTCCCGGCATACACGCCGGATCGGGCTCGATGCGCCCGGCCGGGTTGATGAACAACGCCCCGCCGCTCTCCAGATGGCGCGCGACTTGGCGGACGACGGCGAAGCGATCGCCCTCGGCTGCCGGCACGGCAATCAGGTGGGCGAACATGTTGGGCAGCGCACGCGCAAACGGGCGGTCGTTGGCGACGACTTTCAGGTCGCGGCGCGGGATAGCGCTGAAGCAAGCGAGCGACTCCGACATACCGGCATGGTTGGCCGCGAAGATCACTGGCCCTTCCATCGGCACATGATCCAAGCCGGCGACGTGCAGGCCGCGCGTGTGCCGCGAGAGGAATTCGCGCGATGCAGTTTGCAGCCCCGCTTCGCCGATGCGCCGGTCGAAGTCCAGCACAAGGCGGGTGAAGCGTTCTGCCTGCGGCCAGAGCAGCCGTTCCAGGGCCGGCCGCATCCAGCGCACGTGCGCCAGTCCGAAGTTGTCGAGCAGGTCTTGCAGGTTGATGCGCGT
>JANWYN010000019.1 GCA_025055235.1 Candidatus Roseilinea sp. | reverse complement strand
GGAAGTCAAGGCCTTTCCGCGCCTGGGCAACGGCAAAGTCACCTTCAAAGTGAGCGTGAAGAAACAGGATGGCAGCGTGGTGCAGCGCGGCGCGTGGACGCTGCTCGTGAAGAGTAAGCCGAAAGCAGCGTAAAATTGGCTCGAAGTGGCGTTTACAGTCAGCGACTTTCACGATCTCGTTGAGCTGCTTGAGCAACACCCTCAATGGCGGCAGGAATTGCGCCGCCTTGTGCTGACCGATGAATTGTTAGACCTGCCGCGCATTGTCAGGGAACTCAGCGATCGTATTGCTGAGCTGGTGGAGGCGCACAAGCGAGCAGAGGCGCGTCTCGATCGGGTGGAGTCCCGTCTTGACCGAGTAGATCAGCAGATCGCCGAGCTGGTGGAGGCGCAGAGGCGCACGGACGAGAAGATCGCCGAGCTGGTGGAGGCGCAGAGGCGCACGGACGAGAAGATCGCCGAGCTGGTGGAGGCACAGAGGCGCACGGAAGGAGTGGTCGCTGAGCTGGTCGTATCTCAGCAGCAGATGAGCGAAGACATCGGCACGCTCAAAGGGTTCGCCATCGAGCAATCATTTCGCACGCGCCCGTTGGCTTGGTATGGCAAAATCCTGCGTCGCCCCCATGTGTTGACAGACGAAGAGCTGATTGACTTGATCGAGCCGGCGCTCGAACGCGGCCTGCTCACCGATGACCAGTTTCGCGATCTGTCGCTCGCCGATGCGGTCGTATCGGGCCGCTTGAAGAGCGATGGCCAGCCGGTCTATCTGATCGTCGAGGTGTCTTGGGGCGTCGGCGAGTCGGATTTGAAGCGCGCCATGAGACGTGCAGCGTATCTGGCGAAGGCCGGCGTCAGGGCGCAGCCTGCTTTGGGCGGCAGGTGGATCACCCCTCAGGTCAAAAGCGAAGCTGAGTCGGTCAAGGATATACACCTGATCGAATGGAAGGGCGAGCTGGCCGAATTGTTTGGATGAACAAACGCGCTTGGCATGGCCGGCTGCTCTCGGAGAGCTTGCCCTGCATCGTAGCGGCTTGCCTGGTCGGGTTTGTCATTGCGCTGCTGCCGCAAACCCAGCTCATCCTCCTCGCTGCAGTCACCGCAGCTTTGCTGGTTGTGGGGGCCATCTTCGCTGAGCCAATCGTTGGCCTTGCGCTAGCGTTGATCGTTGGCCCTTTTCAACCGCTTGAGCGTGTGACGTTGCAGTTGCCGCTTGACAGCGGCCAGCTCGTGCTGGCGCTGACGCTGATTGCCTATAGCTTTCGCTGGCTCGCCACGCGCCACTTCCCGCTTATTCGGCCCCAGCCAACGATCGCCATTACATTCATCATCTTCATCACTGTGTGCCTGCTTTCGTTCTTTCCAGCGCGCGACTTCCGCGACTGGGTGACGGAGTGCGTCAAGTGGCTGCAGATTGGCGTCGTGGCGCTGTTGGTGGCCGGCGAAGAAGATCCGCGCAAGCGCTGGATCGTCCTCGGTGCAATCCTCATCTCCGCAGCGGGCCAGGCGATCTTTGGGTTGATCCAGTCTGATGTGCGCGGGTTCGGCCCACCGGAGTTCCGCATTCGCGGCACAGACGCGTATCGCGCCTACGGCACGTTCGAGCAGCCCAACCCGTTCGGCGGGTTCATGGGGCTGACGTGGCCGGTTGCCGCTGCGCTGGCATTGTGGGCGACAGCACAGCTTGGGTCAATGTTGCGCGACAGCAGCCCGAAGCATCTCGCTCGAGTGAGCGGCGCACAGAGGCGGATGCTTTTGGTTCTGGCTGCTTCAGCGCTCGTTGCGGCGTTGTGCGTCCGCGCGCTCATCGCCAGCGGCTCGCGCGGAGCGCTAGCGGGTGCGGCGGCTGCCGGAGTAGCTTTGTTCCTGGCATGGCTACAGCGACCGTGGCGCTGGGTAGGCGGAGCATTCGTGCTGGCATTAACTCTGCTTGCCTTCGACGTAGTCAACATACCGGCGTCGCTCGATGCGCAGTTGCAATACTTCAGCGATCCCGGCAGCGCATTCGGCCTCGATGTGCGCAACGCGCATGTCACGCCGATCACCTTCTCGACCATCGAGCGGCTGGCGCATTGGCAGGCCGCCCTGCGCATGATCGAGTCCAGCCCGTGGCTGGGTGTCGGCTTCGGCAACTATGCGGCGGCTTATCCAGAGTTCCGGCTGTTGCCCTGGGAGAACGCGCTCGGCCACGCCCACAACTACTACCTGAACATCTTCGCCGAGGCAGGCATTGCCGGCCTGCTTGCGTATCTCGCGCTCTGGGTTGCGATTATCATCGCCACTTGGCGGGCTGCGCGGCATGGACATCGCGCGCTTTCATCGGTGATTTGCATAGGTGTGCTCGGCGCTTGGGCGCATCTAACTGTGCATCATCTGTTCGATAAGTTGTATGTCGCTAACATGCACTTGCTGATCGGCGCATACCTCGGCTTCGTGCTCGCTGCTGAACTCGGCGTGCAGATATATCATTCCCATCATGACACAAACACCCATACAGTCCACCGGCCGGCTGCGCCTGACCGATGAGCAGGTGCAGACCTATCGGCGCGAAGGCTATCTCATCGTTCGCGAGCCGATCTTCCCCCAGGCGAAGTTCGAGAAGCTGAAGCAATACTTCGAATCGCTGCTCGACAACCTCGATGTCGGCCAACGGCCGGAGGCGATGGATGTGCCGCACTTCGTTCATCCTGAGCTATTCGAGTGGCTGTTCGCCGACGAGGTGCTCGATTTGGTCGAGCCGATTCTCGGGCCGAATATCGCGTTGTGGTCGAGCCACTTCATCTGCAAGCCGAAGGGCGACGGCAAGCGCGTGCCGTGGCACGAAGACAGCGCCTACTGGAAGGGTTCGCTTGAGCCGATGGAGGTATGCACCGTGTGGCTGGCGATTGATCCGAGCACGACCGAGAACGGCTGCATGTATGTGATCCCGCGCACGCACGACCATGGCTTCTCGGACTACGAGCCGGTGGATCCTGCTAAGAACGTGTTCCACACCGAGATCACGCCCTCGCAGCGCAAAGATCAGTTGGCTGTGCCGGTTGAGCTGCAACCGAATCAAGCCAGCTTGCACGACGGCCGGCTGCAGCATGGCAGCCCGGCCAACACCAGCAACCTGCGCCGGTGCGGCTACACCATGCGCTACATGCCAAGCTACGTCAAACACACGCCGCGCTGCGATGCGAACGGCAGGCCCCTGCACCAGATCTACCTGGCGCGTGGGCGCGACCTAGCCGGTAACCATTACGCCGATCCCACTCGCTCCTATCCGGAACTAGCGCGCTTCCGCGAGCAAAGCGGGAAGAAGTTTCATTAGTCTCAGGCATATACTCCGATCTAGGAGGTGTGCAATGAGTAAGCGTGTGATGATTGGCAGTGTCTCGGATGTGCCGGTGAACGGCCTCAAAACGTTCAACGCTGAAGGAACGACGATCGTCGTGGCGCGGGTGAGAGATGGATATTGCGCGGTGATCAACAAATGCCCTCACCTCGGCTTGCCGATAGCCGGCGGCAAGGTCGAAGATGGCGTGATCACTTGCCCCTTCCACAACTCGCGCTTCGATATGTGCACGGGCAGGAACCTCGACTGGGTGCAGGGCGTGGTCGGCGTCAAGTTGCCGGAATGGTCGCGCAAGATCATTGCCCTGGGCAAGGAGCCGGCGCCGATTCAAAGTTTTAAGGTGACGGAAGAGGACGGCAAGCTGTTCGTCGAAATCTAGGCAGGCGCAGCGTTTATCATTGCCGGCATGAATGCCGCATCATTCGACGCTTACCTCCGCGAGCATCGCGAGCGCCTGCTCGAAGACTACAAGGATTTCCTGCGCCAGCCCAGCGTCGCCGCCACCGGACAGGGCATCCCGGAGATGGCTGCGCTGGTCGCGCGGCGTCTGGCTTCGCTGGGCGCGGACGTGAAAGTCGTGCCGACCGAAGGCGATGCGCCGCCGGTTGTATGGGCCGAACTCGGTGAAGGCGATACAGAGCTGCTGATCTACAACCACTACGACGTGCAACCCCCTGAGCCGTTGGAGCTGTGGGAGTCGCCGCCGTTCGAGCCGGCCATCCGCGACGGGCACATATACGCCCGCGGCGCTGCGGATGACAAAGGCGAACTGGTCACCCGCATTCATGCCATCGAAGCCTGGCTGGCGACGCAAGGCAAATTGCCCTTCAGGATCAAGTGGTTAATCGAGGGTGAAGAGGAAGTCGGCAGCCCGCATCTGCATGGCTGGGTCGAGCAGCACAAGGATTGGTTGCACAAGCCGGATGGCCGGCCGATGGACGGTTGTCTGTGGGAGTTCGGCGGCTTCGACGAGCGAGGGCGCTTCCTGCTCACCATGGGCGTGAAGGGCATCTGCTACGTCGAACTGCATGCGAAGGGCGTGAGCCATGATCTGCATTCGTCCAACGCGGCCATCGCCCCCAACGCAGCCTGGCGGCTGGTGTGGGCGTTGAACACGATCAAAGATGTGAGTGAGCGCATCTTGATCGAGGGCTACTACGACCACGTGCGCGATCTGACGCCGGATGAGGAAGCCATCTTACGCGCCATGCCTTTCGAGGAGGCGGAGATCAAAGCCAAGTGGGGCATCACCGAGTTTGTCACCGGCGTCACCGGCTTCGACGCGGTTAAGCGCTTGTTCTTCCAACCCACTGCTACGATCTGCGGCCTCACCAGCGGCTGGCAGGGACAGGGCACGAAGACCGTGCTGCCCGCCGTCGCCAGCGCGAAGGTGGACTTTCGACTCGTGCCGAACCTCACGCCGGAGATCGTGCTCGATCTATTGCGCAAGCACCTGGACAAGCACGGCTTCGGCGACATCGAGATCAAGTTCCTCGGTGGTTATCGCGCCGAGCTATCGGACGTGAATGCGCCGATCGTGCACGCAGCGGCGCGCGCGTGCGAACGCATCTACAACCAGACGCCGGTGAAGGTGCTGCTCAGCCCCGGCAGCGGCCCGATGTACTCGCTCTCGTCGTTCATCGGCGGCGTGCCGGTCGTGTGCGCCGGCATCAGCCATCCCGATAGCCGCGTGCACTCGCCGAACGAGAATGCCATCCTGCAGAATTACTACGACGGCATGCGCTACATCGGCGCGCTGATTGACGAGTTCGCGCGGGCATGACGCGACGACGTTATCATCGGTCGCGTCTGTGAAGCGATTCCATTCCTCTTTCGACGCGCGCACGCGAGGGATCAGCATCGCCGTTTTGGCGATCGTCGCGATCGTGGTTGTGCTGACCGGCGCGGCCGCTCAGGCCGGCCGGTCGCTGTTTTTCGCCACGATCAGCGTCGGGCTGGCAGCTTTCTTCGCGTTTTTGTTTGCCCTGTCGCCCAACGGCGTCGAGGTGGGCGACGACGTGGTTTACATCCGCCGGCGTTGGGGCGGCGTGCCACGCCACTTAGCTGCGCTCAGCGGCGCCCGGCGCATCGCGATTCACGAATTGCAGTCTGCGATCCGGCTGGTGTCGGTCGGCGGCGTATTCGGCTGGTATGGCACGTTTCAATCCCCTACGCTCGGCGAGTTCAAGATGTTCGCCACGCGGCTCGACCGGCTGGTGCTAATGGACTTTCACGGCGAGCGGATCGTAGTGAGCGTGGATGAGCCGGATGCTTTGCTGGCCTTGCTGCAAGTGCAGATTTGAGGCAGGCCCTAGATTACAATCTCGGCATGGCTGAAGCGCAGGTTCTGGCAACGGCTGCACCCTCTAAGGCGACTCCTCCGGCTGTCCGGTCGGTGGACGACATGTATCACGTCCCACGCGACGGGCAGAAGTACGAACTCATCGAAGGAGAACTGATCGTCTCACCGGCTGGAATGAAACATGAAGAAGTGGTTGCCGAGTTGATCGTGTTGCTCGGCATCTATCTGCGTTCGAATCGGCTCGGCAGGTTGTTCATGTCGAACGTCGGCTACCAACTTGCCGAGAACATTCTTCTCTCCCCCGATGTGTCGTTCGTTCGCATGGAGCGTTTGCCGGATGGACAGTCGCCGGAGACCTTCGGCCAGTTCGCTCCCGACCTCGCCGTCGAGATCATCTCGCCCAGCGACAGCATGACGACCATCGAGGACAAGGTCGAACTCTATCTGAAGCACGGCACGCAACTGGTCTGGGTGATCAATCCGAAGCTGCGCCGCGCCACGATCTACCGCGCCGACGGTTCGGTGAGCGTCGTGCGAGGGGACGGCGTGCTCAGCGGCGAGGCGGTGTTGCCCGGCTTCGCCTGCACCCTGGCCGACATCTTGCAGAGCTAAGCGGCTGCCGGCTCGTATCCCTCCTTTTTGCCTCTGGCGCATTGCCAGCGCCTTGCACGCTTTCGCTACAATCCGCAGCGATGTCCCTCCTCAGCGGCGTAAACGTGAGCAAATCGTTCGGCGCGTTCGATGTGTTCACGGGCCTGAGCTTCAGCGTCGCGCGCGGCGACAAGATCGCGCTGGTCGGCCCAAACGGCTGCGGCAAGACCACCCTGCTGCGCATCATCGCCGGTGAGGACGAATCCGACGCCGGCGGCCGGGTGCACATCGCGCGCGGCGTCACGCTGGGCTATTTGGCGCAGTCGGCAGAGGAGTCTGACGAGCGCACCGTGTGGCAACTGGCGCATTCCGCCTTTGACGAATTGAACGCCTTGCAGGCACGCCTGGCTCAGATCGAGCGTGCACTGGCTCAAGTAGACGGATCGAGTGATCGGTCATCGCGACTCCTGGAGACCTACGGCGCGCTGCAACATGAGTTCGAGTTGAAGGGCGGCTATGAGATCGAGCCGAAGATCAAGCGCGTGCTGCTGGGCCTCGGTTTTGCCGAAACGGATTTGCACAAGCCGATCGCAGCATTGAGTGGAGGGCAACGCGTGCGTGCCAACCTTGCGCGCCTGCTCCTGCAATCGCCGGGCGTGCTGTTGCTCGACGAGCCAACCAACCACCTCGATCAACAGGGCATCGAGTGGCTGGAAGGCTATCTGCAAGAGTGGGACGGCGCGCTGATCGTCGTTTCTCACGATCGCTACTTCCTCGACGAAGTGTGCGACCGCGTGTGGGAGATGGGCAAGCGCGCCGATGGGCAGGCCTACCTGGAGTTCTATCGCGGTGGCTACACCGAATATGCGCAACAGCGCGCTGAACGGCGCGAGCGCGCGCTGGCCGAGTATGAGGCGCAGCGCGAGTTCATCAAGAAGCAAGAGGAATACATCCGGCGCAACATCGCCGGCCAAAACACTGCGCAGGCCAAAGGCCGGCTGCGCCGACTGAATCGCTTAGAGCGGCTGGAGAAGCCTGTGCAACAGCGCGTCCTCTCGCTGCGGCTGCACAGCGGCGCGCGCAGCGGCGACCGGGTGCTGGAGACGCGCGCGTTGTGCGTAGGCTATCGCGCTGAGGACGGTCGCTCTGCGCCTCGCATCTTGTTCACTGCGCCGGACGTGTTGTTGATGCGCGGCGAGCGCGCCGCGCTGATCGGCCCAAACGGCACCGGCAAGACCACCTTCCTGAAGACCATCGCCGGTGAGTTGCCGCCGCTGGCCGGCGAAGTGAAGATCGGCGCCGGCGTGCGCATCGGCTATTTCGCCCAGGCCAGCGAAGGCTTGAACCCTGACAACACCGTGCTGGAAGAGCTGATGTCGGCGCGCGCCGACTTGAAGGTGGGCGAAGCCCGCGACATCCTCGGGCGCTTCCTGTTCAGCGGCGATGATCACTTCAAGCGGATCGCTGCGCTGAGCGGCGGCGAACGCGGGCGCGTGGCGCTGGCCAAGCTGGCGCTGCAGGGTGCGAACTTCCTGCTGCTCGACGAGCCGACCAATCACCTCGACATCCCCTCACAGGAGGCGTTGACCGAGGCCCTGCAGCAATTCGATGGCACGTTGTTGTTCGTGTCGCACGACCGTTACCTGATCGCCGCGCTGGCCACGCAGTTGTGGATCTTGGATCGAGGTGCGGATGGCGCGGTGCGCATGAGCATCTTCGAAGGGCCCTATGATGAGTGGCGCGAGGCTCGTGATGCAGCGGCGACACTGCCGAAGGATGATGAGAAGACGAACGGCGTTCAGCATGCGCAGCGCGCCACGGTGATCACGCCAGGGATGTCGAAGAACGCGCAACAACAACGGCAGGCAAAGCTGGCTGCCCTCGAGCAGCGCATTCAGTCGCTGGAAGCGCAAATGGAAACGCTCACCCGCCAGATGGAGCAAGCCGGCAACGACTTCGCACGCATTCAGGCGTTGGGCGAGGCATACCGGCAAGCCGAACGCGAACTGGCCGAGGCCTGGGCGGAGTTCGAAGCGCTGGCGTGATCACTTCACGCAATCGCGCTACGGCGCGGTGCGCCAATCGTCCATCGGATCGAACGGCCACATCGGGCGCGGGATGCGCGCGTAGGGCAAGGTGGTCAGGTTCGGCGTGCAAACGCCCGGTGCATCCAACACGCGGATCTCGGCAGCGAAAGGAGAATACGCGGCGCGAAAGCCGGCCGGCGACTTGACGATCACGATCTGCGCGTCCATCGGCTCTAGCCCCACCGAGCGATACAGTTCCGGATCCCACTGAATGCAAGCGCGCTCCATCACCACGATGTGCACACGCCCGGCTTGCAATACAACCGTGCGCCCGCGATGCATCGTCGCGCCGCGCAACCCTTCGCCCTTGTGCACGAATGCGCCGTCGGAGATCAGGCGCACGCGCCCAGACACGCTGACCGGCCGATAGAGCGTCGTCCCGGAGCACGCACCCAACGACACGGTGACCTCGCTCCCCACGCCCGCTTCGATCATCGCGGCTACGGCTTGCGGATCAACGATGTTGGTGTAGCAGTCCTTCGCCGGCTGTGCATCGAGCAGTGCCTTCAGTGTCACGGTGCTGTCGCCCGGCGCGCCCGACGACGGCGCATCGGCCGAGTCGGCCAGCACCCAGGGCTTGCGTTCGCTGGCCAGTGCCTCGGCGATCGTCTGTTCGGTCGGCGCGAGTTCGACGCGGTGTTCTTCCCTGCGTCGCCACCAAGTGTCGGCGAGTTGCACAGCGACCTCCTCTGCGCGCCGGTGCTGTGCCTCGTCGGCGACGACGACTACAGCACAGCCGGCCTCGGGCGCGTCCATCCACGGCTGCATTGGGAAGATCGAGATGTCGAGGATTCCCGGCTCCGTGAGATGCGTCTGGGCGGTCAGCAACAAATCATGGATCACGCCGTGTGTCGTCTGCGCGTTCTCGGCAGGGATGATCATCGGCAGCTTGGCCATGACCGTGACCGGCTTGATCTTGCCGGCGGCAGCGTCGAGCAACAGTTGCATGCCGCGCGCGCCGGTCTCATACAGGTCAACATGCGGGAAGGTGAGATAGCCGACCAGTCCATCGGCGGCCTCGCACATCAGGCGGGTGATGTTGGCGTGTAGGTCGAGCGTGGCGACCAGCGGCGTGCGCGGGCCGATGATCTCGCGCACGCGCTGCAACACGTCGCCGGTGGCGTCGTCATAGCCTTCGGCGCTCATCGCACCATGCATCACCATCAACACGCCGTCCAGGGGCTCGGCGATCGCTTCGCGCAAGCGTGCCAGCAGCTCATCGCGGATGGACTCGTACACCTCGCGCACGATCGGCGCGCTGGATGACGATGACATGGCGCGCAGCAGCGGGACGAGCCGGATGCCGCGCCGCGCTGCGACGTCCATCGCGCCGGCGACCTCCGAGCGCGTGCCGGCTGCGGCATCGAGCATGGCCCGGCCGCGGGCGATCTGCTCCGGCCCGAAGTGCTGCCATGCGCCTTTGACCGGTGAGAAGAATTGCGACTCTTGGACGAATGAACCGATGGCGATGCGCATGTGTGATGTTCAGGTTGCTAGCATAGTCGCGATGCTGAACGAAGGCAAACCTTTCGCCTGCGCTCTGGATATTCAGGGTAGATGCAGTTGAGCCACGACGAAGCTGTGACCGAGGATGAATCGGTCGCGATTGCGCTGCTTCGACAGAGAGATGTCAGGGGACTCGAAGTGCTGGTCCACCTGCACCAATTGCGCGCGTTGCGCATGGCCTTTCTCATCGTAGGCAGCCGCGATGTAGCTGAAGATGTCGTCGCCGACGCATTCATCGTGGCTTTCGAGCGGATTCATCAGTACGATCCAAAGCGCCCGTTTGCGCCGTGGTTTTATCGCATCGTCGTCAACCTGGCGCTGAAGTGGCTGCGCCAAAACCGGCGACATGCGCCCTGGGAGACGGCCGAGGAGTGGCCATGCGACTCGCTCCAGCCAGACGATGTCGCTGCGCGCAACGAATCGCTGCGCGCCGTCAGAGCGGCATTGTGGCGCTTGTCTGCCGAGCAACGAACGGCTGTTGTCTTACGCTTCTACATGGATTTGGAGGAGCGCGAGATTGCTGCACTCATGAACGTGCCCCTGGGGACGGTGAAGTGGCGGCTGCATCGAGCGAGAAGGACGTTACGCGAAGTATTGCGTCAATGGGAAGAAGCCGGCGAACACCGGTTTCTTCGAACCGACCTACAGCGACATGACAAAGCCAATGACTCAAGATCATTTCCAAAGCCCAGATCAACGCGATGAAGATGCAATCGTCCGGAAGGCGCTGAACACCTTGGCCGTCCGCGGCGTGTCTGATCACACAGACGTGACGTGGAAAGTTCGGCATAAGCTGTCTCAGAACGCTGACTTCGATTCATCTCGGCGCTGGCGCTATCCGCTGTCTGCGCTGGCCTCGCTGGGCTTGCTCCTCGTTTTAGTCGCCGTCGGGGTGTGGGTGGCGCTTGCATCTGCCGGCGCTTGGCCATTGCGCCCTTCGACGAGCGCTGCAGTCAGCAAAGAGCCACTGACCATGGCGGAAGTCCGGTCCATGACAGTGAGCGCCGATGGATCGCGCGCTGCTTTCGTGGATAGCCGTTATCGCGTGACTGTCTGGGACCTCGAACGTGAGCGACCCATCCGCGCCCTCACGACGGTGACCTCGCCCGTGCGGCTTCTCCTCGATCCAAGCGGGGTCAAGCTCGTCGTTAGGGAACCCGGCCAGGTTTCCGTTTGGCTGGTTGATCAAGGCACGCGCCTCTGGCAACGCGAACTGACGGCGTCGGATAGCATCATCCTCAGCGGCGATGGCAAGTGGCTGGCCATCTCCACCGGCGTAGTAGTAGAGATTCGCGATGTACAGTCCGGCGAGCATGTCGCGACGTTCTCATATCGGGACGAAGGCGTTGCAGCAGTGCATTTCGGCTACGACAACCGCGTGATCGTCGTGCTCACGCCAAAAGATCACGTGTATGTCAAGCATATTCCCGCTTGGAAAAGCAAGGTGACGCCATGACCGCAGGTGAAGCGCTCATCGCTGCGCTGCATTTGTCGCTCGGCTGCGTGTTCATCTTGGCGGCGATCGCTAAGCTGCGGGCTTGGAGGGCGCTGGGCAGCAGCGTGGAGCGATTGACGATGCGCCGCTTGTCGGGCGCGATAGCACAGTGTGTTGCACTGGTTTTGCCGCCAGTCGAGTTGGCGCTCGGTGTGGGATTGTTGGTGGGTTTCTGGCCGGCGTTCCTCCCTGCGATCGCCGGCGTGCTGCTCGGCCTCTTCTCCTTGGTGATTGCCGCACATCTCCGGCGTGGGAGCGATCCGCCGTGCAACTGCTTCGGCGAGAGCAGCGCTGCGATCGGTCCCGGCATGCTCGTGCGCAACCTGATCTTGCTCGGAATGGCGTTAGGGATGGTCGGCTGGGCCTGGGTGCGACCTACAGAGACATTCACCCCCACTTGGCTACTGAGATTGAGCGCGTCGGAGATGGTCGGCCTGCTCGTCGTCGTGGTGAATCTGATGGTGATCGTGTTTGCCCTGAGTGCGAGCAGCACGGCGTTTGTGAGGCAGCAGGCGTAGGTCATGGAAGGAATTTGGTTGATCGCTTTCTTGGCGCAGTGGGCGTTGTTGCTCCTGCTCGGGTTATTGGTGATTGGCACGCTGCGCCAGCTCGGCATCATGCAGCAGCGTTGGCGCATGGCTGCACCGCCCATCACTTCTCTCGAGATCGGTGATGTATTGCCCGACTTGTATCTGCCCGACCAGGACAGCGAGATCGTTCCGGTGAGCGGTCATCTGAAGCAGCGAGGCGGCGTGATTCTCTTTTTGAGTGGCGCGTGTGCCGCTTGCCGCATGGTGCTAGAACAGCTCGAAGCGCTGGAAGATAGCGACGTCGCCAATCGTGGCGTCGTGCTCATCATGGTGGGAGATGTCGCCGAAGCGCGCCGGTTGCTGCGGTCCCATCCTGGGCTTGCTCCTGCAATCCTCGTGGTCTTCGACGTCGAAGGCACAGCCATGCGGCGTTTGAACGTGATCGCTGTCCCCACCGGTCTGGTCGTGGATGAACGCTGTCGCCTCGTCAGTCAAACGTTCAATCCGCACGCCGGCCAATGGATATACAAGGCGCTCCGCATCGCGCCGCCGATTCAGCGTGAGGCGCACGCTGAAGTCGGTTTGATCGTGCCGGCGGTCTATGTGGCGTCGAGCAAACTTCATTCAGCGCCTGAAGGAGGTGATCGAATGTGATCGAAGGTTTGGCTGATCGAACGACGGATTTTGTCATGCACCAGCTTTCGCGTCGCGGCTTCTTGAAGGGAGTGGCAGCCTTGGGTGTGGCGCTCGCCAGTGGCCTCTCCGCAATCGGGCAGGCAGCGAAGGCTGTTGCTACCGGCTGTCCGGGCGAATGCTTCGGCCCGTGCGACCCGTGTGTGTCGCATTGCACCAGCGGAGGACTGACGTGTTGGTGCGTGTGCAGCGGGTGCAACTGCACGCCTCGCCGAGTGTACGCATATGGCAGTTGGTATGGCGATCCATGCGTATTCGATTGCGCATGCGTCGCATGCGGGTGAAAGGAGTTAACGATTCGAACAGGAGGTTATGCTATGTCAGAA
Source organism: Candidatus Roseilinea sp. (assembly GCA_025055235.1). GTDB lineage: Bacteria > Chloroflexota > Anaerolineae > J036 > Brachytrichaceae > JAAFGM01. The sequence goes on along the minus strand of JANWYN010000019.1, from coordinate 21,243 downwards.
CGATGGAACAGCGGTGTCGCCCAAACCGAGCCGCAGCCGGGTCAGTGGACCAAACAAATTCTCAAAGCGAACATCCCTGAATTCTTGAACTCGAAGGAGCCGATCATCAGTGCCGCCGGCAAGGACAGCAAATTCTTGGGTAGGGTCATCATTGAGTATTACGAGATACCTGGCGCCAAGAGTGATGCAGACGGCGTTGCCTATCTCGTCGAAGCGGTCAATGGCGACCACAGAGGTTTGGCTAAGCGCGTGGCCGTCGGTTTCGTGGCACGCTTGCTCAGCTAATCAGCCGCTGGCGTCCATGCTGCTGTGAGCGCGACGAGCCTGACAGTTCACAGCAGCATGGACGCCCCTTCATCTGCTACTTCGTTTCACATCCTCCAGCGCACCTGCGATCGCCTCGAGTGCACGATCCAGGTCGGCCTCGGTGTGCGCTGCCGAGAAGCCGTGGTGCGCGGAGACGTGTACATACGCGCCGCGCCGGATGCACCCGCGCACGAAGGTTAAAAATGCCTCATGGTCTTGCTGCGCGGCCTGCCGGTAGTTCACCACCGGGCGATCCGGGTCGAGGCCGAAATACAGCCCAAAGCGCGGGCCGACGTATTGCAGGCGCACTTTCACGCCGCTGCGCTCGATCAGGCTCTGGAAGCTGCCGTAGAAGTGCTCGCCTAGCGCGTCGAGCCGCTCGTAGAACCCCGGGCGACTGTATTCGTCCAACGCGGCGCCGGCGGCCAGCACGGCGGTCAAATGCGCCAGATAAGTGCCGCTCATCTCGGCGCGCCCGGCCGGCTTCAGGTGCATCATCACTTCACGTCGCCCGACCAGCGCGCTGATCGGCATGCCGCCGCCGAATGCTTTGCCCAGCACGGCCAGGTCGGGCGTCACGCCGAGATACTGCTGCGCGCCGCCGGGCGCCATGCGGAAGGCCGTCAGCACCTCGTCGAAGAACAACAGCGCGCCGTAGTGATCGCACAGCGCGCGGCAGCGCCGGACGAAGCCCGGCTGCGGCGGGATGCAGCCGGAGTCGTAGTTGATCGGCTCCATCACCAATGCGGCGACCTCGCGCCCGTGCCGTTCGAAAATCGCTTCCAGCGCGTCCGGGTCGTTGAACGGCGCGATGATGATGGTCTGCGCAGTCATGCCGGGGATGCCGGCGGATTCGGGATATGGCAGCGGCGCATTGGATGGGCCGGCCTGCGCCGGTGGCGGCGCCCAACTGAAGTTCAAAAAGTCCGAATAGCCGTGGAAGTGCCCCTCGAATTTGATGATCTTCTCGCGGCCGGTCGCAGCGCGCGCCAGCCGCAGGCCGTGCATCATCGTCTCGGTGCCGCTCGATGAGAAGCGCGCCATCTCCGCGCACGGCACCAGCGCGCGCAGTTTCTCCGCCAGCGCCACCTGGTGTTCGGTCTCGGCAGCGCAGATGATCCCCAGCTCCAGCGCACACGTCACGGCGGCTTTGATCGCCGGGTGATTGTGGCCGAGCAGCGATGCGCCGTGCGAAGTGCACAAATCAACATAGGGCTGCTCGTCTAGATCGAACACGTATGCGCCATCGCCGCGGGCGATGTAGAACGGGCGACCGAGCGCCTTATTGAAGCGCGCCGTGGCCGTCACGCCGCCGGGCAGCACTTGCCGGGCCTGGTCGAAGAGAGCTTCTGCAGAAGTCATGCAGGGGGATTTAAGCACAGCCCGCACGGAGTTGCTAAGCGAGCGTCTCAAACCTCCGATGCGATCGCCCTTGCACAAGGCGGTAACATTGACGCCGATGGCGCACATCCTAATCGTGGACGATGAGCCGAGCGTTGCTTCCTCGCTGCAACTACTGTTGGAACGCACGGGTTATCAAACGGCCTGGGCTGCCGACGGGCGCGCGGCGCTAGAACTGCTGAAATCGCGCAACTTCGATCTGGTGCTGCTCGATGTCAACCTAGGTGACCCGCTGCTGGACGGCCTGGCGGTCTGCCGCGCGATCCGGGCGCTGCCGGGCTATACGCCGGTGATCATGTTGACGGTTCGGGATGGCACGACCGATAAGGTCATCGGCCTCGAAGTCGGCGCCGACGATTACATCACCAAGCCCTACGACGAACGCGAGCTGCTCGCACGCATTCGCGCCGCCTTTCGGATGGTCGCGGCTGCGCGTGCCGGCGCTACGACAACGCTGTTGGTAGTGGACCGGTGGCTAACAATTGATCCGCAGCGCCGGCGAGTCCTGCGCGATGGCGTCGAGGTGATGCTCACGCCGCGCGAGTTCGATTTGCTGGTGTATCTCGCCAGCCATGCCGGCCAGGCGTTCGGACGCGAGATGTTGCTCGATCAGGTGTGGGGCTGGGACGTGGCGGTAGATACCCGCACTGTGGACAGGCACATCGCCGAGCTGCGCCGCAAGCTGGAGCCCGACCCCTCGAACCCGCGCTACATCTTGACGGTGCGCGGGGTGGGCTATGCGTTTCGTGAGTGGTGATCGAATGCTGCGTTCGCCGTCGAGTGTGACCGCGTGAGGTCTGTGGTTCAGTGGATCGTGACGTGCGTGCTGTGAAGGATGTATCGCATCATCTTCGACCTATGGTGTTTCGCTCTGCTCACCATGGGCGTCGTTACGCTGGTGGTCATGATTGCTTGGCTGAGCTATCGCTACGGCCAGCGTCAGAACCGCACGTGGCAGTCGGCGCTGGCCGAACTTCCCATCGGCGTCATGCTGTTCGATCAAGCACGGCAGCGCCGGTTCGCCAACATTGCAGCAGAGACTTTGGCCGCGCAGTTGGATATAGGCGCGCTCGATCGGCTGTGCCAGGCTGCAGCGCCGAACCTCCGGCAGTCCACCGTGCTGCGCAGCAGTGACGGACAGATCGTTCAGGCCCAGGCGATCGCCTTGCCCAACGCCGGTTACACGTTGGTCACGCTGTGGGATCTCTCGCAGCGACAGCAATCCGAGGCGAGCTATCGCAAGTTGATCCGCACGCTCAGCCACGAACTGCTCACACCTCTCACAGCGCTGCAAGGTCATCTGGCACACATCGCCTCTAGCATCTCCGACGCGGAGCAGAATGACGCGAGCTGGTTGGGGTCGCTAGAGATCAGCCGCGAGGAAGTAGACCGGCTGACGCGCCTGGTCTCCAACCTGTTGCTGCTGGCGCGCTTGGAGGCCGGGCAGCCACTCCAGCGCCGTCCTACCAATTTAGGCGCAGTCGCCGAGGAAGTCGTGCTCAGCATGCTGGGGCCGGCAGATGAACGGCAGATCACGCTCGAGCTGAACGCCGAGCCGCGTTTACCGCGCCCCTTGGTGGATCGCGACGCTTGGAAGCAGGTGTTTCTGAACCTCATTGACAACGGCATCAAGTACGGACGGCCGGGCGGTCGCGTAACGGTGACGCTGCGCCGTGCCGATGGGCGCGTATGCATCACCGTTAGCGACGACGGGCCCGGCATCTCGCCCGAAGACCTGCCCCACATCTTCGACGAGCTGTATCGAGGCGATGCGCAGCGCCGCGTGCGCGGCAGCGGCCTCGGCTTGGCCATCGTGCGGCAGATCGTCGAGCAGCACGGCGGGCAAATCACCTGCGAGAGCGCCCCTGGTCGAGGCGCAACGTTCCGCATCCAACTTCCCCTTCAAGCTGCGGATGTTACGGCGGCGTAACAAAACCGTTACCGCGCCGTCACGTGACTTCGCACAGGCGTAACTTCGCCCGGTTACTCTGTGTGCGTCGTTCGGGTGCAGCAACGCAGCCGGACGCAATGAACGAAGTCAATCCGTGTAAATGGAAGGAGGAATGCCATGTTGCGCAAAAACCTTTTCAGTTCGATCGTATGCAGTGTTGTGTTGAGCGCGGCGCTCAGCGGCTGCGGCGGCGTTGGTGTGCGTATCGAGCCGGCCGGCCAGGTGGCAACGCCCGCCTCGCCAACCCAGGAGCCGGCGCCGCCGACGCCGACAGCCGTGCCCATTGCTACTGCGGAGGCAGTAGTGGTAACAGTGGAGCCGGTTCAGGCGACCGAAGTGCTGACGGCAACCGTAGCGCCGATCCAGGTGCCTGCGGCGACCGTCGTGACCGAGGCTGGTCAGGTCCGAGCAACCGAGGCGCTGACGCCGACCCTCGCACCCGTACAAGTACCTGCAGCGACGGTTGTCGCTGAGACCACGCCGGCCTGCTCCGAGGCACAAGACCGGCAGGTGCTCGAGGAAGTGCTCAAGGCGATGGGTCAACCCAACCTCGCCGTAGATAAGGTGGCGATCTTTGGCGGGGTCGGCACAGGTGAAACGTGCATCGTCGAGTTGGACTTGGACCTCAAAGACTTGTCGGGGCCGATTCCGCCCCAGATCGCTAAGCTCACCGGCCTGCGCAAGCTGTCCATGAGCGTCAACAAGCTCACCGGCCCGATTCCCGTCGAGCTGGCGCAGCTCAAGTCGTTGGAGTATCTCGAACTGACCAGCAACGACCTGAGCGGTGAAATCCCACCCGAATTGGGCGAGCTGACCAACCTGGTGGAGCTTCGCCTCGGCGGCAATGAGTTCACCGGTCGGATCCCGCCGGAATTGGGCAAGCTCACTCGTCTGCGCTTCCTCGGACTCGATAACAACCGGCTGTCCGGCCAGATTCCGCCCAAGCTGGGGAACTTGACCAACTTGCAGGTGCTCAACCTGTATATGAACGACCTCAGCGGTCCTATTCCGCCGGAGTTGGGCAAGCTAACAGCGCTGCGACAAATGTCGCTCTTCGAGAACCAGCTCAGCGGCGAGGTGCCTGCGGAGTTAGGCAACCTAGTGCGGTTAACCGAACTGACGTTGCATCAGAACCAGCTCAGCGGCGCGTTGCCCGACAGCTTCGCCAATCTCACCAAATTGGTTGCTGTGACCATCCGGGGCAACAATGGATTGTGCGCGCCGTCCAGCTTCAAGACCGCACGATGGTACGAGCCTGAGATGGCCTGCCCTTGAATCAGGTATGTAAGTCGAGACCGGGCGTCTGCTCACTCACTTGCAGACTCCGGCCGCACCAGCAACACCGGCACATGCGCATGACGCACGATGCGATCGGCCACGCTGCCGAGCAAGAGGCGCTGGATGCCGCTGCGACCGTGCGTCGCCATCGCAATCATGTCCGCGGCATTCGCTGTTGCTGCGTCCAGGATCACCTCGGCAGGCCGGCCAACCTGAATCATCGTCTCGACCGGCAGGCCTGCCGATTTGAAGACCGACGCAGCAGCATTGAGATTGCTCTGCGCCGCTTCCATCTCGCGCTCAGTGCGCCTGACCAGTTCGGCGCGGATGGACTCGGCCCATTGGTTTTGCGCCGATGGATCCATGCCGGGGCGCAGGCCGCCTTCGCCGGGCACCTCGCCGATGGACGCTGGTCCGCCGAACGTGAGCATCCAGTGCGCTTCGCTCGCCTCCGGCTCGGGCTCCGGGATCGCCTGCAGCAAGATTACCTGCGCTCCGAGGCACGTCGCGACCTGGCGCGCATGAGGCAACACTGCATGTGAGAACGCCGAGCCATCGAGCGGCACGAGGATCTTCCGATAACTGCACGCTGCAGGCGCTTGTTCATCTGCCGTCGCGCGCACGAGCAAGACCGGCGCTTTGGCGTAGTGGACGACTTGACCGGCAATGCTACCCAAAAGGAAGCGGCCCAGCCCGCCCCGGCCGTGTGTGGACATGGCGATCAAATCCACACCTTCTTCGTTGGCGACATCCAGAATCCCATCGGTGACCGGGCCGGTCACAACTCGAGTGCGCGTCGCGATGCCGGCCGCAGACAATTCGGCTGCGACGTGATTCAGATACGCGCGCGCGGCGGATTCATACTGCGCGATCTCGAGGGGAACTGCCTGAAGCGGAGGGGCACCCGGCTGCTCCGCAAGCTGCGCGTCGGCCGGCGGCGCCGGCACACCGATGCGCATGCCGATCTCCGGAACGACGCGCAACAACACGACCTGTGCACCGGCACACTCAGCGATTGGGCGCACGCGAGGCAACACTGCGCTCGACAGCGCCGAACCATCGAGGGGCACGAGGATCTTCTTGTACATGCTCACCTCACCTGCTGCGCTCATGTTCGCGCGGCGAACTGTTGCCCACGGACTATACCCGGACGCTACATCGCGCGCGCGAAGCGAGCAACGGAAAGCCGGGCAGCCTTTAACTCGCCGGTTGGGTAGTTGTGACGAGTAAAAACAAGGAACCAGGCTTCTTCGAGAAGCCTGGTTCCTCACTGCATGACCCCTACGGGACTCGAACCCGTGTTTAAGCCTTGAGAGGGCTTCGTCCTAGACCACTAGACGAAGGGGCCGCAGCCCGAATGTTATCACATTCCCTCCACTTCGATCAACTGCTGCAACAGGCGCTGCTCTTCGGCGTAGGACTTCACCTCGTCGTCCAGCCACGCCTTGCGCAGCCGGCTGAGGATGCGGCCGTAGGCCGGCCCGGGCGGCAGACCAAGCGCCCGCAAATCTTCGCCCGTGGTCACCGGCTTCACCCAGCGCCAGTCCTTCCACTCGCACAGCAAGGCGTCGCGCTTCAGCTTGTTCGTCTCGAACAGGTAGGCAAGGAACAGCGATAGGCCGCTGAAGTTGTGGAGCAGTTCCGACAGCCGGCTGCGCCGGGCACGGAACGACGCAGCCGACAAGCTGCTCAGCGGGCCGAGGTCAATCAGCGCGTCGCGCACATGGTGCTCGAACGGGATCCAGTCCACCCAGCGGGCGATGCCGAGCTGGCCGATGTTGTAAGTCAGCGCGCCCCACCCGATCGCATGCAGCAGACCACGCGCGCTCATGTGCAGCGTCTCGATTGGCCACTCACCGGACCACAACACCCCGCGCGCCTGGCGAAAGCGGTGCGCCAACTGGTCCGCCGGCGGCACAGGGATGCCGGCGGCCTCGAAGACGCCCCACTCGCGCAGCAAAATCAGCGCGCCTTCCGGCTCGCGATCCTCGAAGTTCAGCTCCAGGTCATACTTCACGCGCTCGCCGGTCAGCGCGCGCACATAGGGCAGGCCGGCTTCCAGAGCCATGCGCGTCTCGGCGTCCAACTCGAACTTGAACCGCGCAGCATAGCGCGCGCCGCGCAACATGCGCGTCGGATCGTCTATGAAGCTGCGCGCATGGATGACGCGCATGACGCCGCGCTGCAGATCGTCCCGGCCGCCTAATGGATCAATCAGCGTGAAGTCGTCCAGGCGCATCGCCATGGCGTTGACGGTGAAATCGCGCCGCAGCAGATCGGTAGGCAGGTCGCTCGGCTCGACCACCGGCAGCGCCGCCGGCCGGGGGTAAGACTCACGCCGCGCCATGGCCAAATCCACCACTACATCGTTCAAGTGCCAGGTGGCCGTGCCGAATTTGGGATATGCCTGCACTTCGCCGCCGTGGCGCTGACGGAGCGATTCAGCGAGGGCGATGGCGCTGCCTTCAACGACGAAGTCCAGATCGTCAATCTCGGGCAACTGCAACAACCAATCGCGCACTGCGCCACCCACCAGATAGGCCGGCGTGCCCGCCTCCCGCGCAGCATCGCGAATGGCGTCGAACACGAAGCGTTGTTGCGGCTTGAGCAGCGATGTAAGATCAATCATCTTCCGCAATTCTCAGGTGAAGGAACTGAAAATGCAACAGATCGCTGTTTTGGGGCTGGGCATCATGGGAAGCGGCATCGCCCGCAACCTGCTGAAAGCCGGCTATGCCGTCCGCGTGTACAACCGTACCCCGGAGAAGGCGCGCCCGCTGCTGGAGGCCGGCGCCCAATGGGCCGACAGCCCACGCGACGCGGCTGCGAACGCCGACGTAGTGATCAGCATGGTCGGCGACGACACGGCCTCGCGCGCTATGTGGCTGGGCGACCGCGGCGCGCTGAACGCGATGCGCGCGGACGCCATCGGTGTCGAAGCAAGCACGCTCTCAGTCGAATGGGTGCGCGCGCTGCACCAGCTCGCCCAGGGGCGCGGGCTGGCGTTCGTGGACGCGCCGGTCACCGGCAGCAAAGTCGCCGCCGCCAACGGCACGCTGACCTTCCTGGTCGGCGCACACCCCGACGTGCTCGCGCGCGTGCGGCCGGTGCTGGCGTGTTGCAGCGCGAACATCCTGCACCTCGGCCCACCGGCCAGCGGCGCCATCTTCAAGCTGATCAACAACATGATGGCCGCCGTCCACATCGCAGCGCTGGGCGAGGGCGTGGCGATGGCCGACAAAGCCGGCCTCGATCCGAACGTCGTGATGCAGGCGCTCAGCATTGGCGCAGCCAGCAGCCCGGTGGTCAAGATGAAGCTCGACCATGTGGCCAAGCGCGACCACACCGACACGCACTTCGCGTTGCGCTGGATGCACAAGGACGTGACCTACGCGCTGCGTTTGGCCGACGAGTTGGGCGTGGCCGTCCCGACCGGCGCGCTCACGCGCGAGCTGTTGCGCATAGCGATGCAGCGCGGCTTGGGCGATCAGGACTTGTCGGCGCTGACCGAGGTGGTGCGCGGCTGATCACACAGCCATGCGCGCGCTGCGGCGATGGCTGCCTGCACCCGCGCCAAATCGGCAGTAACGCCGCCGCCTTGCGCGAACGCCGGCGCGCCGCCGCCCTTCGCCGCGCCGTCAGGCGAGAGCACAGCCAAGGCGCAGCGCAGCGCCGCGGCCATATCGCCGGTTGCATCTTGCGCGCGCGCAAAGATCAATTGCGCCTTGTCGCCCGACGCGCCGAGCAGCACCACAACACGCGATGTGCCGGTGAGCTGCTTGGCCAGCGCGCGCAGCTCGGATGGGTCACGCCCGGCAAATGCCTGCGTTACCCAGAGTTGCTCACCCTCATGCGCGGCGCCGGCGAGCAATTCAGCCGCTTCGTAGGCGATCAGGCGCGCTTGGGCGTCTTGCAGCGCTTTGCGATCGGCGCGCGCCTCGGCGATCAGCTTCTGCACGGCCTGCTCCACGTCGTAGCGGCCGGCGCTCAGCGCCTCCATTAGGCGGCCGGTCGCAGCGCTGAGGCGCGCATAGTCGTCAAACGCCCGGCCGCCGCAGCGAAAGGTGATCCGCGTCTCCGCGCCGCGCTTCTCGGCCTTGATGATCTTGATCAGGCCGATCTGCGCCGTGTTGCGCACGTGCGTGCCGCCGCACGCCGACCAGTCGTAATCCTTCACCTCGACGATGCGAATCGCGCCGCTGACCTTGGGCGGGCGTCGAAGCGGGATCGCCGGCAGGTCGGCGTCGCTCACCTCGTAGGCGAGGATCGGCCGGTCTTCCATCACGATGGCGTTAGCTTCGCGTTCGGCACGCTCGATCGCATTGGTCGGCAGCGCCGGCGCCGGCAGGTCAATCGTGCAATCGCTCTGGCCGATGTGAATCGCGATGGTATCCAGGCCGGCGACGCGGATGAACGCCTGAGACAGCACATGCTGCCCGCTGTGCTGCTGCATGTGGTCGAAGCGGCGCGCCCAATCTATGCTGCACTGCACCTCGTCGCCGGGCTGCAGGCCATCGGAAGCGCCGCTCTCCAAGACGTGCAAGATTTCTCCATTCGCGTCCTCGACCACGTTCATGACGCGCGCGTGGGCGATCGTCCCGGTGTCGTGCGGCTGGCCGCCGGCTTCGGGGTAGAACGCCGTCTGGTCGAGGACGAGCGCCGGCGTGCCCTTGTGCGTCACGCAGGCGGCAACTCGCGCCGTGAACGAGGTCAGGTAGGCATCGGTGCGGTAGAGGCGAAGGGCCATCGGCGCGATTATAGAGAACCCACCCGCGTGCTTCGTGCCGAGCGAGCGCCGGCTACACCTGGTAGCCGAAGCAGTCGGCAAGCAGCGCTTCCAGGCGCAAGCGCAACACGGAGAAGGAGAAGTAGCGCTGCGCCAGCCGGTAGTTGTGCTCGGCCCACTCTTCCACCAGCGCCTCGTCGAACAGGATCTGGCGCACCTGGTGCAGCGTGGATTCGGAGATAAAGCCGTCGAATTCGATCACCTTGAAGCCCTTGGGTTTGATGTCCACTTCGTAGATCGAGTAGTTGTTCACCAGGATCGGCCGGCGGAAGTACAACGCTTCCAGGAAGGCGTTGCCGAAGCCCTCGATGGCCGATGGGTAGGTGACCAGATCAGCGTGCGGGTAGAGGTCGGCCAGCGAGTAGATCTTGCGACCGTCGGGCGTGAGGCCGCGATGCTCGCCGATGATGTCGGCCTCAAAGCACACGTTCACGCCCAACAGGGCGGCGTATTCGCGCACGCGGCGCTCGTACTCCGTGCCTTCGTCGCCGGAAGCATGCGAGATCACCAGCTTGGCCGGCAGGCCGATGCGTTTCGTCAGTTCGATGGCGTGTTCGATGCCCTTGCGCTGGATGATGCGCGTCGGCTGCAAGAAGAAGTATTCGCCGTCGCGAAAGCCCAAATCGGCGCGCAGCGTGTCGGTGTAGCCGTTGCCGATCTCCGGCGGATGGTCGAAGTCCATCACGTTCGGGATGATGCGCGAGGTCACGCCGGCGCGCCGGCCCAGTTCGCCGGCTTGTATCGAGTTGATCACCACGTGCCGGATGGAGGGCAAGCGCGGCGGGAAGGCCGCCGCGATGTAGTCGCCCACGCTATTCACGATAAAGCGCTGGCGCTCCCAGGCGAAGTCATGGTGGTGCGCGATGGTGGGAAAGCCGGTCTCGGCGATCAGCTCGGTGATGGCCAAGCCGAGCGGCAGGTTGAGCGGGATGGCGAGCGCGTTCTCGACGATCAGCAGCTCCAGCTCGAAGTCGCGCACGAAGTCGTAGAGATGCTGCTTGAAGTAGTCTTTGAGTTCCTGCACGCGCCGCGACACGCTGGGCGGCCGAGTGTAGATCGAGAAGTGATCTTTGAACAAGCCGGCGATTTCAGGATGCGGCTGGCTCGGCCAGTCGCCCTGGTAGGCGATCTTGTTGATCTCGTCAATGATCGGATGGCGATAGAACGCCTCGGGCACGACGCGGCTGCGTTCCGGCGGCCGGTCGCACTGGCCGGCGAAGTAATAGCACACGTGGCCCATCTCTTCCAGCACGTGTGCCCATTTGGACGTTTCGAGCGAGACGCCGTCGGTGCCGGCGAAGCGCGTGGAGATGAAACCGATGCGATGAGAAGATGAGTGGTGCATAGCGTTAACTAAGTCGAAGGATGACAAAGGACGACCGTGACGCGCACAACGCATCAAGGCGCGGATAGCCAGCGCACTTCGTAGGGATCGAGTTCGAGCGACGGCCCGTGCACGTTCAGGCGTGCGCCGCTAAGCAGGTCGCGCACCGCGTTGTTCGTGCCCAGCAGCGCGCGCCACGGCGGTTGCACGAGCTGCTCTTCCGCCGAGACGTTCACCAAGCACAGGACGCGCGACCGGTCGTCGGGCGAAACGCGCAGCAACGCGAACACCGCCGGCCCGCACTCGATCACCTGCTGCTCGCCGAAGGGGTGAAAGGCGGCGTGGCCGGCGCGCACGCGCAGCAGATGCGCCAACCGGGCGAAGATGCGCGCGCGCCGCGAGTTGTTATCGGCCAGCTCTCGTTCCAGCGCGTTGCGGTCGAGCTTTTGCCGGTTGATGGCGCGGTTGTAGCCGAGTTGCTGCACGCCTTCCGGCCAGCCGCGCGATCCGAACAAGCTGTGAAAGTAGATGCCCGGCATTCCGATCATCGCAAACATGATCGCGTGTGCCGCGACGAAGCGATCGGCCGTCTCCTCCTCGCTCGACGCGCTCAGCTTCGACAGGCTCAGCTTCGGCGCATCAAAGCTGAGCGCGTCGAAGTAGTTGACGTTCATCTCGTACGGGCTGCGCGAGCCGTCACTGTTGTGCTTGTAATTGATGAAGCCACCCACGGCCAGCGTCCGCTCGACCAGCGCGTCCACTTCGCGGTTGCTCAAAATACCGCGCGCCGGGTTCAGTCCGATGCCGTCGTGCGACGCCAGGAAGTTGAAGAACGTCGTTCGCTTCGACGGCAAGGACAACGTGCTCGCCCACTGCGAGAGCGTGCGCGCATCGCCGGTCTGCAGCGTGTGCAGCGTCAACGGCGGCAACGCGAAGTTGTAGACGAGCTGTGCTTCGTTCGACCCATCGCCGAAGTAAGAGATGTTGTCGCTGTGCGGCACGTTGGTCTCGGTGATCAGCCGGACGTGCGGCGCGACCGCGTCCAGCGCCGCGCGGAAGATCTGCACCACGCGGTGCGTGTTCGGCAGGTGGATGCAGCTTGTGCCGATCTCCTTCCATAGGTAGGCGATCGCATCCAGCCGGATGAAGTCCGCGCCGCGCTGCGCGTAGCACAGCAGCAAGTCCACGATCTCGGCCAACACGTCGGGGTTGGCGTAGTTCAAATCTATCTGGTCGTCGCTGAAGGTGGTCCACACGGCGCGCCGGCCCAGCGCGGTGTCGAACGTCGTCAGCAGCGGCAGCGCGCGTGGCCGCACGACTTGCGAGAGGTCGGGATTGCCCTCCACGGCAATGAAGTAGTCGCGATACTTTTCCTCGCCGCGCAAGTAGCCTTGGAACCACGCGCTCTTCGACGAAATGTGGTTGACCACCGCGTCGAACATCAGCCGGAAACGCCCGCCCAGCTGCGCGACGTCCTCCCACGTCCCCAAGTCCGGGTTCACGGCGCGATAGTCCACGACCGAGAAGCCGTCATCGGAGGTGTAGGGATAGAACGGCAGGATGTGCACGGCGCTGACCACGCCGACGAGATGCCGGGCGCAGAAATCACTGAGCGTCTGCAAAGGCGGCCGGCCGGGCTCGCGCACCTGGTCGCCATACGTGATGAGCATTGCGTCGCGCTGCGTGAGGTCATCGTGGTGCTTCGGCGTCACCGGCGGATACGATTCGATGACCTGTCGCAACCGTTCGTAGGCTTGCGCGCCGAGCGCGTCGCCATACACAGCGCGGCACAGGGCGTGAACCCTGGCGAGGGCGTCGGATCGTTTGGATGGTGGGATGGAGTTGAGGCCTGTCATCTCGTTGTGCTCAGCGTCGCTCTGGCCGGCGCATCGTCGCTTGCCAATAGAGTCGTGCATGGCAGCCAAAACCTGCACGCGGCAAGCGTGCTTCTGTGGCTTCTACGTTGGGGAGTTCGTTGAGGCGATGCCGGTTGCACCGCCCATGCAGCGCGACCGGGGGCGACGAACGCTACGCATTCTACCGCTCGCAAGCAAGTTACACCGGGCGCATTTTCTAACAAGGGCATTGCGCAATATGCGCAGCGGATGAATCCGCGCGCAACGCATGGCAAAGCCGGCGCAGGCCGGCTTCGCTGCAAATTGCCCGCGACTTCAGTCGTATTTTGCCCTCAAAGGGAAATACACCCGCTATACCGAGCTGTGGCATGATTCGGAAAGCTGCAACAACGCACCGCAAGCATAGTCGAGCGCCTAGCCATGAAACCCATCACCCCCGAAAGCCTATACGACATCGTTCTACTCGACGACGTGCGCGTTTCGCCCGATGGCGCCTATGCCGCCTTCGTGCGCACCAGCGTAGATCGCAGCGGCAACAAATACAACCGCACGATCTGGATCAAAGACCTGACCGACCGGCGCACGCCGGCGCGCCCGCTCACCTCCAGCGTCAAAGATGGATCGCCGCGCTGGTCGCCGGACGGACGCTACCTCGCCTTCATCTCGACGCGCGATGAGAAACCGCAGGTGTTCGTCCTGCCCATCCGCGAGCCCGGCGAGGCGCGCAGCGTCACGTCGCACCCCAACGGCGTCGAGGCGTTCGAGTGGTCGCCTGACGGGAAGCGCATTGCCTTCACCGCGCGCATGCGCGCCGATGAGTGTGCGCGCGAAGACGAAACAGCCGCCAAGGACGAGGGACGGAAGACGGAAGACGGGAGTCGGGAGTCGGTCACGTTCAAAGATGCGTGGGAATTGAAGCGCGAGAAGGAGCAAAAGCAACACGAAGAGGAGATGCGACTCGATCCGCGCGTCATTTCCCGCGTGCCCTACCGCACCGGCACGACGTTCATCGAAGATCGCTACGCTCACATCTACGTGATAGGTGTGCCGGCGTCCTTCGCCGAGCCGAATGACGCCAGAGCCTTTCGCCTGACGCCGAACGACACCGCCGCTAACTTCGCGCCACCGGCATGGTCAGCCGACGGCGCGACGATCTACAGCGCCTACACACGCGACCCGGATTCGGGCGATATGTTCCGCTACGCCGATTTAGTTCGATTCGACGCCGGTAATGCAGACCCGAACGCGCGCCGCTTCGAGCGCATCCCGCTGGCCAACTACACGTGCTACACGCCCATGCCATCACCGGATGGCCGGTGGCTGGCCTTCGACCGCTCGTTCGAAGACCCGGCGGCATACCAACCCGGCACGCTGACGATTGCGCCGCTGCTGCCCGACGGCGCAGCCGACATGGACAACCTAATTGACCTGACCGATGTGCTCGACCGCAGCCTAGTTGCATTCGTCTGGAGCCCGGATAGCCGCTTCCTTTACTTCACGCTCAACAAAGACGGCGCAATCAACCTATGGCGGGCGCGTATCCCACGCACCCCTCGCGCCCGGCGCATTGAGATCCAGCAAGTCACCGACGCTGTCCATGAGATCAACGGATTCAGCGTGCTGGCCGATGGCCGCGTGGTCTTCATTGCCAGCACGCCGGGCGACCCCAGCGCGCTATACGAACTCGATCTGCGCGGCCGTGTCCGGCCGTTGTATCGGCCCAACGCCAAGTTCCTGGCCGAGCATGCTATTGGGCGCGTAGAGGCCGTCCGCTACCGCTCCGATGGCCGCGCCATCCAGGGCTGGGTGATCACGCCGCCGGACTTCGACCCCGGCAAGAAATATCCGCTGATCGTGCAGATGCACGGCGGGCCTCATGTAATGTGGGGCGCGGCGACGCGCAGCATTTGGCACGAGTTCCAGGCGATGGCCGCAGCCGGCTACGTGGTGTTCTACTGCAACCCGCGCGGCTCCGACGGCTACGGCAGGGACTTCTGGCACGCCAATCGGGCCGATTGGGGCGACGGCCCGATGCACGACGTGTTGCGCGGTGTGGACTTGATCGCCGGTCGCGACTATATTGATGCTGCGCGGCTGTGCCTAACCGGCGGGAGTTATGCGGGCTATCTGACGGCCTGGATCATCGGACGCGACCACCGCTTCGTTGCAGCCTGCGCCCAGCGCGGGGTATACAACCTGGTGTCCATGCGCAACACAACGGATATCCCCTTCTTCAACGACCGGGAGATGGGCGGGATCACCCCATGGGACGACGTGCAGGCGCTGTGGAGTAAGTCGCCGATCTCGCTGGTGCCCAACATGCGGACGCCGCTGCTGATCGAGCATAGCGAGCAGGACTATCGCGTGCCGATCGAGCAGGCCGAGCAGTTGTTCCAGGCCATGCGTTTGCAGAAGAAGACGGTCGAGCTGGTGCGTTGGCCGCGCGAAGGGCACGAGCTTTCGCGCAACGGCGAGCCAAGGCATCGCGTCGAGCGCATCCAACGCATCATCCGGTGGTTTAATACGTATGCACGTCGTGAGCAGTGACAAGCGCTCCTTATCCGTGAGCCGGTTCGTGCCCACTGCGGTGAAGGGCACGCGATTCTATGGGTTGGCTCACCGCAACAAGCCGGAGATCAAACGGTTTGTCAAATTCGCCATCGTCGGCGCCAGCGGGCTGGTGATTGACATCGTCCTGCTCAACATCTTCGAGCGCAACCTGGGCATGCCCGTGCCGATCGCCGTCGCGCTCGCGTTCATCATCGCTGCCACCAACAACTTCATCTGGAACCGCCTGTGGGTGTATCCCGAATCGCGCACGCAGAAGAAGCGCCGGCAAATGCCGGTCTTCCTCGCCGTCAACGCCGCCGGCTTGCTCATCAACGAGTTGATCTTCCTGCTGTTTCAAGCACCCATCACCGAACTTGTTCGCCTCGTGCCCATCCCCTTCTTCCAAGCGCACTACCGCGGCATCGGCCTAAACGTCACCAAGTTGATCGCTGCGGTCATCGTGATGCTGTGGAACTTCTTCGTCAACCGCTTCGTGACCTTCCGCAACGTGGCATGGAAGCGGAACATCTCCGCGGAGATCGAGCCGGCCGATAGCGCGCTCTAGTCCGGGTGCAACGCAGATTTGCATACCGGCAACATCCGCAATGTCAGCCAGTGCTCAAGCACGAGGTAACCTTAAAGCGCGCGACCGGAAGGCCGGTCAGCACGGCGCGATGCGCTGATGTTGAAGCCTGTGCGCCGTCGCTCTTCGACGACGGGCAACCCCCAGTTCGCGAAGGCAGACTTTGCTCATACCATCGCCAGAAAATTGGCGATGATCTGTTTGCCGCCCTGAGTCAAGATGCTCTCCGGATGGAACTGCACGCCGAAGGTGGGATGCTGCTTGTGGCGCAGGCCCATCACCTCGCCCTCTGTGGTGAACGCGGTGACTTCGAGCGCCGGCGGCAGTGGCTCCTCCACGATCAGCGAATGGTAGCGCGTGGCCTCGAACGGGTTGGGGAGGCCGCGGAACAGATCGCGCCCGTTGTGGTGGATCAGCGAAGTCTTGCCGTGCATCAGGCGCGGCGCACGGACGACGCTGCCGCCGAACACATACCCCATGCACTGCTGCCCCAGGCACACGCCGAGGATAGGCACCCGGCCGCTGAACTCGCGCAGCACGTCGTTGCTGATGCCGCTGTCTTTCTGCGGCGTGCCCGGCCCCGGCGAGATCACGAATCCCCTCGGCTTCAGCGCCTTAAGTTGATCGAGCGTGACTTGGTCGTTGCGGAAGACGCGCAGCTCGGCGCCCAGCTCACCCAGGTACTGCACCAGGTTGTAGGTGAACGAATCGTAGTTATCAATGACGATGATCATTCGACTTTGAGATTGGAGATTGGAGATTAGAGATTGGAGATTGGCTTCCCACTCCCTACTCCCCACTTACCATTTACCACTTACTATTTACCACTTACTGACTCTCCGCTTCGTCAATGGCGACCATCAGCGCGCGGGCTTTGTTGTGCGTTTCATGAAACTCGGCAGTGGGATCGCTATCGGCCACGATGCCGGCGCCGGCCTGCACATAGCACGTATCGTCGCGCATCACGATGGTGCGGATGCCGATGCAGGTGTCCATTTGCCCGTTGAACGAGAAATAGCCCACGCATCCCCCGTAGATACCGCGGCGTTCGCCCTCCAGTTCCTCGATGATCTCCATCGCGCGCACCTTGGGCGCGCCGCTCAGCGTGCCGGCAGGGAAGGTCGCCCGCAGCACATCGAACGCGTCCAGGCCATCGCGCACCTCGCCTTCTACCAGGCTGACGATGTGCATCACGTGCGAATAGTGCTCGATCACCATCAGCTCCGGCACGCGCACCGTGCCGTACTTCGCCACGCGCCCAATGTCGTTGCGCCCCAGGTCTACCAGCATGACGTGTTCGGCACGCTCTTTCGGGTCGGCCAGCAGCTCCTTCGCCAGTGCGGCGTCCTCATGTTCGTTCGCACCGCGCCGACGCGTGCCGGCGATCGGCCGCACGCTGGCAATGCCACCCTCGAAGCGCGCGTGCATCTCCGGCGACGCGCCGATCAGCTTTAGATTCTCCGGCAGCAGGCCGTCGAAGTTGAAGTAGAACATCCACGGCGACGGGTTCAGCATGCGCAGCGCGCGGTAGATAGCGAACGGGTGAGCTGTAGTACGCCGCTCGATGCGTCGCGACAGCACTACCTGAAAGATGTCGCCGGCGCGGATGTACTCCTTCGCCGTCCGCACCATCTGCTCGAACTCAGCCTGCGACTTGTTGGCGCGCGGCGGCGTGCAAACGGCGTCGGGATTCGGCTTCAGTGTTGCCATCGGCGCGCTTAGCCGCGCGTGCATCGTCTTGATGCGCGCAACGGCTTCTTCATAGGCTTCGGCGACGGTGGGCGCGCCGTCCAGGTAGGCGTTGGCGATGATCAGCAGCCGGTGCCGGGCATGATCGAATGCGACGAGCGTATCGGTCAACAGATAGGCAGCGTCGGGCAGGCGTAGCACGTCGGTTGCGGTCGCCGGCAAGCGCTCGAATTGCCGCACCACGTCGTAGCCGGTATAGCCCACCAGCCCGCCACAGAAGCGCGGCAGGTGAGAGGACGGCACGAAGCGATACTTGGCCATCTCGCGCCGCAGGTGGTCGAGCAGGTCGCCTGCGCCGGCGGGGAAGGGCTGCGCAGCCAGGCCGTCGGGCGTGAGCGTGTGGCGATGAAGCCGGCCGTCGCGGAACACCAGCGCCTCGCGCATGTGCACGCCGATGAACGAATAGCGCGCGACCTGCTCGCCGCCGGAGACGCTCTCCAGCAAAAAGGCTGGATCTTCGCCTGCCAGCCGCAGAAAGAGCGATACCGGCGTGTCCAGGTCGGACGGCAGCTCGGCGTAGATTGGAATCAGGTTACCGCGCTCGCTCAGCGCGCGTACCTCGTCGAGTGAAGGTTTGATCGTCAGTCGTCCCATCGGTCATGAACTCCGGACAAACAAGAACGCCTCTCATCCTGAGGGACGAGAGGCGTTGCTCGTGGTGCCACCCTGCTTCGGGCGACTGAATCAGCCGCCCCTTGTGCGCGAACCATCATTCGCTCCGCCTTGTAACGGTGGCGGCTCCGGCGCACCTACTAAGCGCGCGAAGCAATCTCGCGCTCTGTTCAGCTTGCAGCTCCCGGGGCCATTCGACCATCGCTCCACGCACGGCGCTCTCACCAACCTGCGCCGCTCTCTGTGCGCTTCTGCGAAGGCTACTTGTCCCGTTCGTCGCCTTTTGTATTTCGAATTTTACAGGCTTTGCGCGAAGGGTGCATTCGCGGATAGGGGCAAACCATCGCACGGTAGGGCACGGACTCCGTTCCGTGCCCGGACTCCGTTCCGTGCCCGTGTGCGCTACCAACGGCGCGCTGCGGTAGCCCATGCGGGCCATTCAGCGCGCGCCCTACAGCCCCCGCTGGCGAATGCACTCTGCGCGAAAGCGCGAACCATCATCTGTCTCCGTGCAGCCTACGGATAGACTCCGTGGGGGCGGTCGGCTGCCGGCGCGCTGTGAGTTGCGCCATGCGGCACACGCGGCGTGGGCAGGCCGAACTCGATGTAGTCAGGGTTGCGCCACTCCAGCAGCGTGGACCATCCGTCCGTTGGAGGATCGTCTAGGTAGTTTTGCAGCATGCCGCGCAGCACAAAGCCATTGCGCAACTGCGTAGTCAGCGTGCTGTCATAGATCAGCCCGGCTTGCACATAGCGCACATACTCCTGCGCGGTCATTACATGCTTGTAGGCGACGAAGCCGGGGATCATGCCGCCGATGACCTGACCTTTCAGATTTAGTCGTTTGCATAGCGCTTTGCGGGCGTCGTGCAGCTTGCGCGCAATGCCGCGCCCGCGGTAGTCCGGATGGACGCACATATCCACGCCATAGTAATAGTTGCCGCGTGGGTTGTGGTTGGTCAGCCATCCGCCGGCGATGGCGTCAATGAATTTGTGATGCCGGAAGTGTTCTTGGTCTATACGATCGTAGTAGGTGAGGAAACCTGAAGTAGAGCCAACAACGCGACCAGTCTCGCGCTCGATTGCCACGAACTGGCCTTCAGGAAACAGCCGAACATGGTTGGCAAAGTGCTCCGCGGTGAACTGCTCTTCTTTGGCCAAGGTGGGGTAGCACAGCGGCTGCAGCGCGGCGCACTGTTCGACATGCTCGGCCTGGGTGTTGAGAATTAGGATTTCACTCAAGATGCTCCTTTTGTTGCGTAATCGCAACTAAATGTTCACTTCCCAAGCAAGTGCCCTTAACCTAGTATATCGCAAGACTTAAAAACGCTTTAAATCCACGTTCAAGTTCGCGGTGAGCGGAAACATTCGCCAAAGGGGGTAAATGTGTAGATGGAGTAGTGCGCCCTACCCTCCCGTGATCCCCGTTCCTCTTCTCGGAACGGGAAACGGGATCGGGGACATGCGGGGCGCGAGTCCGCAGCGTGCCGTTGCCGATGCGTCACAGGCGCGGAAGGGTGTCCGCGCCCTACCGCACAATCTTTTGTGCCTCTATGGTCGCAGGCGCCGGCAGAAAAGAATTCACGGCGGATTTCGCCGCCGTGCATCTCTAGGGGTGTGAGCCGATCTCAGGGGATCAACACCGTGTCAATGACGTGGATCACGCCGTTGCGCGCGAGCACGTCGGTCGCCGCTACCGTCGCGTTGCCGACCATGACCTTGCCGTCTTCGACCTTGATCGGCAGCGACTTGCCGGCCAGCGTGCGCGCCGACTTGAGCTTGGCCACGATGCTGCTGTCGTTGTTGCCGCGCACGATGTGATACAGGAGGATGCTGCGCAGCTTCTGCTTGTTCTCCGGCTTCAGCAGTTCCTCGACCGTGCCCGCCGGCAGCTTAGCGAATGCCTCATCGGTCGGTGCGAACACCGTGAGCGGGCCGCGACCGGTGAGTTCGCGCTCCAGGCCGGCGGCCTTCACAGCTGCCAGCAGCGTCTTGAACGAGCCGGCACCCTCGGCCACTGCCGCGATGTTGCCGGGCGGCAGAATGACTGCATCAATCACGTGAATCACACCGTTGCTGGCCTCGACGTCTGTGGTGACGATGTTGGCGCCGTTGATCGTGACGCCTTTATCGGTGACTCGCACCAGCGTGCGCACGCCGTTGGCCATGCCGATTCCGCTGTGCTTGACGACCTGCGACGCGGGTAGTTTGCCGCGTGCGACGTGGTAGAGCAGAATGTCGCGCAGTTGCTGCTTGTTCTCCGGCTTCAGCAGCTCCTCGACCGTGCCCGCCGGCAGCTTAGCGAATGCCTCATCGGTCGGTGCGAACACCGTCCAGCGGCCGGTCTTGAGCGTGTTGGCCAGGCCGGCAGCCTCTAGCGCTGCGACGAGCGTCTTGAAGTTGCCCGCGCCGATCGCCGTATCCACGATGTTCGGCAAGCGCTGCATTGCCGCGCCGGTAGGCGGCAGCACAGGCTTGGCCGGCGGCAAAATAACCGTATCGATCACATGGATCACGCCGTTGCTGGCCAAGATATCCGTGGCGATGATGTTGGCGTTCTCGATCATTACCTTGCCATCCATCACCGTGATCTTCGCCTTCGCGCCGTTCACCGTCGTCACTTCGCTGAGCTTCACTACGTCGGCAGCCTTCAGTGCGCCGGCCACGACGTGGAAGGTTAGAATGTCAATCAGTTGCTGCTTGTTCTCCGGCTTGAGCAGTGTTTCGAGCGTGCCTGCCGGCAGCTTGGCGAACGCCTCATCGGTCGGCGCAAATACCGTGAACGGTCCTGGACCTTTCAGCGTCTCGACCAGGCCGGCGGCCTGCACCGCTGCGACCAGCGTCTTG
>JANWYN010000006.1 GCA_025055235.1 Candidatus Roseilinea sp. | reverse complement strand
CCTTCGGGGGAGACGCAGGCCAGCCGCGCCGCCCACGGCGCTTTGAGCAGAGAGGCGATCTCGGCCTCGCTCAGCGGAAAGGTTTCGCTCAGGCGCGCCGCTTCCGCCCGCCAGGGTGAATAAGTCAACGCACCCAGCCGATATGAGAGGCGCGCCGACATCTCGCGCAGCGTAGTCAGCGCGCGCCGCAACACGTCGTCATGCCAGCGGAAGGCAGGTGCGCTCATCACCAAGGCCGCCGTCGGCGTAACGCCATCTCGGCAGATGGGAACGGCGACGTCCACGGCGTCTCCGCGCTGCGCGAGCGCATATCCGCGCTCGCGAACCTCGCCGGAGACCGGCAAGCAGAGGATGCGCCCGGCAGCGCTGGCAGCAGTCAAGCGTTGGCCGCTTTCAAACGCGCTGCGCACTTCGCGCCGCCCTTCAACCTGTCCGAGGAGCATCACTTCCGCTCCGGCAGGGATGAACAGCGCCAAGGTCTCTTCCAGATCGCAGGTCTGTGCTTCGTGAAAGAAAGCCGACAGCACATCCGCCGCCGGCAGGCGAAGTGCGCCTCCGCTCCAGGCCAGCAGCCGCGGGCCGGCGCGGTAACGCCCTCGCTTCTCGGCTTGCTCTACATAGCCCAGCGCTTTGAGTTTATTGAGGAGGAGGAAGAGAGAACTCCGCGCGCCATCCAGGTGTCCCAGCAAATCAGATGCCTCGACCCCTTCAGGATGGTCTAACAAGAATTCGAGCAGCAGCAGGGCGCGTTCTACCGACGAAGACGAGTCTGAAGTTTCGGCCACTTAATCCATTATATCATACTTTAGTATGAAAAGGCGGACTACAGACCGGCGCTTCCCTCCTGCATAGCAACACGCGGGTTGACCTACGCGCGCATCATCACCGTCTCCGCGAACAGGCGCATCCCGCTCTCGTCCGGCGCGTCCACGAACCACAGCATGAAGTGCGTTACGCCGAGATCGGCGAAGCGGCGAATCTGCGCCTCGACCTCGTCCGGCACGCCGATCAGCCATGTTTCGCGCATCCAGGCCGGCGGCTCCGCTGCCTCACCACGCACGAACGCCGTCACATCGGCCGGCTGCTCGGCTTGGGGGATCAGTGCCAGCATCGCGCCGAGCTTGCGGCGCAGGCCGTCGCGATCCGGCGCGATCAAGATTTGCACTTCGTAGGTCTTCTCGATCGCGTCGTAGTTGCGGCCGGCGCGCGCGCAGGCGGCGCGCAGGTTAGCCAGCCGCTGCTGCAACGCCTCGAACCCCACCGGCACGCTGTTCCAAGCGTCGGCGTAGCGCGCTGCGGCATCCAGCAGCATGGGGTGCGCCTCGCCGATCCAGATCGGTGGGTGTGGGCGTTGCATCGGCTTCGGCTCGCACACGGCGCCGGCAACAGCGTAGTAGCGGCCGGTGAAGGTGACCGGTTCGTGCGCCGACCAGAGCCTGAGCGTCAGCTCCAGCCCCTCGACCATCTGCGCAATACGCTCCTCGATCGCGTCATCGGGATGCAGGCCGTAGGCCAGGAACTCGCGCGGCTGGTTGCCGTAGTCAATGAAATGGATGTAGCGCCCGCTGCTGATCTGGTCGAGCGTAGCGGCCATCTTCGCCGTGAGCGCCGGGTAGCGGAAGGCGTTGTTGTAGTGGATGACGCCGAGTTGCGCGCGCCGGGTCATGCCGGCCAGCGCGCAGAGCGTCGTCCAGCCTTCGAGGATCGCCTCGTCTCGTCCCAGCATCAGGTGATCGGCGACCCACAGCGAGTGATAGCCGAGTTCTTCTGCTAAGCGGCCGAGGCGCATCGTCGTCGCCGCGTCGAGCCGGGGATAGGCCGGCGTACGGAACAGCCGCGCCCCCGGCCAGGCGAAGATGGGCAGGCAGAAGCCGAACTTGAGCATGATTCCAGTAGGATGTCGCTTAGGCCCTTAACAGAGCTGCCCATCACGCAGTAGTTGCAGTAGATTGTGCTGGTTCACTTTCTGAGGACTGCTGATTGGTCGAGGGCGTTTGCTTGCTTTGTGTTGGTGCTACTTTCTCTTCAACATTCCGTAGCAATCTGTCGAGCAATTGCGCCGAAGAACCCGCTATAGCTGCTAAAGCTAGCCTTGCCAGAAAGCCGTCTGCAGATTCAGAAGTGACAAAAGCAAAGGTATTTGCATCCAGGATTTTGAGCGACACAGCCAACGCCAACACAAGTAACAGCGCGATACCGGCAAGAGCGCCGTAGATAGGTGCAAGAAAGAGCAGCACCCAGTAGAAACCATAGTCTGTCGGAAGTTCGCTTGACTTCATCTTATGCAGAAGCCTTCCCAGCAAACTGCCAAACGCACCGAAGAGCATCCAGAAACCGATTTCACGGGTGATCGGCAAGCGGGACTCGAGTGCCGACTGGATTGCGAGGAAAGCAACGATAAACCCCAGTCCGAGGTAAATCAGCCACGAGATTTTGGCATGGGCTGTTGAGAGCATGGCGAAGTGGGTGTCCGTCTCGTTGTAGTAGCGTCGCAATGCCTGGTAGAGCTGAGCGCGAACGTCCTTAGAGGATTGATCTTTTAGTTCCTGCTCCAGCCATTGCTTTAGTCGTTCCAGAGACTTCTTCAGACTGGCGAGAGTCCCTTCGTCTAGCAAACTGTTCTCGGACAATTCCGGCAGCTCTTTTAGGAAGTTCTCTAGGCTTTGCGATTTATCTTTCAGATTCTGCACGGACTGTTTCAGTTTCCCCAGAAGGTCAACACAATCCTTCCTTTCATCTTGCGTCAGTTTTTGCTTTTCACCGGACGATTTTTTGTTAAGTATTTGCTCCACCTTGTCCAAAGTGCTCTTTAGTTGCTCCACTTCCTCTGAATACGATGAGGATTCCCCTGTTGTGGTAGATGGCGTCGCCTGTGATTGCGTCGTTCCTTGTGCAGGCTCTAGATGCGTTAGTTCCCTGGTTGGCGAATCCTTCAGAACCTGTTTCAATCGCTCTTGAACCAGGCTTTTCTTCATCCCTAGAGTTACCAAGCGCTCAGCATCATGCACTATCCGCCATGCCTTCAGCTCCGTGCCCCGAGGCCAGAACAGGAAATCGAATAGGCAAGTTGTCCATGACGCCCGAGCTTCACTCTTATTCTTCGTACTAGCGGAGCCAAAGAAGCTATCCTGGATACCCTCCAGAAGTGAGCACGGTTTCAGCTCGCACTCTGCTTCGTCGAGAAGCTGCTCGATTGGGGAGTCCTTATTTGCGCCATCGCTCGCGCCTCGAAGGGTTTCTGCCTTCCAACGGCGCCTCAGCCCTTGGAGGTGGGCTTGCGCCAGACGTCGGGTGGGAACGGCGATGTAGTTCCAGCGGATAACGATCACCGCTATTAGGTAGACAAGACAGAAAAGTAGACCGCAGAACATAGGCACCTTTGGAGCCGCTGTAGCCGCAGCGTCAGGATTAAGCAACCAAGGTTCAAATAGCACACCATCGCTAACCGGTACGCCCCGGCCATGATTGTTCTTCGATGGATGCGAGGGGCCGCTAGGGTGTCCCCACCAGTTGTGGCGCGCGTCAACGCTGACTGAAGGCGAATCGTTTATCAGGCCATAGCCGCTGAGCTGTGTAAAGCGATTGCCGAACAGGTGAGGCTTGGCTTTGTTGCTCACCCGTATACCACTGCTTCGGTTGTGCCGGATGTCGCAACGCTGGACGACGACGTCGCTGGTCTGAATGTCAAGCGCAGGTCGGTCGCCGTGGCCTGCGTATTCGATGACACAATGCTGGAGGAGACCAAAAGAGCCGGGATTGAACTGAATGTGCTGCCAATGGTTAGGTCTCAAGGAAGCAGCGCGAGTAAAGGTGACAGGATGGTTCTGCGTACCAAAGACTTTGAGTACTCCCTCGACAATGATGCCGCTCTCCTGAGTGGCGAAGTGCACTTCTACATCAGGCTCGATCTCTAGTGATCCCGCTTTGTCTATCTTCAGCGTGCCAGATATCTTATAAGGGCTGCCCGTTTTGTCCCATCGAGTTGCGTCGGTAATCTCTTGACCATTAATGGAAGTTTGCGCATGTGTAATGATAGGTGTGGAAAGCAGATAAAGCAGAGCAACCGCGAATATCGAAGCAAGTGATCCTGCGCCGAAGATCCACGAAGTGATGTGTTTCATGACTGTCCCCTCCATATCTGGTGGGCAATTGGTATTTGACGCTATGAGGTAGATTATTAAGTTCTGCGAATGCGTAAATTCGCAACGGATGCCAAGATGCCTCGTGGAGCCCATCCTAGCGATCTCGAAAGTGCTTGCTCCACGAGGAAAGAAAATTCTAGGTAGGCTCTTAAAGTCGCACCACCGTGGTCTCAACGTTTGAAGAACGACCACTTACGTTAACTGCGCTTAGCGCGTCAACCTTTGCGTAGTAGTGTAGGTTGGATAAATCGCGGCAATGTGCCACGTATGTGCCTTTTTGTGACAAGGAACTGATTCAAACTTTGGTGCAGATAGGCAAGTTTTGTTCGAAGAATATCCATCTGCAGGGTAATCTCGGCGTCAGACTTGACGGACTTGACGAGTCGGGATTCAAGCCACGCGGAAGGCAATCGGTTCGCCGTCGAGCACGCGCTTGACGTTGCTCCAGATCGCCTGCGAGTCGCGCACGTGCGTCCACACGCTCTGCCAGGCGTCGTGTGGCGTCAGCGTCACGTGGTAACTCAGGTCTTCGTGCAATGCGTGGAGCGGATCATCCACCGGCAGCGGCTCTTCATAGAACACGTCGAGCCCGGCGCCGCCCAACCGGCGCTCTTGCAGCGCACGCACCAGCGCCGTTTGATCCACCAGCTTGCCTCGTGCGGTGTTGACGAAGAACGCCGTCGGCTTCATCAGCCCGATCTCGCGTTCGCCGATGATCTTGTGCGTTTGGTCGTTGAGCGCTAGGTGCACGCTGAGGATGTCGGCTTGCTTGAACACCTCCTCCCACGGCATCCACTCCACGCCGTACGCCTGTTCGATCTCAGGGAAACGCGCGATGTCCCAGAAGATCACGCGCATATCGAACGCCTTGGCGATGCGCGCCATGGGCCGAGCGATTTCGCCGAAACCCAACAGGCCGAGCGTGCAATCGCGCGCCAGTTGCAAGCCAGGCGGGAATAGCCCCCACTGATCTACATACTCGCGGCGCTGCATGTAGGGCCGGGTCTGCGGCAGGCGCTTGAGATGATTCAGGATGAGCGCCCAACTGTGCTCGGCCACGGCCAGATAGTTCACCATCGGCACGGCGGCCAGCGGCACACCCAGGTCGGCAATCGCGTCGAGCGGGATGCCGCGGTAGTCCAAGCCGAGGTGCTGCACCAGCCGGAGGCGTTTGCCTTTGCGCAGCACGTCGCTCGGCACGTTCACCTTGTGGGCGATGAAGAAGTCGGCGCCGGCGATGACGGCGTCGAGTTCATCGGCGCGGGTCACCTTGTGGACGGTGACCGCGTGCGGGGCGAGAAAGTCTTCGATCGTCTGGATGCGATCGCGGCCGGCCGGGTCTTCGCGCAGGAACTGCGCCTGGATGAGCGGCGGGTATTCATCCCAGCCGCGCATGCCCCACGTCACGTTGCCGACGGCGTCCCAGACAACGACGAGCGGTCTTTCGTTTTGCGTCTTGCGTCCTTCGTCGTTCATGCTTCACTTTTAGCCTGCGTAATCATGCAGTCGTCCAATCGTCATTCCCGTGCAAGCGGGAATCCAGCTATCCGCAGCATCTGAATGTCCTGTCATCTCCGCGTAGATGTTGATCGTTATACAGATCTTTTGTTCTATCTAACCTTTCAGCCTTTCGCGAGGGCGTTTATGAAAGCCTGCCCGCCAAAACACGGTAAAACAAGGCCGGCACAGAAGTTCTGTGCAACGATCAGCGCGCAAGCAGCCATCCAGAAGGCACACAGGTTGGATTCCCGCTTTTGCGGGAATGATGCGGTGAATTCCGCATGTCAGCTATGAGTATGTCTCGAAAGTGACAAAGCAGTACTAAAGCATCAACTCGCTTGCGGGGCGGCGTCTTCTAGCTCGTCTTGATAAGCAGAGACTTCGCCCGACAACAGTGCCGCTGCCGTGACGGGGCGACCCAGGCGCTCGGCTTCGAGGAAGCCGTAGACCAGCGCGAGCGAACGCAGGCCGTCTTCGCCGCTGACCTCCGGTGAGCGGTCGTCGAGGATGGCGCCGGCGAAGTCGTCGTATTCGATGGCGATCAGGTTCGCGTCAATGTCGGCGAACTCCATGCGATAGCTGCTCAGCCGTTCGCTGCCGAACAGCGCCGCCGTGGTCGGATCGAGCGCGAAGTCCGGCACGAGCGCCAGTTGCTCTGCCTCGCTCAGTGGGATGTCTCTGCCGTCGCGCCGCACGGTCAGTTGCAGCGGCTGGCCGGTGCGATCCGTGGGGATAACCAGCGAACCGCCGTCGCCATACACTGCGCGGTGGAAGTAGCCTGCGCCGCGCCCGGCCATGCTCAGCATCCAATTGCCCAGCGCACCGCTCTTGAAGCGCACCGCGCCGACCGAGAGATCCTCGGCGTCGGCAGGATGCAACGCGCCATCGGCGCCCTTGCGCTGGGCATCTACGATGGCGTTCATGCCCACCACGGCTTCGATCGGGCCGAGCAGATACTCCAGGATGTCGGTGTAGTGCACGCCCATATCCACGACGATGCCGCACTTCCGGCGCAGGTGTCGCCACGGTGTGATGACCACGAACTCGCCATTGCTCGACGACGCCTGCACGGCCAGGAACGGCCGGCCTACCGCGCCGGCGTCAATCAACGCTTTGGCCAACCGGTTGATCGGGTCACGCCGGTAGTTCTCGGCGACGGCCAGCTTGCGGCCGGTTTCGCGCGCCGCCGCGACCAAGCGTTTGCCCTGCCGCACCGTCAGCGCAATCGGCTTCTCGACCATCACGTGCACGCCGGCTTGCAGCGCCTCGACGCCGAGATCCACGTGCGCATCGGGCATGGTGGTGATGCTGATGCCATCGAGCGGGATGGCGGCGCGCATCTCTGCGAACGATGCGAACACGCGCGGGCGTTTGCCTAGCAGGGTTTCGGCCAGATCGGCGGCACGTTCGGCGCTGGATGGGATCAGGTCGCACACGCCCTCCAGCGCAAAGCGCATGCGGCCGGCCTGGCGCAGCTTGGCCATGCCCTTGATGTGGCGCTGGCCCATCACGCCGCAGCCGAAGAGTCCGAATGAGAGTGTCATGGTCGGGTGTCAGGGTGTTAGGGTGTCGGGTGTCGAGGTGTCAGGGTGTCGAGGGTCAGGCGATGGGTGCTTTACGTCTTGCGTCCTGAGTCTTGCGTCTTGCGTCTTGGGTCTTGGGTCTGCGGCACTTGATGCGCAACGCGCAATACGCCAGGCATGAGACGTAAGACGTAGGACGCAAGACGTGCAGCGCACGACATGTGGCATACAACGCGCATCTCCCTAAATCGCATAACCCAAGTTGCGCAGATAAAGCGCATTGGCTACAGCGCTGTCGAGCGGCGAGGTTTTGCTCACGCTGTGTTCGACCACGCACCAGCCGGCAAAGCCTTGACTTTCGAGTTCCTTCAAGCACGCGGCGAAGTCAATGCCCAACGTGCCTTGACCCATCTCTACGAACTCGCCGCGCGCCCAATCTTTCAGATGGACATAGCCCAGTCGCTCGCGGTATTTGCGCAGATGTGCGAGCGGGTCCTCACCTACCAACGCGATGTGCGAAACGTCGAGACAGAGCCTAAGCGCGCGCGTCTCGTTCATCAGCGCGTCTATCTCGGCTTCGTTCTCGATGGTGCAGCGCGTGTGCGGGTGATAGGCGACGCACAGGCCGGCTTCGGCGGCATACTCGGCCAGCGACTCGCACGCCTGCGCCAACGCGCGAATGTCGTCCGCGGCGGGCGGATGGGCGCGCGGGCGCGTCGCGCCGACCAACCCGTAGGCCTGCGCGCCCATCTCGGCGGCGTAATCAATCCGCCGCTTGTGCACGGTCAAGGCGCGCTCCGCAGCCGGCAGCTCGATGGCGCCGAAGAAAGTAGCCACGTGCAGATCGCCTAGCCAGCCGCGCAGCCGGCGGGGTGGGCCGAGCCAATCGAGCGCGTGGTTGAACAACTCGACGGCGCGCCAACCGGCGGCGCGAATCTCGTCGAACGCGGCGTTCAAGTCGCACCATTCACCCCAGTTGATGGTGCTGTAGGCGAAGCGGAGGGGAGGCATGGTTGCGTGTTGCGTTTTACGTGTTCGTTTTGGGAGTAGCTAAATTACCGGACATTCTCGCACGTCCAAATGTC
Source organism: Candidatus Roseilinea sp. (assembly GCA_025055235.1). Taxonomy (GTDB): domain Bacteria; phylum Chloroflexota; class Anaerolineae; order J036; family Brachytrichaceae; genus JAAFGM01. Next base: position 61,875 of record JANWYN010000006.1, on the reverse strand, counting down.
GAGCCATCACCGCGCGGCGCGTTGCCGAATGTCGAATAATCAGGCTGGGTATGGCTCGCTCCTCTACTCAGGGCTAGTATCTCGAGTTTAGGCGCGGCCGTGCTTTTTTGCCAATGTCCAGTGGGATACGTGGAGTGCCTCAGATGTCAAAGCGAAGCAGTAGCCAAACGTGGCAAGAACGCCAATCGCTCGGCGACGCTGAACAGACGCCCGATGAGCGAGACGATGTCTATGCCGCCTGATGGCTCAGCGTCACATTCAACCGGAGACACGAGTACCGACCGGCTCGACGATTCCCGTCAACCTTCCGGCGCCCAGGCGATCGCCACCAGGTTGACGAAGATGTCGCTCTTCTTCGGGGCGAGCGGCACTTCGACCACGTCGCTCAGCGCGCGCATCCATTTATCGCTCAATTGGCTGAGCGCGGCTTTGTAATCCTGCGCCAGCGCTTCCAGGTCGGCGTTCAGCTTGGCGATGGCTTCTTCCGATTCGCGCACCTCGCGCTCGGCAGATTCGACCTCGCGCCGGCGGCGCGCACCGAACGCCACGGCGTAGCTCTGCCGGCGGCCGACGATCAAGTTGAACAGCGACTCGACGCCGCCCAGCAGCTCCTCGCGCTTGCGCGCACTCAGCTCCACCCGGTCCGATTCCAGCTCGCGGTGCTCGCGCGCCAGCTTATCCTGCAGCGCCTGCATGCGCCGGTCGAACTGGTCGTGCAACTTGAGCGCCTCGGCGTCGCGCCGCTCGCGGGCGATCGCCTCGCAGCGCCGGCGGAAGTCGAGCTGGGTCTCGCCCGGCTGGCCGTATACCTTGAGCGTCCGGTTGAACAGGATGGAGGTCGCGCCATGCCGGTAGATGTGCTCGACCAGGGCGCGTTCGGCGCGCTTCATCCAGCGCGCGTCAATGCCCGGCGGCAACGGTGCGAACTGCGCGCCGGGGACCGGCTCGCGCGCGAACGCCGCCGGCGAGAGTTCGGGGGCCATGCGCGCCTGGGTGAAGTCGAGCGCATAGGCCGCGGCGTCGAGCGGCAGCAGAAAGGTGTAGCGCTCGTCGTGATTCACGCCGCTGGCGCGGTCGGTGATGCGCACCGAGGCGCTGGCGAGCAGATGCGGGATGTATCGCGTGTGGCGTCCTGCATCTTGGGTTCGCTTGTTGTCGTGCAGGAAGACTTCGTTCACGCCGGGCGGTAATGAGGGACGCGACGCGCCCGGCGCTACAGACGCCGCGTCAACGAAGTCGCCTCGTTCAGGCGCGCCGCCAAATACGGCATACGGAGTTCGCAACACGTCCGACTCGTCCTTGCCTGCCAGCGCCGCCACTTGGTCGCGCGTGAGCGGGCCGCGCAGAAAGCTCATCGCCCAGCGCGAGTGAAAGAAGCGCGGGTCGCCGGTCGCGCTCTGCAACAGGAACACGCGCGGCGGTAGTGTGCTCAGCGGGGATTCGAAGTGCGCCCGGTCGAAGCCGGCGCCTGCGCCCTCCAGCCCTTCCAGCGCGCGGTCGCGGTCGCGCCCGGTGCGCAGGCGCCCGATGAACCACGTGCCGATGTTGGCCAGTCCCTTGTAGTCCAGGTCGGCCGGGTTCTGCGTGGCGAGGAAGGCGCCCAGGCCGGCGGCGCGCCCTTGCTTGACGATCGTCATCAGCGGCGTCTTGGTGGGTGGGTTGCGTGGGAACGGCGGCGCGTAGCCGAATACCTCGTCGAAATACACCAGCGCGCGCAGCGACGACGTGCCGGTCTGCGCCCGCATCCACAGCACCAACTGCGAGAGCAGCAGTGCGACGAAGAACTGCCGTTCGGCTTCGCCCAGGTGCGCCAGGTAGAAGATGGCCGCGCGCGTTTTGCCGGCGGGGTTCGTCCCGCCTGCGCTGCGATCGGGCGCGATCATGCCGGCGATGTCGAGCGGGGCGCCCTGCGTCCACGCAGCGAAAGACGGCGACGCGACCAGGTTGTTCAGCGCCATCGCTAACTGGAAGCGCTCGCTGCGCGGGTAGAACACGTCCATGTCGAACGCGCCGACGCGCCGGATGGGCGGGTCCTGAATCTGGCGGATGAGCGAGGCGATGTCGAGCGGCTGGCCGGCGCGCCACGACGCCTCGAAGATCGTGGCCAGCAGGATGTGCTCGCGGCTCTTCAACGGATCGGCCTCGACGCCGGCCAGGCTGAGGATGGCCTGGACGACTTGGGCGATGCGCTCGCGCAATGCCTCGGTGTTCTTCGCCCAGGTCAGGCTGGGGTCGTCCGGCGGGGCGAGGCTTTGCAACACGTTCACCGGGATGCCGGCGTCGCTGCCGGGCGTGTAGATGTCGAACGTGACGCGGTCGCGCAACGTAGCGATGCGCTCCGGCCCGATGCCCCATTGCGCCAGGCCGGCGCGCCACTTGTCCGCGGTCGCTGCGGCGAATTGGTCGAGCGTCATGCCCTGGCGCGCCGCTTCGTCCGCGTCCAGCCAGGGCCGGAAGTCGGCCGGCTGCAGGCGCGGGAAGCTGAGCGCGAGGTTGGTGATGTCGCCTTTCGGGTCAACGATGATGCACGGGACGCCCTGCAGCAGCACTTCCTCCAGCACCACGATGCCCAGGCCGGTCTTGCCGGTGCCGGTCATGCCGAGGCAGACGGCGTGGGTGGTCAAGTCGCGCAGGCCGAGGAAGATAGGATCGCCGGACGGCTGGCCGGCGTCGAGGTCGAACTCGCGACCCACGTAGAGCTTGCCCGGCTGATCGAATGATGAACGTGTCTGCGACATACGCGAATGCATTGTAGTGCCCGCCACCTTCACGGTTTGGGCACAAGCGTGATCTCGAACAGCTTGGGCCACAGCTTGCCGGTGACGAACAGGCGATCGTTCTGCGCGTCGTAGGCGATGCCGTTAAGGACGTCGATGCCCTGGCGCTCTTCGGGCGTCAACAGGCCGCCCAGATCAATCCAGCCCAACACGCGGCCGCTCTGCGGGTCAATGCGCGCCACCCAGTCCGTCTGCCACACGTTGGCAAACACTTCGCCGTTGACGTATTCCAGCTCATTCAGCCGGACGACCGGCCGGCCGCCGTCGGTCACCAGCACCTCGCGCTGCACTTGGAAGGTGACCGGATCGAGGAAGCGCAGGGTAGCGCTGCCGTCGCTCATGATGAGGTGCGTGCCATCATGCGTCAGCCCCCAGCCCTCGGTGGGGTATGCCCAAGTCCGCTGCAACTCGAACGATGCGGCTTCGTACACGAAGCCGGTATTGTTCTGCCAGGTCAGTTGGATCAGCCGGCCGTCGAACAGCGCCAACCCCTCGCCGAAGTACTCGGCGGGGAGATCGCGCTGCTGCAACACCTCGCCCGTCTCGAGCGCGACGCGCCGCAGGCTGGAGCGGCCATACAGCCCGGTGCTCTCGTACAACACGCCATCGGCATAGACCAGGCCCTGCGTGAACGCGCCCGGGTCGTGCGGGTAGGCGTTGACGACGGTGTAGGTGTAGGTGATGACGGCGGGCGGCGGCTCCGGCGTGGGCAGCGGCGAGGCAAGCGGTCGCTCCGTAGGCGCAACTGCGGCTGTTGGGATCGCTGCCGGCTTCGGGCTGGCCGGAGCTTGCGCGCCGGGCGGCGGCGTGGCGCAGGCCGCCAGCGCGACTACCAGCGCTAGCCACATGCCGGCCCGGATGCACTTACGCCCGCCCATCGGATTCCAGCACCTGCTTGAGCTTGCGCAGGTCGTTCTCGAACGTGGTGGCGAGCACCTGGCGGGCCGTCGGCTCGACCAAGAAGAGCAGCGGCGGGATGACCACTTCGCCGCTTTGCGTCACGCGCGCGCCGGCGTCCACCGGCTCGAAGCGCAGCCCGCTGCGGAAGGGGATGCCCAGCATCTCGCCCTTGAAGCCGAGGCGCACCGGTGGCTCGAAGTGCACCATCTCGAACAGCATGTCGAAATGCTGGCCCAACGCGCGCCGGGTGATGCGCGCCCGCGTCCCGACCCCGACGCGCCGGCCGTTCAACAGCTCGGCCCTCACCACGTCGGTGGACCAACGGGTGAAGTTATCGAAATCCGACACGAAGGCGAACACTTCCTCCACCGACCGCGCAATCACGATGTCCCGCTCTACCCTCAACATGGCGCGAATGATGCCACATATGCCGGCTTCGCTATGCTGGTTGGGGATTCGTGTTGGAGTTCGTGGCGGAGTGAGGCGCCAACATTGCCTGACACGTCGCCGCGTCACGGGATGCGCTCGGGCGGCGTGATCCTCGGTTCGACGCCGATGCGAATGGTGGCCGGGGATTCGTCCACGACGGTGGAGAAGCCGAACAACGGCACGCTGACGCGCACCGGGCCGTCGTTCACCACGGAGAAGCGCACGCGGCCGTCCGGGTCGGTGAACGCTTGGCCAAGCGGCGCGCCGCTCTGCTCGTCGGACAAGCGCACCGGCGCGCCGGCGATGCCTTCGCCCGGATCGAGCAGGCCGTTGCGGTTGAAGTCGTTGAACACCTGCACGTCAATCAGCAACGCGCGCGGCGTGGGCGAAGGCGCGACGGTCGGCTGCAGCACGCCGGGTTCCACCGGCCGCACGATCAGGTTCTGCGCCGGCCGCGGCGTCGGGAACGGCGTCGGCGTGTTCTCCGGCGGGGGCGGCGTGGGCGGCAGTGATGGCGGCGTCGCCGTGGGCGGGAAGGGGTTCGGCGTGGGCGTCGGCGTGGCCGGGATGCCGATGTTGCAGATGAGCGAGTAGCTGCGGCTCTGGCCTTCGGTCGCGCGCGGCGGATTGACCTCGCCCACCAGGATGTAGACGTAGCCGGTGTAGCCGGACAGCCAGGTGAAGCGGCTCTCGAACCGGCCCAGCGACTTGCTGTCCGGCGAGATGTCGTCGTTGCCGCCGATGCCGATGCGATCTTGGTTGTAGACGATGATGTTGGTGTCGGTGCCGCCGGTCAGGTCGAGCGTCTCGCAGGTGTAGTACACGCCTTGCTTCACCGGCAGCCGGAAGAAGTCGTTGTCCACTGTGTTGGGCGAGGGCGGCTGGAACGGCACGAAGTTCAGGTTGGCTTCTTTCACGCCCGGCGCGATGAGCGCCGCGCTGTCGAAGTCGCCGTTGTATTCGAACCGGTCGGCCCCGGCCGGGAACGGCGTCGGCGGCAGGGTCGGCGTCGGCGTGCCGGGCGCGATTTCCACGACTACCAGGTTATACGTCTGGCCGGGCCCGCGCGGCGATTGGTCTTTGTTCCACAGCTTGATCCAGTAGATGCCGTCGAACAGGCCGGTGAAGGTCACCTGCGAGCCGCGATCCAGCGGCTGGTAGTCGTCGTTGGCGGCGATCAGGCCGACGGTGGTGAAGTTGTTATCGGGCGGCAACTGGTCGGGCCGGTAGATGAACATCTCGGTGTCCACGCCGGGCTGCACGACGGTGGTGACGCGATAGGTCGCACCGGCGCGGCCGTAGAAGAAATACCAGTCCACGTCGCCCTCCTGGAAGATGGGCGGCCCACCGCCCGAGCCGGCAGTCGTGGTGTAGAAGTTCAGGTTGGCGAGCTGCTGGCCGACGTTGATGAAGCTCTTGTTGTTCGCGCGCACCTGCTCCGGCGAATCGTTCGGCTCGTAGGCGTCGGGGTTGGCGCCGACCGGCGTCGGAGACGCGGTCGGTGGTGGACTTGTAGGGGTTACAGGACTATCCGACTGGCAAACTAGCAAGCTATAAGGTTTGAAACCCGATTGCGTCAGGCCTGGAGGATTAAGAGCAGCCACACGCACAAAATAAGACACGCCAGGGTTTAGGTTGAAAACGTTCCCACTCACTGCTCGACTTGGACTATTAGGCCCAACGATCAAGTTCACGAGCGGAGTCACGCCTGAAGAGTCCAGTATCTGCACGAATAATTGGAGGTCATCTGACACATTTGTGGTAGGCGGCTGAATCGTCACGGTAACTGAAAGAATTCGTTGAGCCCCCGGAAAGAACTGAAAGTAGTCCAGATCTGCGGATGGTGAGGGTATGTCCCCGCGATAGATCGTAAGAGGGGAGAAGACCGTAGCTGACGAACAACCAAGCAGCGGAGGACGCGAAGGAGTTTGCGGCGTATCGTTGGGCTCGAATGCGTCCGTGATCGGCGTTGCTTGATGCAATGGCCGGGAAGCACTTGAATTCTGAGATGAGCGAGCGTGTACTGCTTTGCTATTCGACGGCACGGCCAGAAGCACTACGATCATCACGGCGACACTGAATATAAGGGCACAACCCGGAGCGAAGATCAAAGTGTGCTTCAACCGGCGCTCGCTCGATGGCATACCGTAAACCTCCCCGTACTACGCCCGATTTTAGCCCGTTCGCGCGGGGATCGCCGACGCCTGCCATCCGGCTGCACAGTTGTCGCGCTACGCATGGCGAGCCGGGCGCACGAAACCGGCTAGGGCCGGATCGGCCTCCGCTGCTCCGTTTCTCGCTGTTCAACGAGTTAAAACTGTTCGAGGAAGCGCAGGTCGTTCTGCCAGAAGTAGCGAATGTCGCTGATGCCGAGCAGGCGCATGGCCTGGCGCTCCGGCCCCATGCCAAAGGCGAAGCCGGACCATTCCGCCGGGTCGTAGCCGCCGTTGCGCAGCACGGTGGGGTGCACCATGCCGGCGCCGGCGATCTCCAGCCAGCCGGTGCCTTTGGTGATCATCCGGTCGCGCTCGGTGGCCAGGCCCCAATACACGTCCACCTCCACGCTCGGCTCGGTGAAGGGGAAGTATGAGCAGCGGAAGCGGATGCGAGCGTCGCCGCCGAACATGTGGCGGGCGAAGTCGGCCATCACGCCCTTCAGGTCGGCAAAGGTGATGTTGCGGCCGACGGCCAGCCCCTCCACCTGGTTGAACTGCATCTCGCTGCGCGCGGTGACCTGCTCGTAGCGATAGACCATGCCGGGCAGGATGACGCGGATAGGCTTGGTGCCGTTCGCGCCGCGCTCGCGCATCACGCGGATCTGGCCGGGCGAGGTGTGCGTGCGCAGGAGCACGCCGGGCTGCGTGGTGTAGAAGGTGTCCCACATGTCGCGCGCGGGGTGCTCCGCCGGCATGTTGAGCAGCTCGAAGTTCATCTCGTCGGTCTCCACTTCCGGCGAGCGATAGACCTCGAAGCCCATGTGCGCGAAGATCTTGATGATGCGCCGCAGGGTCATGGTGCTGGGGTGCAGCCGGCCGCGCGGCACCGGCGTGCCGGGCAGCGTCACATCGAGCGCGCCGGATTTCATGGCCGCCTCGAGTTCGGCCTCCTTGACCGCGGCTTGTTTGGCCTCGAACGCGGCGGTGAGCGCTTGTTTCACCTCGTTGGCGCGCTTGCCGAAGGCCGGGCGCTCCGCCGGGCTGAGCGAAGCGATCGCCGCCATCGCGCGTTCCAGTTCGCCCTTGGCGCGCTTGGTGCCGAAGTATTTGCCGTGCCAGGCCTGCAGCGCTTCGCCGGTGTCCGCCTGCGCCAGCGCCGCCAGCGCTTCGCGTTCGAGTGCGTCGAGTGATGCGTCCATGATGCGTGGCGGATTATAGCGAGGGTGGGGGGGTGGTAAATGGTAATTGGTAATTGGTAATTGGTAATTGGAGATTGGGGAGTGGGGAGTCGGAAGTCGGATTGCCTCTCGCTCACGACTCCCCACTCCCGACTTCATCAAGGCTTCAGCCGAGACTCGGCGTCAGTGCAGATCGCTTCCCACTTGGGACTCCCCACTCCCGACTCCCGACTCACAACTCCCTCACCGTGGTGCATTCGCCGGCGTCACAAGCGCGGAACGGCGTCCGCGCCTACTGCGCATGTTTTGGCCTCCCTTTGCCCCTACCCCCTCACCCCTGTAGAATTGCGCTCACCCGATGGGCATCCTCGCGCCGTTCACGCGCATCTACGGCCTGGTGCGGTTGTCGCTGCAACGCCTCTTCAACCAGTTCGGCCTGGCTGCGTGTCTGGCGCTCGGCATCACGGTCGCCGTCATGCTCGCCTCGGCGATTCCGATGTTCAGCAATGCCGTGCAACTGCGCGTGCTGCAAGACCGCGTCGAGTCCGACGATCAAGCCCGCCGCCGGCCGCCGTTCGCCTTCCTGATCGCCTACTACGGCTCGATCAACGGCCCGATCGAGTACGAGGACTATTTGAAAGACGACGCGATGGTGCGCCGCCGCGCGCCGGCCGCCATCGGCCTGCCGATCTCGCAGACGGTGCGCTATCTGCACACGCCCAAGTTCCGCCTCTTCCCTGCCGACAAAGCCACGCAATATGCCAGCGCCAACACCCAACTGGAGTGGATGAGCATCGGGGCGCTGTCCGACTTCGCGCCGCGCATCCAAGTGTTCGGCGCGCTGCCGCGCCTGCGCGATGACGGCGTGATCGAGGCGCTGGCCTATAGCGAGCTGGCCAACCGCATCGGCGTGCAGGCCGGCGAAGACTACATCCTCTACGGCGCGCCCGCGCGCGGCCTGCCGCCGATCCAGCAGCGCATCCACATCAGCGGCATCTGGGCCGAGGAGAACCCGGACGACCCCTACTGGTTCTATCGCCCGGATACACTGAGCGACAACTTGCTGGTCACCGAGGAGATCTATGCGCAGCAGGTCGCGCCGGCCATCCCATTCGACGCCGAGTTGAACCTGTGGTACTTCCTGGCCGACGGCAGCGGCCTGGACACCGACAGCGTGATGCCGCTGTTGGGCCGCCTGAGCCGGCTGGGCACGGAGCTGACCGCGCAGCGCAACGGCCTGGCCGTGCGCATCTCGCCGGTCGCTTCGCTCCAGCGCTACGTGCAGGCGACCAACGAGCTGACGCTGCTGCTGGTGATCTTCAGCGTGCCGCTGCTGGCCGTGGTGCTGTACTTCGTCATCATGGTGGCGAGCATGGTGGTGCGCGAGCAGGAAGCCGAGATCGCCGTGCTGCGCAGCCGGGGCGCGTCGGCGCTGGGCATCGCCCTGCTGTATACGATCGAAGCGTTGATCGTCGGCCTGGTTGCGCTGGGCATCGGGTTGGCCGCCGGCTACGGCCTGGCGTCGCTGATGACGCAGCTCTCGTCGTTCCTGGTCTTCTCGGGCGAGCCGGCGCTGCCGGTCCGGCTCAACAGCCAGGCGGTGCGCTTCGCGATCGGCGCAGCGGGGGTGGCGTTTTTGGCGGCACTGATCCCGGCGCTGGGCGCGGCGCGGCGCACCATCGTGTCGTATCGCACGTCGCAGGCGCGCGCGCTGCGCCCGCCGTTTTGGCAACGCGCCTACCTGGACGTGCTGCTGATGATCGCGGCGGGCTACGTGTATTTTCAACTGCGCCAGTCCGGCGGCATCCTGCTCGCCGACGACGCCCGTCGCGCCGCCGATCCGTTTGCCGACCCGGTGCGCTTCCTGGCGCCGGTCTTCATGCTGGCAGCGGCAGCGCTGCTGCTGGTGCGCTTCTTCCCGCTGCTCATGCGCGGGCTGTCCGGCCTCGCGGCGCGATTGCCGGTGAGTACTGCGATCTTACTGACGTTGCGCAGCCTAGCGCGTGCGCCGGCCAACTACATCGGCCCGCTGCTGCTGCTGATCTTCACCATGGGTCTGGCCGTGTTCAGCGCATCCATCGCGCTCACGCTGGATCGCCACCTATACGACGCGACCTACTTCCGCGTCGGCGCCGATATGCGCCTGGTGGAGACGGGCGACCTGAGCGTGCGCACGTCGCCGTTCGGCATCGCGCTGGCAGGCGAGGCCGGCCAGGCGCCCGGCGCCGCCGCGAACCCCGAAGAGGAAGAGGAGCCGGTGTACTACACGTTCGTGCCCGTGCAAGAGCACCTGCGCATCCCCGGCGTGCGGTCGGCAGCGCGGGTGGGAGCGTTCGGCGCGCGGCCCAACGTGCGCGACGCGCCGGAGCGGGCACAGTTCATCGGCGTGGATCGCGTGGACTTTCAGCTCACGGCCTACTTCCGCGACGACTTCGCGCCCCAACCGCTGGGCGCGCTGATGAACCGGCTGGCGCTCAACTCGGACGCGCTGCTCGTCGGGCGCGACTTCCTGGGGCGCAACAACATGCGCATCGGCGAGCCGCTGGTGCTGACGATCGAGGCCACCGGCTTCGGCAACCGGCCGATCACCTTCACCATCGCCGGCACGTTCGACCTCTTCCCCTACGAGGGCCGCGAGCCGCGCGAGATCTTCGTGGGCAATTTGGACTACGTCTTCGAGCACATCGGCACCGCCCTGCCCTACGACGTGCTGCTGGCCGTCGAACCGGAGACAACCCTGGATCAGGTCGTGGACGCCGCCGGCACGCTCGGCTTTCTGGTGTTGAACGGCACCGACGCGCGGCAGGTCATCCGCGCGGCGCAGGCGAAGCCGGAGCGCCGCGGGGTGTTCGGGCTGCTGTCGGCCGGCTTCATCGCCGCCTCGCTGCTCACCGTGGTCGGGTTCGTGCTCTCGGCGGTGATCACCTTTCGCGGGCGACGCATCCAGCTCGGCATGCTGCGCACGATCGGCCTGTCAGCGGGGCAGATGGCGGTTTTCGTCGCGCTCGAGCAGATTTTGCTGATCGGCCTGGGCGCGCTGGCCGGCAGCGCGCTCGGCGTGATCGTCAGCCGGCTGTTCATCCCGTTCATGCAGGTCGGCGGGACGATGGCGACGAGTGTGCCGCCGTTCATCGTGCGCATCGCCTGGCAGGACTTGATGTTGATCTACGCCTCGCTCGCCGTCGCGCTGGCCGTGGCCATCGGCATCATGCTGATCTCGCTGCGCCGCCTGAAGGCGTTCGAGGCGATCAAGCTGGGAGCGGTGTAGGAATTGAAAATTGAGAATTGAGAAGTCGGAGGTCAGGGGTCAGAGGTCAGAATGCGACTTCGCTTGGCGACTGTGGGCACGGGCTGCCTTTGTAGACTGGTCTGCTTCAGTCGCCGAAGGGCGACTTTGCTGCGCGTAGCGCGCGATTTCAATCGCCGCGTATCGTCATGCCCGCGCAAGCGGGCATCCAGAGTTGATGCGAGCCAGAAAGTTGATTCGAGCCCAGAATTTCTGTCCCTTAATACTATGGCCTTCAGGCCGGTGCTGCATTCACGAACATCTATGAAACGCATCCTTCTCGCGCCTGTGGCGCTGCTGCTTGCGGCGTGCGGCTTGGTCAACCCGCAACCGCCGGCCACGCCCACCGCTATCCCGACCGCCGCCGCGCCACGCCAGCCCACCTACACCGTGCAGCGCGGCCCGATCGAGCGCAAGATCGAGTTCCTCGCCCGCATCCAGGCGGTGGAAGATCAGCCGCTCGCCTTCGAAGTCGAGGGCCGGGTGGCGCGCGTCAACGTCAGCATCGGCGACGAGGTGACCGAAGGCCAGGTGCTGGCCGAACTGGACACCTCCGACCTGAAGAACCAGATCGAGCAGGCCCGCGTGGAGTTCCTCACTGCGCAACTGGTGCTGTCGCGCACGCTGGCTACGTTCACCGAGACGCTGAAGGCGGCCGAGATTGACCTGGACGTGGCTCAGTTGCGCCTGGCCCAGGCGAGAGCGCGAAACTTCGGCCCGTCCATCGAACTGGCCAAGGCCGAGATCGCGCGCGCCGAACGCGCCTTGGCCGACGCCAACGCCGGCTTGAATTCGGCGCGCAACAACGAGGCCGACCGCGACATGATCCCCGGCTTCGAGCGCATGGTGCTGGACGCGCAAATCGCCCTCGCCCGCGCTCGCGCCGAATACGAGCGCCTGTTGCAAGAGCAGGCCGCGCATCAGTTCGACATCAGCATCCTGGCCAAGGAGGTCGAGCGGGCCAAGCTGGCGCTGTCGCGCGTGCAGTCGTCCATTGACCCCAACCTCGAGCGCGCCGTGGAAGTCAGCCGGCTGACGCTCGAACGGCTGGAGGCGCAACTCAGCCGTGCGCAGATCGTCGCGCCGTTCGACGGCCGGGTGAGCAGCCACAACCTGGCCGTGGGCAAGACGGTGCGCGCGTTCGATCCGGTCATCATCATCTCGAAGCCGGGCGGGCTGGAAGCCGCCGCGGAACTCAGCCAGAGCCGCCTGGTGGAGATCGCCGTCGGCCAGCCGGTGTCGGTCACGCTGAACAGCGTGCCGGGCAAGGTGTATCGCGGCGTGGTGCGCCGCCTGCCGCAGACCGGCGCAGCGGCGACGGCCACCGACCGGTCGGTGCGGGTGACGGTCGAGGACGCCGACGCCGACTTGAAGGAAGGCGACCTGGCGCGCGTGACGATCATCACGGCGCGCAAGGATTCGGCGCTGTGGCTGCCGCCGCAGGCCATCCGCAACTTCCAGGGCCGGCGCTTCGTCGTCGTGCGCGATGCCGAAGGCGAGCGGCGCGCCGACGTCAAGCTCGGCCTGCAGAGCGACGACCGCGTGGAGATCCTAAGCGGCGTGCTGGAAGGCCAGGTCGTGATCGCGCCGTAGGACTACAGTTTGGCGTAGAGGAACCAGAACTTATCGGCGGGGGCAGCCGGCGCCAGCTCCGGCTCCCAGATGAAGGCGCCCGGCTTGAAGCGCATGCGCAGCCGGCCGTCCAGCATGCGCAGCCGCGAGAGCTGGTCGCTCAGTTGCGCCACGTCGTCTTTTAACAACTCCAGCCTGAAGCGCGTGTGCACCCGCTCGGCGTAGCCGGAGCGCGGCGCGTTGTACGGTTCGGGCTGCGCCGTGGCATCCTGGCGATCGTTCAGAAACATCTCCCAGCTATCCAACCGGCTCTTGAACTCGCGGCGCGCCTTGTTCTGGTATAGGTCGGGGATGCGATGGCGCACCTTGCGCACTTCCGCTTGAGCAGCGGCGAGGACATCGCCGATTTGATCGGGGTGGGTCTCGCGCAGTGCATTCAACCGCCATTCGGTCTCCAGCCACGCGCCGATGGTGAGCTGCGGCATTTGCATCCCATCCACGCTGCCGATCGGGTAGAAGAGCACCTCGGCGTGCAGGTAATCATCCATTTGCTCCGCCGCCACGCGCGCGAAGGTGAGGTCCTGTTTCAAGTTCATGATGGGCTCACTTCGAGATGGGATTCGGCCAGATGCACAACCTCGCGCCGGCTGTTGCGCCCGCTGGCGTAGAACTCGGTCCATTCGCCGTGCCGGCGGATGAGGAAGCGCCGCATGGGGTAGATTAAACCACCGAGCGCGCCGAGCAGCGTCATCGCCAGGCCGAGCTGCCACAGCACATCGCCGGGCGCGTAGCGCGCGTCAATCGTCGCGCCTTGCGCTGGCTTGAAGCGGAACTCGACATCGCCGATGGCCAGCGCCGGCTGTACGACGGTATCGGTGATGACGCTCCCCGAAGGCATGGCGAACGCGCGCAGCCGCACCGGTTGGCCGGCGGAACCCGAGGCCGTCAGCGCCAGCGCCAGCCGCGCCTCCGGCACGGCGATGTAGCGCTCGGGTTCGTCGGCGCTGAGCGTGACCAGCAATTCGGTCGTGGGCGAGACGAAGTTCGACGCGCGGATGAGCAGCGGCTTGGCATCCGGCGTCGTCGCGCTCAGGCGATAGCCGGGCATGATCTGGCGCAGCGCGATGTCCAGGCCGGCGATGCGGGCCCGCCCGCCCTCCCCTAAGGTCAGCGGGATATCGCCCGGCTGCAACACGGCGGTGACGCGCGCAAGATCGCCGTCCGCATCGGCCAACGTGATCGCGTAACCGTCGCGCAGCGGCGTGGATGCGCCGGCGACGACCATCTTGTTCGTCGCTTCCCAGCCGGCAACCAAGTTGAACGACAGGCCGGCAGCCGCCAACACCAAACCCAAGTGCAACATAGCAGATGCCAACTCCGCCCACGGAGCGCGGTCGGCGACTAACACGTCGTCCCCGGGCCGCACGACGCGATAGCGCCGGGCGCGCAGCCGGTCGGCAAGCTCGTCCAGCGGCGGCGCGTGCAAGGTCACGCGCATGCGCCGTTCGTCGCGCAGCTCACCGTCGCGCACACCGCGCCGCACATCGGCCAGCCGCACCAGGCGGTCGGCCAGGCGCAGGCCGGCGACCGGGATCAACGCAGCTAGCGCCAACCGCCACCAAATTGCTTGAGCGACGTTGTTGAAGCCCAGGCTGTTCAACGGCTCGTACAGGGCATCCTCGCGCCGCTTGGCTTCGGCCTCCCAGCGGCTATAGGCCACCGGATCGGATGTGCCGGCCGATGGCTGTTGCGGCAAGACCGCCATCGCGATCAGGCCGGCGGCGACGATCGCGCAGAGCGCGATCAGCAGCGCATCGCCGGTCAGCGACCGCCACAGCGCGCGCCACGCGTCGCGGCCTTCGATGGGGTCGGCCAAAATGGTCATACGCAGGTTATGGGACGTTAATCTTCCTTATGCTAGAACGTTCACGCCGGCTTCAGCCTTGTCTAACATCTCTGGCGATCATAGGTGTAGTGGGCTGTTGCCGGCTTGCGACAACAGCCCAAAACCGGATTATAGATATGCGTGCTGCTCTGCATGCGGCGCGTGCGCTATCCGAAGCAATTTCATGTTTTGAGGTAACGAGACCATGATGAACAAGCGACTGCTTTCGATCATCGCAGCGACGGCCATCCTGCTGTCGGGCTGCGGTTCGATCCCATCGTTCGTGCGCTCGCTGGCCGAGGAGGCCGAGTCACGCACGGCGACTGCGACGCGCAGCGAAGAAGGGGCGATCACGCCGGTGATCAACGCACCGGCCGTCATCCAGCCCACGCCAACCGCCATCCCCGATGCCGCGCGCGCCAAGTTCGACGAAGAAGAAGCCGTGCTCATCAACCTGTATGAGCGCGTCAACCCTGCCGTAGTTTCGATTGCGGTGAGCCGCAACACCGGCAGCGGTTTCGTCGCCGCCGGGTCAGGGTCGGGCTTCGTGATTGACACGGCCGGCTACATCGTCACGAACAACCACGTCGTGGAAGACGCGGATCGGATCAATGTGATCTTCTCCGATGGCACGCGAGCGCGCGCCGAGTTGGTCGGCGCCGACTCCTACAGCGATTTGGCGCTGCTGAAGGTAAATCGCCCGGCCGAGCGCCTGATCGCGATCGAGCTGGCCGACTCGGACGAGGTGAAGGTGGGCCAGCGCGTGGTCGCCATCGGCAACCCGTTTGGCCTGGCCGGCACCATGACGCTGGGCATCGTGAGCGCGCGCGGGCGCGTGCTGCCCGAGGCGTCGGCCAGCGGCCAGGGCTCGTTCTCCAACCCGGACATCATCCAGACCGACGCTGCGATCAATCCGGGCAACTCGGGCGGGCCGCTGCTGGATATGCGCGGCCGCGTCATCGGCGTGAACACTGCCATTCGCACCACCAATCAAGTGGGCTTCGGCCAGCCGGCCAATAGCGGCGTAGGCTTTGCCGTGCCGTCCAACACGGTCAAGCGCGTGGTGCAGGCACTGCTCACCGAAGGGCGCGTGCGCTACCCGTATCTCGGCATCCAAGGCGCGTTTAGCGTGGCCGAGGTCGGCGACCAGCTCAACTTGCCGATCGAGCGCGGCGTCGTGGTAGGTGGTGTGGTGGAAGGCGGGCCCGTCGCCCGCGCCGGACTGCGCGGCTCGGTCATCAGCCGCAGCACCGGCCGGATCACCAACCTAGGCGACGTCATCCTGGCGTTCAACGGCCAGCCGATCAGCGACTACGAGGAATTGATCGCGCTGCTGGTGAAAAACCATCAGCCCGGCGATCAGGTGACGCTGACAGTATGGCGCGATGGCCGGCAGCTCGACCTCACCGTGACGCTGGGCGAGCGGCCGCGATAGGGCAACGCGGTTCAGTGACAAGTCATAAAGAACCCCGGTTTCGATGAGGAACCGGGGTTCTTCATTTGTTCACCCCTCGAATCTTCGCACTGTCGGCGTCCTCAGGTTGATCGCAACGTAGGTCGCCAGGCACGCCAGGCCGCCGAACAGCGCCGAGGCCGGCGCGCCCCACGTCTGCGCAATCCAGCCGATCAACAGGCTGCCGAACGGCGCGACGCCCTGTAGCGCCCATAGATATGTGCTGATCACGCGGCCGCGCAGCTCGTTCGGCGTGACGAGCTGGATGATGGTGTTGCTGGTGGCCAGCGAGGTGACCGTGCCCCAGCCGAACAACATCAGGATCGGCAGGGTGAGTGCGATGTTGCGCGACAGGCCGATGCCCAGCAGGGCGATCGAGAAGGCGAACTGGCCGGCCGTCATCAGCCGGCCTTTGCGCCGGAAGGCGCTGAGCAGCGTGAGCATGACCGCAGCAAGCAGCGCGCCGACGCCCTGCGCCGTGACCATGGCGCTGTTGCGCGCGGCGACTACGGCGTCTACATCGCCGGGCTGCGCCAGCACATCGCGCGCGAACGCAGGGATCTGCTGGATGACCGGAAAGGCGAACAGGCCGGGCGCGGCGGCCATGATGATGATCAATCCGACCAGCGTCGTTTGGCGGATGTAGCGCTGGCCTTCGCGGAACTGCACCAGCACGTTGTTCGGCGAAGGCGTGTGCAGGTGATCGCCTGGATTTGCCGTGTTTGGATGGATCGCCAGCAGCCCGAGGATGACGACTAAGTAGCTGAGACCGTTGAGGAAGAACGCCCAACCTTCGCCGTGTTCGGCGAAGATCAACAGCAGCGGTGCGGAGAGCGCCGGGCCGACCACGCGCGCCACGTTGAACGCGGTGGAGTTCAGCGCGATGGCGTTGGACAGCCCCGATCTGCCGACGATCTCGACCATCATCGCCTGGCGCGCGGTGATCTCGATCGAGTTGGCCGCGCCCAGCACGAAGGCCAGCGCAATGATCCACCCGATGGTGACGACGCCGGCCAGGGTGAGGAAAGCCAGTGCGAACGCTTGCAGCATCATCACCACCTGAAAGGCGATGACGGTTTTGCGCTTGTCGAGCCGCTCCACCCACACGCCGCCGGGAAGCGTGAACAGCAGCGAGGGCAGCGTGCCGGCGACGCCGATCAAGCCGAGGTAGATCGGCTGGCCGCTGATGCGATAGGCCAGGTAGGCTTGCACCGTCGTCTGCATCCACGTGCCGATCAGCGAGATGAACTGCGTGATCCAAAAGATGCGAAAGTCGCGCGAAGCGAACGCAGGGAAGCGAGGTTTCATCGCAGGCGCGATGGACATTAAACCCAATGCATCGAAAAGGGACAAATGCGCGCACGTTGGACGTTGGTGGGTTGCACGTTTGCACGTTTCACGTTAGCAGGTTGCAAGTTGGCACGTGGGCGTTTGCGTGGGTGAAGCGATAATGAAACCCGAAGGGTCTTCAAGACCCTTCGGGTTTATTCTGACATGTCAAAGCCTGCGCCGCTTATCCGAGGTGTCACGTATCATATATACGCGCGCGGGACGAATCGCGAAGACATCTTCATCGAACCACGCAACTACACATACTTCCTGCGGCTATACACGCAGCACATCGTGCCGATCGCCGACACATACGCTTATTGCCTGCTCAAAAATCACTTTCATCTGCTCGTGCGCATCAAGACGTTAGAAGACTGCGACAAAATCCGAGGGGACTTCAAGACCCTCTGGGCTTACTCTTGAAGCGCCAGCCCTCGCAAGCTTTCTCGAATCTTCTCAACGCCTATGCTAAAGCGATCAATCTCGCTTACCATCGAACCGGCAGCCTATTCCAGCACCCGTTTGGGCGCATCGCGGTGACCGACGAGCGCTACCTTTCCCACCTCGTGGTTTACATTCACCGGAATCCCCAGCGACACGGGTTGATCGCCGATTTCCGGGATTGGCCATACTCATCCTACGCGACCTTGCTGTCCAACAAGCCTACTCGGCTGCGGCGCGATGATTGTCTGGCGTGGTTCGGCGACCGCAGCTGGTTCGAGCGCGTGCATCTCGAGCGCGACGACGTAGGAGTCATCGCGCCGCTGCTCGGCGAAGACTTCGATTGATGCCGCCGGCTGCTAGTAGTTCGTCCTTCGTCGTGCGTCCTACTCTGCATCACAACGAGTCGAGAAACCGCTTTGCTTGCGCGCGCAGCGCCTTTACCTCGTCGGCCTTCATCTTGCGCAGCGCCATCACCGGCATGCTTGTGCGCGGGTTCGCGCTCAGGACATCGGCGTTGCGCGCCACGAAGTCCCAATACAGCGCGTTGAACGGGCAGGCATCCTCGCCCAGGCGCTGCTTCGGGTTATAACGGCAGCCTTCGCAGTAGGTGCTCATCTTGTGGATGTAGTTGGCGCTGGCGGCGTAGGGCTTGGTGCCGACGATGCCGCCGTCGCCATACGTGCCCATGCCCACCACGTTCGGCGTCACCACCCAGTCGTAGGCGTCCACATAGGTCGCGAAGAACCATTCGTTGACCTCCTGCGGGCTGATGCCGGCGATGAGCGCAAAGTTGCACAGCACCATCAGCCGCTGGATGTGATGCGTGTAGCCGCGATCCCACACGCCCTGCACGCACTCGCGCAGGCAAGCCATATCGGTCTGCGCGTCCCAGTAGAACTTCGGCAGCGGCCGCGTCGCGTTCAGGGCGTTCATCTCGCGCAGCCGGGGCATCTCGCGACAGTAGCAGGCATAGACGAATTCGCGCCAGCCGATCAGTTGCCGGATGAAGCCCTCGACCGAGTTGAGCGGCGCGCGGCCTTCGCGATACGCCCGCTCCGCCGCTTCACACAGCTCATCGCGCTCCAGCAGGCCGATGTTGAGCAGCGGCGAGAGCATCGAGTGGAACAGCACCGGCTGGCCGCTCACCATCGCATCTTCATACGGGCCGAAGTTGGGCAGGCGATGCGTGATGAAGTCGGCGAGGAACGCCAGCGCATCTTCGCGCGTCACCGGCAAGGCGAAGCCATCCAGCGCCCCCCAAGCCGTCTCCACCTGCGCGACCTCGGCGATGACTTCGCGGGTGATGGCATCCGGTAAAAAGACCGGCAACGGTGGAATTGAGAATGCCGACTTTTGGTCAATGATTCTCAATTCTGCATTCTTCATTCTCAATTCTTTCGGCGGTGGTTGGCGATTCTCATCGTCGAAGTTCCACTTGCCGCCAACGGGCTGGTCGCCGTCCATCAGGTAGCCGGTGCGCCGGCGCATCTTGCGGTAGAACGTTTCCATCAGCGGCGATTTGCCCGTGCCCAGGTCTTCTGGCTTCGCCAGGAAGAATTGAGAATTGAGAATTGAAAATTGAGAAATGGGCGCGCGATCCGCTCGCAACTTCTTGATGAAAGCAAAGCCCTGCCAAGTGTTCGGCTGCATGACGACGATGCGCTCGGGCGCATGCTCGGCGACGTGGGCGCGCAGGCCGGCTGCGAACGTCGCAGCTTTGCGATAGTCCACTTGCCAGCCCGCGTCGCGCATGGCCTGGGCGAAGTGGCGCATGGCGCTGAGCACCAAGATGAGCTTGTGCTTGTGCCACGGCCGCGAGCGAATCTTGGCCGCGCTCTCGATGAACAGCAGTCGCGCGTTGGTCGGGCCCAGCCCTTCTCGCGCTAACCACGCCGGCCAACGATGCGAGAGTTGATCGCCGAGGATCCATACTGTGGTGTGGATTTTCGATTCTGGATTGCGGATTTGCGATTGACGACTCACACGCACTTACCTACCTCACAACTCACGACTCACTCACAGGGTTTACTTGTGCGCCAAAGCGCCAAGAGGCCGGCCGGCTGCACAGCCTCTGACGCGATGCTCCACACTTGCGCGGCCTGCACCGCCCCGACATCCGCGCCGTCGAAGTCGGTCAGGATGAACGGCGCGGCATCCAGCGGCCAGCCGTCCAGCGCGGGCACGGCGTAGGCGACGTTGCTGCCGGTCAGCCGCTCATTCGGCGCGTCGCGCAGCCAGTCCGGCGCATTGACGACAATGACGTTATCGGCGCGGAAGCCGCGCGCCACGTCCACCATGCGCTGGTTCATCGCGCGCCACTTGGGCGTGGCGATCGGCCGGGCGAACGGTTCGAACCATACGCCGGGCGCGTTGCGCAGATACGTCAGCGCCAGCCGCAGCCAGTCCTCGGCCGCTTCGCCCTGCTTGCGCACCGTCTCGTCAAGGTCGTTGCGATAAGCGAGGATGACCAGCATGCCCAGCGCGTTGGCCTGGTCAATAAACGGCGACACAGCCGCCGGCACGAACGTCGGCGTGATCTCGCTTTGGTCCACCGGCAGGCGCACGACGCGCGCGCCGGCTGCGGCCAGCTCGCGCAGTCGCTGGGCCGCATCGCGATCACTCTGCGCCATCTCCGCCAGCGTGGGCAGGCTCGCCCCGTGCAGGATGACAACGTTGCCGCCGGCGTCAACGACCCACCGGCCCTCGACGCGCAGCGGGCAGTACTGTGGAACGACCGGCGTCGGTGTGGCAGCCACGACGAGCGGGCGCCCGCTGCAAGCGCACAGCAAACAGCCGATGAGCGGAAGGATCAGCCGGTTCATCGGATCGTCACCTCAAACGTGATGACATCGTCCGGCAACCGTGCGCCACCGCGCACGACGGGCAATCGCGCACCGTCGCCGGTGTAGGCGCCGATGTTCACGCGATAGACGCCGGGCGCGGCATCGGGCGGCACGAGGATACCGCGATGATCGCGCAGCGTCGCCGAGGACGCATCCCAGGGATAGCCGCTTCCCAGCAAGGCATCGTGCTGGCCGGCCAGCGTGCCATCGGGCGCAACAAGATGGGCGAACCAGGCGATTAGGGATGTGTCGTTGGTGTCGGTGGTGTCGGGAGTGTCGTTGGTAGCGGTGACGCGCTGCCAGATAGCCTCGATCGCGACTGCGCCGCCGGGCGGAGCGACCGGCGAATAGCGCATGGAGACGAGCATCAGCGCGTCGCCGAACTGGGCCGGTGCTGCGGCCGGCGCCCACGCATCGGGCGGCGAGCCGAAGGCCGCTACGCGCCATTCGCCGTAGAACTCATTGCGGGCGCGGAAGGCGTGGGCCTCCAGCCAGCGCTCGGTGGTGTTGCCGGGGTCGGTCTGTGCGGCATCCGTCACCAACAGCACGCGCCGGGCGCCGGCGAGGACGCGCCGCACCGGTGCATCCTCGCCGGCACGGATCTGATCGGGCGACAAGCCAACCAGTTCATGCGGCAGGCGGTAGGCATGCAGGAAGGATTCGGTGCGCGCCGGAGCAACCAGCATCACGACGCTGCCCGGCGTCGCGCGTTCGGCGACGTCGTCCAGCGCCCGCGCGAGGTCGGCGTCGCGCGCCGGCGACGTCGCCCACCAGGTATCTAACTCGCCCTGCACGATCTGCCATGCGCCGCTGAACGCTTGGAAGAAGCGCGGTTCGGTGAGCAACGGCGAAGCGTCCGGCGACTCCGGTTTGACCAGCGCGTTCAACATTCCCCGGCGTGCTAACTCGCCTTCGCTGCGAAAGGTGTCGGCGATGCCGCCGACGGTCGAGACGAAGACCGCGAGCACGAGGACGGCCCACATCGCGCCCTTAATTAGGGTGAGCGCGACACGACCGGCAGCGCCGTTCACATGGGACGATGGAGCGAGCAGCGCATCGAACGCGGGCGTGAGCGCGATCATCCACACCGGCAAGATGGGCAACAAGAAGCGCGGCCCCCAGTTGAAGCCGCCCCACCACATGCTCCACACGCTGAAGAACGGCACATAGGCCAGCGTGCCGGTCGCCGCCATGAACAATGCCGGACGAGCGGAAGCACAGCCTATCCGAGCAGCATCGCGCCGTCCGGCGGCTCGCGAGAGCAGCCAGGCCAGCGGGAGCAACAGCAGGATCGGCGCATAGAAGATCAGCCCGCGGTAGGGACTGAACAGCAAGCCATAGGCGCGGACGAGGGCCGCAGCCGGCGTGAAGTAGGGCAGGCTCCACTCGACGAGTGACAAGCCGGTGTCCAGCGGGTCGCCGAAACGGGCAAAGTTGTAGATCGCCAGGCCGGCGAGCCACGGCGCGACGCCGAGGAGAAAGCCGGCCAACCGCTGCGACGCTTGGCGCCGGTCGAACAAGCACACCGTCGCGAAGAGACAAGGCAACAACACCAGGTTGGCGTATGAGGCTGCGACGGCTGCGCCGAACGCGATGCCGGCAGCGATGCCCTTCGCGCCCACGCGCTCGCGCGAGGTCAACCAAACGAACGCCAGCACCACGCCCAATGCTGCGGCCGGCTCGGTGAACAAGCGCTTGCTGTAGGCCAACGCCAGCGTGCCGGTCGCATAGAGCGCGCCGCCGGCGAACGCAGCCCGCTCGGAGCCGAGCATCTGCCGGACGTATCGGGCGATGACGAAAGACGTCGCGACCGTCAACAGCGCGTTGAGCGTGAGTGTGGCGACGACCGGATCCGCGCCGATCACCAGCCCGGCCGCCAGCAGCGGCGCAGCCAGCAGCGACGGCAACACGCCCTTGCCGGAGTAGAAGTTCGCATCGGGGCCGAACTTGCCGACGCCGGAGAACGGCGGCGCGCGCATGCCCGGCGCGGTCGAGGCCAACACGTTGATGTCGAGCGCGCCGCGTTGGGCCAGGTTGTAGGCCAGCGCATACACGGCGATCTCGTCCGCCGACTGCAGCCGGCCGGAGAAGGCGACGACGCACGCGAGCAAGCCCACCAGCGCTGCCCACCCCTCGGCGCGCACATGCCGGCGAATCGTTGACCACATGCCCGCGCAGTATAGACGGCGGACGTTGGGTACATTCGCCAGTGAGGGTAAATGTGCAGACGGGGTAGGGCGCGCTCTGAATGGCCCGAATGGGCTACCGCAGCGCGCCATCTCCGATGCATCACAGGCGCGGAACGGCGTCGCGCCCTACCGCACGATGTTTTGCCTCCATTTGCCCTATACGATTTGCGCAGCGGATGAATCCTCGCACAACGCATGGCAAAGCCGGCGCACGGCCGGCTTTGCCGCAAATTGCCCGTGACTTAAGTCGCCGGGCAATTTGCCCCAGCAGGAGATTACGCCCGGGCGTTGTGGTATAACCCGCCGCGGCTAAATTTGAGGCTGATGCGATCGCCCGATCCAAGCCCTCGACTGGGCTCTTGTCAGAGCCGGCGCAACAGCACGATACAGAGGTCAGAACGCAATGAGATCCGTTACTCGAGCGCTCATCATAGCCACGATCAGCGCGCTGAGCGTTTCAGCTTTCACGCTCGCGCCACACGTCGCTTCAGCACAAACTGCTACGCTCTATCGTCCCGGCTACAACCTGCTCATCAATCCGGGCCACGAGCACCCCGGCGTGTACTTCGCCGGCCGCGGCGAAATCAACGTGACTTGGGGATGGTTGCCCTTCTGGGAAGAAGCGCCCCCCGGCGTTGACCCGCGCGATCCGTACTTCCGCACGCCGGAGTTTCGGCCGGTCTTCCAAAACCAATATCCCTACCGTGTGCACAGCGGCGGCGGATCAGACCGCTGGTTCAACTTTTTCGCTCTGAACAAGAAGGCCGGCATCATGCAATACGTGATCAACCTGCCGATCGGCGCGCCGATTCGCTTCACCTCCTGGCTGCAACTGTGGTCGAGCAACCTCAGCGAGCAAGCCGAGATTCCGCCGAAGTCCATCCAGGACGGCAATCTGAAGGTGCGCGTGTGCATTGACCAGGACGGCGGCCCGCGCGACATGACCGACCCCAACCTGGTCTGCTCGGACTGGGCGCAGCCCTACGATCGCTGGCAGCAGATTTCGGTGGACGGCGTAGCGATGAACAGCGCCGTGAACGTGCTGATCTGGAGCTCGGCAGAGATCCCGGTCGAGCACAATGACATCTACGCCGACGATAGTTGCTTCGAGATCCTGCCGGCGCCGGGCGCCAAGGGCATCTGCCTCGGCCAAGGGTTCATCGAGACCGGGCCGGGCGTCGTCCCACCGCCGGAGGACGTGATCAACATCAAGGCTTCGCCGCAAGATCAGGCGAAAGCGAAGTCACAGCCGGCCGGCCAGCCGGCCCTCACGCCGGTGAAAGCACCAACCGGGACTCAGCCTGCGCTGGCCGTCAATGCGCGCAGCAGCCTGAACCTGCGCGCCGAGCCGGATCAGAAGGCGAAGATAGTCGGCAACGCCAAGCGTGGCGCGATTCTGCCGGTGCTCGGCAAGAGCAAGGACGGCAAGTGGTTCCAAGTCGAACAACAAGGCAAGAAGGGTTGGGTGCTGGCCAGCCTGACGCTGCCGAACGCAGCAGCGCGGGCCGCGCCGGTGATTGCTTCCTCCGCCGAAGAAGCCCCAGGGAGCAACGGCAATTAGTGAACTTATGGGATGAAAGAAACCAGGTTTCTCGCAGGAACCTGGTTTCTCGTTTGCCTGACATGCGACGCGCAGCCGTCTACTGTTCAATCGCCGCGCTCGCGCTTGCTGCTTGCACACGCACCGGCATATCGGGCGAGCCGATCCTGATCCCGACGGCAGTCGTGAGCAGCGGCGACATCGCCGGCCGGCTGATCGGCGGCGCGTTGCCCATGCTGGATGATCCGCCTGAACGCCCGCTCTACGTGCTCAACGTCACGCTGGACTACGCCGGCGGCAACGTGCACGCCCAACAGCGCATCGAGTTCGTCAACCCCACCGGCCAGACCATCACCGAGGTGAAGTTCAACGTGCCACCGGCACGGCGGGCCGGCGCCGTCGAATTTCGCGACGCGCGCATCTTCGGCCAAGCCGAGCCGCTGCCCTTCGACCTGACCGACGCCGTGCTCACCGTGCAACTGCCGGCCCCGCTGCCGCCCGATAAGGCCATCGCTATGACGTTCGACTTCACGTTCAAGGTGCCGCTGCAAGAGGTGATCACCGGCATCGGCGGCGACGACACCTCGCGCGGGCCGAACAGCCTGACGTGCGGCCACTGGTATGTCATGCTCGCGCCGTTCCGCGACGGCCAGTGGGACACGCCGGCCTACGTGCCGATCGGCGACCCCTACACGTCGGAGCTGGCCGACTACGAGGTGAGCATCCTGGCGCCGGAGGGCGTGATCATCGCGGGCGGCGGCGACGAGACGCGCGACGGCCGCCTGTGGCGCTACTCGCTGCCGAAGGCGCGCGTGTTCGCCTTCGCCGCCAGCGACGTGTACGCGGTGGACACGCTCGAAGAAGACGGCGTCACGTTCATCCACTACGTGTATCCCGAACATCGCCATACGAGCGCGGCCGTGCTGAACACCGCCGCGCGCGCGGTGCGGCTGTTCACGCGGCTATACGGGCCGTATCCCTACAAGACGCTGCGCATCGTAGAGACCGGCCGGCAGCAAGGTCAGGAATACAGCGGCATGGTCGGCATCGGCACAACGATCTACGCCGGCTATCCGGGCCGCGGCGCGCGCCACGACCTGATCGCGACGACGGTGCACGAGGTGGCGCACCAGTGGTGGTTCAACGTCGTCGGCAACGACCAGATCCGCTCGCCCTGGCTGGACGAAGCCTTCGCCCGCTACGGCGAGCTGCGCTTCTACCAGGAGTATTACGACCCCGACGCCGATTGGTGGTATGGCTACTTCATCCTGGGCAAGGAACGCGGCCGGCTGACCGGCGCGATTGACCTGCCGCTGAGCGCCTACCCCGATTCGCGCGCCTACATCAACGCGGTCTACCGGCGCGGGCTGATGTTCCTCAACGACGTCCGCAAACAGGTCGGCACGGCGACGCTCGACGCCGCACTGAGGGACTACTACCAGTCGCAAGCCTACAAGATCGCCGATCAGGACGCCTTCTTCGACGCGCTGGCCCGCCACA
This sequence comes from Candidatus Roseilinea sp., assembly GCA_025055235.1. Lineage (GTDB taxonomy): Bacteria > Chloroflexota > Anaerolineae > J036 > Brachytrichaceae > JAAFGM01. The sequence goes on along the minus strand of JANWYN010000006.1, from coordinate 36,394 downwards.
CTTCGGAAGACATCAGCGGGCTGGTGAGAGGCTACTTCGCCGGCGTCGTAGATCTGCCCTGCCGCATCAGCAACAACGCCGCCGGCTGTCGGCGGTGAGGGTGCAGCCCGCGCGCAACACCGCATCTGCTATGCAATGGCACCCCCGCGCGATTGTCTTGCCTGCGACAAGCGCGCCGTCCCGGCCATCTCTATCAGCCGCTACTCATCGGCCGGGGCGCATTCGCGCATCGGGGCAAGGGTGTCGCGCGTAGGGCGCAGATCTCACACATGTCGCTGAAGCAGACTCGACCACGTCAATCCGGCAGATGAAGACGGCTCTCAATCCGCCCTAAGGACCGCCGGGGCGAAGCAATTGAGCCGAGGGGTGGATGCGCGACTCGCGAGGCACAGACGCGCCGTCCGCGGAATGTTCGGCGAACAACGCCACGCTGTGGCCAACCGGCAGCAGCGGCCTGCACTGGTTCCACGCCTCCTGCAAGCGACGGATCGCAGTCATGACCAGGGCGCGATCCTTCATGGCATATTGGGGTTGGGCGCGCTCCAAATCCGGGAGCAGCTCAGCATGCAGGCGCTCCACGAAGGCCACCTCGTCGCCGACCAGACCGACGTAGGATCGGCCATCGGCGCACTGCTTGTTGAACTCATGGATGAGCAGGTAAAGCTGCATGCGCCGGACGTTGGCTGCGAAGGTGTGGTAAAGCGTTCGGTGCGCCTGGTCGAAGAACAACGCCCCGGCCTCGTCGTCGGGATACACGAACCCGCGCGCTGCGTCGGCCAGATCCAGCGCGTTGGCCTGCGGCGGACGGCCGGGCAGGCGCACGTAGGGCGCGTATGCCTGCGTCATGTCCGTTTTGATCCGCACCAATCGGTGATGGATGGGATAAGGCTCGCCGCCGTCGCGCCCCTCGAGCGCCTGTAGGAAAGTTTCGCGCTCCTCGTCCGCATCCGGCAGGCCGGGGTTGAACGTCCATGCGGCGAACCACCATGGCAGCGCCTTAGCCGCCGCTTCTGCTTTGTGCGGGTGGCTGCGATAGATAAGGTTGCCGACGGCGAACATGGGATTGTGAATGGCGACGAGGCGATTCGCTGTGGGCGGGATCTCCAGGAAGGCAATCGGCCGGCGCTCGAACATTGCCGAAGGGGCGTTTGTGCCCAGCGCTCGCTCGCGCACCAGATGCTGGGCCAGCAGCAGCGACCGGTACTTAGCTGCCGACAGCGCGGCGGCATGCTCATCGGCATCCGGCGGCGCGGCGGTCAACGCCTCCACGGCGTTGTAGATCGCCCACAAATTCGCCTCGGTCGGGTTGGCCAGATAGGCATCGTGCAACGCGTACCACGCCTGCTCACTACCCGGCCGCGGCACGCGTGGCCGATCGGCGATCCAGACGGTCGCGGCGTCCTGCGTCGGGTCGCTCAGTAGTCGTGGGAACGGCACACCCAGCGCTTGGTTCCGCACATCGAAGGCCAGAATCTCGTCGCGCGCGCGCAGCGCTTCGAGGATGGAGTCCACTCGGCCGTTGAACAGCGCCGGCATCTGCGGCGCAAACGTCTGCAGCGCGGCGTTGTAGTCGCGCTCTTGCGATGTGGCGCCTGCGACGAGCCGGCCGCCCGGCTGGAGCAACCGGTCGTTCGCCGGGTCGGGCAGCGCTGCCTTCAAGCCGTATTTGTCTCGCAGCGCATGGATCATCGCGGCGATTTTGGCGGCGTCGGATGTCGGGATATGCCAATCGTCGCGGCGGAGAATGGGGCTATCGTCGAAGCCGAGGTGAGCGATTTCAAGCCCGTCCGGCCCGTGGCAATGAGCACATGCGACGCCGCGCTCGTCCGGCGCGCGCCAAGCAGTCAGGCCCGCTGCAATCGCTGCATTCGGCGCAGGCGCGTCGCCCTCGCCCGCCGCGGTCGCCGTCGTCAGCGTGAAGACGGCAGCAAGGGAGAGCACGATCAAGATAGCTGCGCGCGCCCGGCGCACATCCACAGCTTGCATAAGAGCCCTCACGACAGGCAGAGCGAAGCCAAGCGCCCGCGCTCCTCATCCTGCCGGAGGCTCGCAGAAGCACCTTGCATCCCCCTGCGTCTTGCGACACAAATGGAAATGATCTATTACAGCTATCTGTGATGCTATTCAACTGTGATGCTTTCGTCTACAGCGATTAGAACAATGTTGTAAATGAGTAGAGCAGCTGCTGCAACGTGAGTAGGCGATGCGTTGGCTACCTGACGCCAGGTCGTATGCAGCACCTGCGCGAGCGTCGTCCGCGCACCGATAAAAAACGTTTACCGAGCGTTCATGCAAGTGAGGTATAGATAGATTGCCTGCGACACACGTGTGCCGCGTAGAGCAATTGTCGAACCGTGATCGGTTGAATTTCGGCGTGATGAGTACAATCGCCGGCCAAGTCAGGGTGTAGACGTGTACGAGGAAGGTAAACGCTTTTTTATCAGCTCCTATAGCTTGCCGGCTCACTGGCAAGTCGAACAGACCGATATCGCCGCCGCTGCGCCGCTGGCGGCTATGGACCAGGAAATCGAGACCAGGCTGTCTCACCCGCTTAATTCGCTGCCGCTGGCCGACCTCTGTGGTGCGAGCACCGACATCGTCATCGTGTGCGACCGGGCGCCTGTGGACGAGGCGCGCTTTGCGATTCTGCGCGGCGTGTTGTCGCACCTAGAGCGCGCCGGCATCGCCCCCGACCGGGTGACGCTGTTGATCGCCACGCTGGATGACGAGCCGCCTGCCGGCGCTGAATCGCTGCACAGCGTCGGCACAGCCCTCCGTCGTCTGGGAGATTACGCAGGCCGGATCCGCATCGTCCAGCACGACCCCGAAGATGTGCGCGAGCTGGACGACATGGGCAACTTCGAGGGTGTGCCGTTCACGATCAACTATCGGGCTGTCGAGGCCGACTTGTTGATCGCGATTTACGCGATGGAACTGGGCGATGACGCCTACTGCGCCGGCAGTTGTGCCACCGTCACTTTGGGCGTGGTAGGGGCATCCACCCGGCGCGAGCTGCGCACCACACGTTTCTATGACGACTGCATCGAGCCATCCGCGCACGATCTCCCTCTCTTCCAGCGCGTCATGCGCGAGGGCGCTCGGCGCGCCGGCCTGATGTTCGCAATCGGCGCACTGGTGGATGCAGAAGGACGCGCGCTGGCCATTCGCGCCGGCGCGCCGGCCAATGTGGACGACGCGCTTGCCGATCTGGCCCGTTCATTGCGAGAGTCCGACGTGGACGCGCCGATTTACGACGTGGTGTTGGCCGAGCCCAACTGGAGGGGGCGCGCCGGCGGCAGTCTATTCGACGCCAGCCTGGCCGCGATCCACATCAGCCTAGGACGCAACCCGATCTTGATGCGCGGCGGCCCGCTCATCCTGCCGGTCGAGCGGCGCGAGGACGACAGCGCTCCCGCCCGCGCGTTCTACGATGCGCTGGTGAACGCGCCGTCGCCCGAGTCGGTGATCAAACAACTGCAAGGGCGCAGCCTGCAAGCCGGCGAAGCACGCGCCTATTTGCTGGCCCACGCCATGCAGCGGCATCGCCTGATCGTCGCCGGGCCGCAGCGCGAGCGCCTGGCCCGCGACATTCACTTCCTCTCCTCGCCCAGCGTGCGCGAAGCCGCCGAACTGGCCGAGAACTTCGCCGGCGCACATCCGCGCGCGCTCATCGTGCGCCATGCGCTGAGCACGATGCCGGTCTTCCGCGGACCGCTCTTCGCCCCCGGCCCGTTCGAGGAGCGCGAACTCGTCTCGCCGCATTGGAGCTGGAATTGAAAGCTGCTCAGGCAACCGCGAAGGCGCGAAATTACCGCATCGCTTCGAGGCCTAGTAGCTACGCGGTCACTCTGAGGTGACAGCGCACATGCGCGCCGCAGGGTGATGTTAGGATTGTGCCTCAGGCACAACCGACGTCATGTGGCGCGATTACTTCATCCCCGACACCCTCGATCGCACGTTGGCGCTGCTCGCCGAACACCAGGGCGAAGCGCGCATTATCGCCGGCGGTACCGATCTCATCGTTGAGTTCGACCGCAAGCTGCGCCCGCCGTGTGCGCTGATTGACATCTCGCGCCTGCCCGGCCTAGACGCCATCTACCTGGACGATGAAGGGTGGATTCACCTCGGCCCGTTGGTCACGCACAACGACGTGGTCGCGTCCGGCCTGTGCGTGTCGCGCGCGCTGCCGCTGGCGCAAGCCTGCCGGCAAGTCGGCGCGCCGCAGATCCGCAACCGCGGCACGGTCGCCGGCAACCTGATCACCGCGTCGCCGGCCAACGACACGATCACCGCGCTGATGGCGCTGGACGCGCATGTGACGCTGCGCTCGACGCACGGCGAGCGATGCATCGCCCTCGCCGACTTCTACACCGGCGTGCGCCGGACGGTGATGCAACCTGACGAGATGCTGGTGGACATCGCCTGCCGCGCGCTGCAGCCGAACCAGCGCGGCGCGTTCCTCAAGCTCGGTCTGCGACGGGCACAGGCGATCGCCGTGGTGAACTGTGCCGTCGTGTTGACGATGAACGGCGATGGACGCATCGGCGATGCGCGTGTTGCGCTGGGCGCGGTCGCGCCGACGATCATTCGAGCGCCCGAAGCCGAGCGCTGGCTGATCGGCCGGACGCCCGATGAGGCGACGATCCGGCACGCGGCCGAGCTGGCCGCGCAGGCCACCCGGCCGATTGACGACATCCGCGGCAGCGCCGATTACCGGCGCGATGCGACTGCCGTCCTCGTGCGCCGGGCGCTTGCCCTGGCGGCGAACGATGCGCTGCACGAAGGGTGGCCGGAAGCGCCGGCGCTGCTGCGCCTCGCGCAATCGAGCCGCAGCGCTGCACCCATCGCCGACGGCGCACACCCGATCGCGACCATTCGCACGACGGTCAACGGACGCGCGTATGCGATCGGCGACGCCGACGCGCGTGAGAAGACGCTGCTGCGGCTGCTGCGCGAAGACTGCGGCTTGATCGGCGTGAAGGAAGGGTGCAGCGAAGGGGAATGCGGCGCATGCACGGTGATCCTGGACGGGCAGGCAGTGATGGCGTGCCTGACACCCGCGCCGCGCGCGCACGGCGCGACGATCATCACGATCGAGGGCGTCGGCACGCTAGGACGCACGGGCGAACCGGGCGACGCGCTTCATCCACTCCAGCGCGCCTTCATCGAGACGGGGGCGGTGCAATGCGGCTATTGCACGCCCGGCTTCATTATGAGCGGCGCGGCGCTGCTGTGCGAGCACCCTAATCCCTCAGACGCACAGATCAAAGAGAGCATCAGCGGCAACTTGTGCCGTTGCACGGGATACTACAAAATCATCGAGGCCTTCCAGCGCGCAAGGAACGAGCATGAGCGAGCAAGCGCACGATGAGACCGAACGGCTGATCCAGGCCTTTCTGAGCGGCGAGGAACAACCGCTGCCGCCGGATCATCGCAGCGGATATGTGGCCGTGGTGGGCAAGCCGAACGTCGGCAAGTCCACATTGGTCAACGCCCTCATCGGCCACAAGGTCGCCATCATCTCGCCCAAGCCGCAGACCACCCGCCGGCGCATCCTGGGCATCCTCACCCGCGACGACGCGCAGGTGTTGTTCCTCGATACGCCCGGTGTGCACGAGCCGAAGCAGGCGCTCAACCGCTACATGATGCGCGAGGTGGACGCGGCGCTGAAGGACTGCGACGCGATCCTGTTCGTCACCGACGTCAGCCGGCTGCCGGCCGACGACGACCGGCGCGTCGCCGAGCGCATCGCGCGGCTACCACAGCCGAAGCTGCTGGCCATGAACAAAGCCGATCTGCTCGACCCGCGCGACGTGGTCGAACATGTCGCGGCGCATGAGGCGCTCCTCCCTCAAACGAAAACGGATGTATCTGTTGATACAGAAGTCGGAAGTCGGGAGTCGGCCCAGCCTCCCTTCTCAATTTTCAATTCTCAATTCTCAATGCTCACCTCGGGCACGCGCGGCGACAACCTGGACAAGCTGCTGAGTATGATCTTGAGGGTGCTGCCCTATGGCCCGCGCTACTTCCCGGCCGGACAGTTCACCGATCAGAACGAGCGCTTCCTGGCAGCCGAATTCGTGCGCGAGCAGGCGCTGCGCTTCCTCGAGCAAGAGGTGCCGCACGGCATCGCCGTCGCCATCGAAGAATGGCAGCCGCGCCCGAACGGCATGATCTACATCGCCGCCACGGTCTACGTCGAGCGCGAATCGCAAAAGGGCATCTTGATCGGCAAAGGTGGCGAGATGTTGAAGAAGATCGGCATCAATGCGCGCAAGGAAATCGAGCGCGAGCTGGGCACGAAAGTCTATCTGGAGTTGTGGGCGAAGGTGCGCCCCGGTTGGCGGCGAGACGATGTATGGGTCGCTCGCCTGATGGGCGGGGGCATATAGCCCAAACGTGATCTACGAAGATGACCTCACCGCATTGCACTATCGAACTGACGACGCTCGAAGGTGGCATGCGCGCCGTGCGCATGCAAAACCCGTTCATGACCGTGGACGTGCTGCCGGACAAAGGCGCGGACATCTACGCCACCGTCCATCGCCGGACCGGCGTGGACGCGATGTGGAAGTCGCCGCTCGGATTGCGCGGCCTGAGCGAGGGCTGGGCCTCGCCGCAATCGGAGGTCGCTTGGCTGGAACACTACGAAGGCGGCTGGCAGGAGCTGTTGCCGCACACCGGCCCGCCGGAGACCTACAAGGGCGTCGAGCTGAGCTTTCACGGCGAAAGCTCGATGCTGCCCTGGCGCTTTGAGATTGTGAAGGACGCTGGTGATGAAATCGAAGCGGTCTTCAGCGTCCGGCTGTTTCGCTCGCCGTTCACCATCCGCCGGCGGATGGTGATGGACGCTGCGACGAGCTGCGTGCGCCTGATCGAGCAGGTGACCAACGAGGCCGGCGAGCCGATGGACTTCGTGTGGGGCCACCACCCTGCCTACGGCGCGCCGTTCCTCAGCGAGCACCTGCAGTTGCAGACCAACGCCCGCACGGTCTACACCGATCCGGGTTACGACAGCGAATGGTGCCGCGCCGTGCCGGGCGCAACTACGCAATGGCCCTTCGCGCAGGGCAAAGACGGCCGGCCGCTCGACCTGCGCGGGTTCGTTTCTCAGCGCGAGCGCAACTTCTTCATGGGCTACCTGAGCGACTTCGACGGGCCGCCGTGGTACGCGCTGCTCAACCGACAGCTTAAGGTCGGCGTGGGCGTAGCGTGGTCGGGAGAGGTGTTTAAGCATCTGTGGTTCTGGCAGGAGATGCGCGCCTCGACCGGCTTCCCGTTCTACGGGCGCACCTACACCATGGCCCTGGAGCCGCACACCAGCTACCCCCATGGGCTGGTGAACGTGATGAACACCACGCGCACGCATCGCACGCTGGGGCCGGGCGAGTCGCTCGACGCCGCGTTGACCTTCGCCATGTTCGACTGCACAGGCGACGAGACCATCCAGCGCGTGGGATTGGACGGGTCGGTCGTCCGGTAGAGACGCAGCATGTGAAGTCGCGGGCAGTTTGCAGCAAAGCTGGCGCACGGGGCTTTGCCATGCGTTGCGCGCGGATTCATCCGCTGCGCAAATCGTATAGGGGCAAAAACGCCACGCGGTAGGGCACGGGGACGCTGTTCCGCGCCCGTGGCCGTCGGCGGTAGCGCGCTGCGATAACCCATTCGGGCCATTCAGAGCGCGCCCTACCGAACAGGCGCGTTTGCCCGTGTTGGCGCATGCCCCCTCATCCGTCACTCACCCCGGCGGCTACAATGCTGCAAGAGGTACTCCCCATGTCTGTGCTCACCGATTTTGGCCTGGAGCGGCTGAGGACGCTTGCCGAACAACAGCAACAGGCTGCCGCGCCTGCGCGGCAAGCCGACGAGCCGCCGCCCGACCCACGCATGCTGCGCACGCGCGCGATCAAAGCCCTGTGGTTCGGCGCGACGATGGTCGCCGGGTTCATCTGGTGGGAGCTGATCTTGTCTCGGATCATCGGCCAAGCGCGCGTGGCGCAAGGACGCATGGAGCGCTTCGTCAAGCTGGCACGCGACTTTCGCAACCTGGCCGTCGAGTTGGGCGGTGTGTGGATCAAGCTCGGCCAGTTCCTCAGCAGCCGCGTGGACCTGCTGCCGCCGCAGGTCATCGCCGAACTCTCCGGCCTGCAGGACGCCGTGCCGCCCGCGCCGGCCAGCGCCATGCTGCCGGTGATCGAGCGCGAGCTGGGCCGACCGATCGAGGACATCTTCGAGGATTTCGATCCGGAACCCGTGGCCGCTGCGTCGTTCGGCCAGGCCTACCTCGCTACGCTGCGCACGCCATCGCCTAACGGGCAAGCGATGGCCAAGCGCGTTGTGGTCAAGGTGCAACGCCCGCACATGCAAGCCATCGTCAACACCGACCTGCGCTCGCTCAAGACCATCGCCGGATGGTTGAAGTTATACAAGCCGATTCGCCGGCGCGCGAACGTGGACGCGCTGATCAGAGAGTTCAGCGAGGTGGTGATGCAAGAGCTCGACTACGAGCAGGAGGCGCGCAACGCGCAGGAGTTCGACCGCAACTTCGCCCGAGACGCCGGCGTGCGTGTGCCGAAGGTCTACACCGAGCTGACCACGCGCCGGGTGATCGTGCTGAAGAACGTCGAGGACATCAAGATTCTGGACTTCGAAGGGCTGGAGAGCGCTGGCGTGTCGCGGCATGAAGTGGCCGCCAAATTGTTCGACACCTACCTGCGCCAGGTGTTCGAGCACGGCTTCTTCCATGCCGACCCCCATCCCGGCAACCTGTTCGTGCAGCCGCTGGATCGCGCGACGGCGCGCGCGTGGAAGGTGCCGATCGGCGAGGGCAGGCCCTTCCGCCTGACCTACGTGGACTTCGGCATGATGGGGCGCATCCCGCCGGCCTTCATGCACGAGCTACGCGAATTCATCATCGCCGTCAGTTTGAAAGACGCGCGGCGCTGGACGGCTGCGGCCCAGCGCATGGGCTTCTTCTTGCCCGAAGCCGACCTATCGCGGGTGGAACAGGCCGTCGGCGCGCTCTTCGACCGCTTCTGGGGCACAGCGGTGAACGACATCAGCAACGTCGAGTTCGGCGAGATGTATGCCTTCGCCACGCAGTTCCGCGACCTGCTATCCGACCTGCCATTCCAGATTCCGCAGAACGTGCTATACCTGGGGCGGGCAGCCAACATCCTGGCCGGCATGTTGACCGCCCTCGACCCGACCTTCAACCCGTGGAAAGCGATTCAGCCCTTCGCCAACGGCCTCGCCGGGCAGACCACAGTTCGCACGTTGCAGGATGTGCTCAACGAAGGCGCGCGTTTGATCCGGCAAACGATGCAGCTGCCCAACCAGAGCGAGGCGTTCTTCTCGCATGCGCTCAATGGGCAGCTCGAAGTCCGCGCCCAGTTGAGCCCGAAATCTACCGAGGACTTGCGGCGCATCGAGGCCAGCGTATCGCGGCTGACATGGGCGGTGGCCTTCGCAGCGCTGCTGGTGTGTGGCACACTGCTGACCATCAACGCGATGAGCGGGCTGGGTGCGGTTTGCTTCGTGCTGGCTGCGATCGCGTTCGTCCGGCTGCTCCTGCTGTGACGCCGGCGCTGCTTGCCTCGCGACATCGTTGTTCGCGCGGTGCATTTGCCAACGGGGCAAAGAAGCGCACGTTGGCGGCGCATACGGGGCACCGCACGACGTCTGTGCCCTGCCGTGCGACGGTTTGCCTCGATATGCGAATACACTATGTCTGCTTAGGCTGCTACAATCGCCGATATGGAAATTACGTGGTACGGGCAAAGCTGCTTCCGCATGACCGAACGGGCCACGCTTGCTGTTGTTACCGATCCCTATAGCGCCGGCGCCGGCCTAGAGCCGCCCAAGCTAAAAGCCGACGTCGTCACGATCAGCCGTGATCACCCGCGCCACAATAACATCAACGCCGTGATTGGCGCGCAGCGCGGCGACGTGCGCAAGATCACCGGTCCGGGCGAATACGAGATGGGCGGCGTGTTCATCACCGGCGTAGCCATGCGACCGGAGAAGAAAGGCGCCGACCAGCGGTGCACGGTCTATGCCTTCAACTTCGATGGGCTGAGCGTGGCGCATTTAGGCGGGCTGTCTTTCGTCCCCACGCAGTCGCAGATAGACGCGCTCGAGACTGTGGACGTGTTGCTCGTGCCGATCAGCGGCGACGAAGAACTCAACCCGGCGCAGGCCGCCGAGGTGATCAGCATGATCGAGCCCAGCATCGTCGTGCCGATGGGCTACGGCCCGAAGAGCAAAGACAGCCTCAACAAGTTCTTGAAGGAGATGGGGCTGACCAACCCGCAGACGCAAGACGCGCTTAAGGTGACGCGCAGCAGCCTGCCGGAAGACACTCAGGTGATCCTGCTGGAGATGAAGCACTGACAGCCCGCATCGCCGTACACGAACATGGTTAGACTCGTCTTCAGCTGGAACATCAAGTCGGACGAAGAACCCGCCTACTTCGAGTTCATCGTGCAGGAGTTCGCGCCGAAGATCATCAAGATGGGCATCCGTCCCACAGAAGCCTGGTACACGGTGTATGGCGAAGGGCCACAGATCATCATGCCGGCCATCGCAGCCGATCGCGAATCGCTCCAGCGCGTGTTGAACAGCAACGAATGGCTCGAGCTGATAGACAAGCTGAACAACTTCGTCACCGACTATCAGTGCCGCATCCTCGACTGATCACTCGTTGAACAGCTCGCCCACGCTGCGGCCTTCGTGCACGCGGCGGATCACCTCTGCCAGCAGCGGGCCGACGGACAGCACCTTGATGTTGGGGAGCATGCGCTCCGGCGGGATGGGCAGCGTGTTGGTCGTGACGAGTTCCTTCACCGGCAGCGCGCGCAGGCGTTCAATCGCGGGCGGGGCCAGCACCGGATGAGAACAACTCACGTAGATGTCGCGCGCGCCGTGCTCCTTCACCACCCGCACGGTATTCGCGATCGAGCCGCCGGTCGAGATCTCGTCGTCCACGATGATGACGTTCTTGCCCTCCACATCACCGATCACCGTCAAGACCTCTGAACTGGCGTCGTTGCCGGTGCGGCGCTTTTCGACGAATGCCATCGGCACCTGCAGCTTAGCCGCGAAGTTGCGCCCTTTCTTGGCAAAGCCGAGGTCAGCCGTCACGATCACCACGTCCTCCAGCTTCTTCTGCGCGAAGTATTCGTTCAGGATATGGAAGGCGGTGATTTCATCGCCCGGGATGCTGAAGAAGCCCTGGATCTGCCCGGCGTGCAGGTCTACGGTGATGTAGCGATCCGCGCCGGCGATCTGGATCATATCGGCCAGCAGGCGCGCGGTGATCGGCACGCGCGGCTGATCCTTCTTGTCGCTCCGCGCGTAGGCCAGATACGGCACGACGACGGTGATCCGGCCGGCGGAGTCGCGGCGCAAACAGTCAATCGCGATGAGCAACTCCATGATGTTGTCGCTCACCGGCGGGCACATTGTCTGGATCAGGAAGACGTCTTGCCCCCGCACGCTTTCATGCAGCCGTACGAACAGGTTCTCGTTGGGGAACTTGATGATCTCCCGGCCACTCAACGGCACGCCGAGATAGTCCGAGATTTCCTGGGCGAGCGCAGGATGGCTGGTGCCGCTGAACAGTTTGATGCCGCCGTACATGCGAGGGTCCTTACACTGACCGCGATTCATGGCAGTCTCGAGAACGTCGAAGCCGTGACCATCCTGGAAGTGCGCTGTGCATACAGGCTGAGTCCAACGTCATTCGAGCGCAGCGTATTGTATAGTAGCGGCGCTTCGGCTGCCTCCACGGGTGCATTTTTACGGGGGCATTGCGCGGATTTGCGCAGCGGATGAATCCGCGTGCAACGCATGGCAAAGCCGGCCGCGCGCCGGCTTTGCTGCAAGTTGCCCGCGACTTCAGTCGCCGGGCAATTTGCCCTCGAGGGAAATACATCCGAGTGCATTCTCGGATAGGGGCAAACCATCGCACGGTAGGGCACGGACGCCGTTCCGTGCCCGTGTGCGCCGCCAACGGCGCGCTGCGGTAGCCCATGCGGGCCATTCAGAGCTCGCCCTACAACCCCCCGCTGGCGCATACACCCCGGCACCTCCAACGCCCAAGTCGGGGCGGTATAATGCCGCTGCTTTGCAGCCGCGAAGCACATCGGCCCCATCAGGCGCGAATTCCGATTATTCCGTCAGCTCCGGCCAACGATGTCACATCCGTGAGTAGGTCAATAAGACCGATGGGCGGCTGAATCGCGAATCAAAGGAGACTGAACACCAATGGCAGACAAGATCGAACTGCGTGCGGAGATCCGCACCGCTGTCGGCAGCGGCGTCAACGCGCTGCGACGCTCGGGCAAAGTGCCCGCCATCGTGTACGGCCACAACGTGCCGAACATCCCCATTCAACTCGACGTGCGCGAGGTAGCCAACACGCTGCGCAAAGCCGGCCGCAATACCCTCATCACCCTCAACATCGCGGGGAAGGATGCGCCGCAGATGGTGCTCACCCGCGAGGTGCAGCGCGACCCGATCCGCCACACCATCAAGCATATTGACTTCTACGCGGTCTCGATGACCGAGAAGATCACTGCCAGCATCCGCGTGATCCTCGAAGGCGAGCCGGAAGATGTGAAGAGCGGCGCCGGCGTGCTGCTGCAGGAGCGCGACACGCTGGAAATCGAGTGCTTGCCGAGCGATTTGATCGAATCGGTGACGATTGACGTGAGCAAGATGAAAGTGGATGACGTGGTGCGCGTCAAAGACGTCATTGTGCCAGCGGGGATCACCTTGCTAGACGACCCGGAGGATGAAGTCGTCCGCGTCACGCGCTTCGTAGAAGCCAAGGAAGAGGAAGCCGTCGCGGCCGAGCCTGCCGAGGTCGAAGTGATCGAAAAGGGCAAGAAGGAAGAAGCGGAAGGCGAGGAGGAATAGCCCAGACGACGCGACGGATACGATCGTGCGCCGTTTGGCGTCGCCGATCAAGAGTTGGGCGCGCGAAGCACATGCGCGCCCTTTTTCTTTTGTCCATCGTTTACACTGTGCGGGCATGAGCGCACATTCAGGCCGAATCTGGCGCGACGCCGGGATCCTGATCGCCGGCGTTTTGGTGATTGGGGCGATCCTTTTTGCCGCCTTCGGCCAGCCACAACAGCCCGCTCCGGCGCCGCTCCAGTCGCCGCTGCAATCGCCGATCCAGCCCACGCCGCCGGTGGCAACGCCAACTGCGCCGCCCCCACCGCCTCCACCTCCTCAGCCGACCACGCCCGCCGGCCCGCCGCCCATTGCCCCTACTACAGCGACGCCGCTGTTCGTGCCCACGGTCGAGCGCACGCCGGTGTTCTTGCCCACATCGTTCGGCACGCCCGATATTCGCAGCACGTCCGACGCGGTGATTGCCACGCTCACGGCCCAGGCCATACCGCCAACGGTGCCCGTCGTTACGCGGCGTCCGATCGGCGCCGGCCCCGAGCAGACCGCGCAAGCGCCGCGCACGCCCACTCCGCTGCCCGACCCGTCCGGGATCACGTTGCTATCGCTGTCCAACAAGGTGTATGCTGGTGGGGCAGTCGCGTTGACGATCCGCACGCAGCCCAACGCAGTTTGCCAGTTGCAGATCGCGCGGGTGCAGGCCGACGGCAGCCAGCGCATCGCGCCGGTGCCCGGCGGCGCATCGCGCAGGGCCGGCAGCGACGGCGTTGTGGCCTGGATTTGGGCCGTGGACGCCAACGAACCGGCCGGGCCGGCGACGCTGCTCGTCAGTTGCGACTCGGTAGGCACGGTGCAGTATCAGATCGAGGTGGCAAGGTGATGAACGACGAACGATGGGCCGCAGGACAGGCCGGCGCGCTCGACGCCCGAAGCGCGATGCTCGACGTGCGCCGAATCCGCGCCGACTTCCCCATTCTGGCGCAGCAGGTCAACGGGAAGCGCGTCGTCTTCTTGGATAGCGCCGCTTCTTCGCAGAAGCCGATTCAGGTGCTCCAAGCCATGGACGACGTCTATCATCGCGCCTACGCCAACGTGCACCGCGGTGTGTATGCCTTCAGCGAGGCGGCCACCCAACGCTACGATCAGGCGCGCGAGAAGGTCGCCCGCTTCATCGGCGCGCCATCGGCGGAGCAGATCGTCTTCACCCGCAACGCGACCGAAGCGCTGAACCTGCTGGCCTATTCGTATGGCCGGCACTTCCTGCGCCCAGGCGACGAAATCCTCATCACCGAATTGGAGCATCACGCCAACTTCGTGCCGTGGCAGGTGCTAGCGCAGGAGCATGGCCTGGTGCTGAAGTTCATCCCCATCACGCCCGACGGCCGGCTGGACTTGGACAAGCTGGACGAGCTGCTCACGCCGCGCACCAAGCTGGTGAGCTTCGCGCACGTGTCCAACGTGCTGGGCACGATCACCGATCCGCGCCCGATTGTGCAGCGCGCACACGCCGCTGGCGCCAAGGTGATCGTGGATGGCTCGCAATCGGTGCCGCACATGCCGGTGAACGTCGGCGAGATGGATTGTGACTTCCTGGTGTTCTCCGGGCACAAGATGCTCGGCCCGACCGGCATCGGCGTGCTCTACGGCAAACGCGAACTGCTGGAGGCCATGCCGCCCTTCCTCACCGGTGGCGACATGATCAGCGCCGTCGGGTTCGACGGGCCGCGCTGGAACGACGTGCCGCTCAAGTTCGAAGCCGGCACGCCGGCCTTCGTCGAGGCAATCGGCCTGGGCGCCGCCGTGGATTACCTCAGCGCGCTGGGCATGGACGCCGTCCGTGCCCATGAGCGCGAGATCACAGCCTACGCACTCGAACGCATGAGCGAGGTGCCCGGCGCGCAGATCATCGGGCCGAACGATCCGGAGATCCGCGGCGGCGTGGTGACGTTCACGCTGGATCGCGTGCACCCGCACGACCTGGCGTCGCTGCTCGATCGCGAAGGGGTGGCCATCCGCGCCGGCCACCATTGCGCCCAGCCGCTGCACATCCGGCTCGGCCTGAACGCCACTGCCCGCGCCAGCTTCTACATCTACAACGAACGCCACGAGGTGGACGCCTTGATCGAGGCGATCTACAAAGCCAAGGCTGCGCTGAAGCGATGAACAGGGATCAGGGGCCAGGGGCCGGGGGTCGGAGATCAGGGATCAGAGGTCAGGGGCCGGGGATCAGGGGGGTCAATCGGGGTGAGTTGTGATACTTGGCACCTGACACCCGAGACACGGGTATTACGCCACTCGTTGCTATGCAAGACCTGTATCGCGAACACATCCTCGACCACTACGAGAACCCGCGCCATCATGGGGTGATCGAGCACGCGGATATCTCGCACGAGGAGAGCAATCCCCTATGCGGCGATCGCATTCGCATTGACGTGAAGCTCGACGGCGAAGGCAATCGCTATCGCATCGCCGACGCCGCCTTCACAGGCGACGGGTGCATCATCAGCCAGGCGGCCGCTTCGATGCTGCTCGAAGATGTGGTGGGGAAGTCGGTGGATGAAGTCGAGCAGATCGAGCCGCAACACATGCTCGACCTGGTCGGCATTCCACTGACGGCAGCGCGCGTGAAGTGCGCGTTGCTCGGTCTGAAGGTGCTGAAGACCGGCATCAAGTTGTGGAAGCTACAGCAAACCTGAACATCGAGCGCGCTATGTGCTCAACACTCGACAATCGCTCATTGACGCCAAATGCGTTGCCTCATCATCTCCGACATTCACGCCAACCTGGCCGCATTCGAAGCCGTGCTGCAGAACGCAGCGAAGCGACGTCTGCGATTCGACATCGTGTGGTGCCTGGGGGACATCGTGGGCTACGGCCCCGACCCAAACGAGTGCATTGATCTGCTGCGCACGTTGCCGCACATCTGCCTGGCCGGCAACCACGACTGGGCCGTGCTGGGCAAACTGGACATCGAGACCTTTCACGAGAACGCTGCTTTCGTCGTGGAATGGACGCAGTCGCGCCTGACCAAGGAGAACTTCAACTATTTGCGCGCGCGGCCGGAGCAGGACGTGGAGGGTGACTACTTCCTGGTGCACGCCAGCCCGCGCGAGCCGATCTGGGAGTATGTGCTCGACGTGAGCGTCGCCGAGGAGAATTTCGGCTACATGCCGACGACGTGTGCATTGATCGGCCATACGCACGTGCCGGCCATCTTTGTCAAAGACAGCGCGACGCTCGCCGTGCACGCCACCGCGCCGGTGCCGAACATCCCGGTCACCCTCAAGCCGAGCTGTAGCTACATCATCAACCCCGGCGGCGTCGGGCAGCCGCGCGACGGCGACCCGCGCGCAGCCTACGCGCTGCTCGACACAGACACGCGCACCTGGACGCCGTATCGCGTCGAGTATCCGATCAAACACACGCAGGAGAAGATGCGCGCCGCCGGCTTTCCCGACCGGCTGATCGAGCGGCTGAGCCACGGCCGGTGAGCGCTGCATGCCCAAGGTTCGCCTGGATACGCTGATGGTGGCCCGCGGCCTGGCCGAGAGCCGCGACTGGGCACAGCGGCTGATTCGCGCCGGCGAGGTGCGCGTCAACGACCAAGTGGTGGACCAGCCGGCCAAACGTTTCGACGAGGACGTGACCATCACCGTCGCGCAAGCGCCCAAATACGTCTCCCGCGGCGGCTATAAGCTGGAAGCGGCGCTCGATCACTTTCACATCGTGCCATCCGGCTGGGTCTGCGCCGACGTGGGCAGCAGCACCGGCGGCTTCACCGATTGCTTGTTGCAGCGCGGCGCGGCGCGCGTGTACGCCGTGGACGTGGGCAGCAACCAGTTGCACTGGCGCCTGCGCCAAGATCCGCGCGTGGTCGTCATGGAAGGCGTCAACGCACGCTACCTCGATAAGCTGCCCGAACCGGTCGCCCTGGCGACGGTGGACGTGTCGTTCATCTCGCTCGAATTGATCCTGCCCAAGGTGTTCGGCTGGGTAGCGCAACCCGCGCCGCGCACAGGCGGTGTCATCGCGCTCATCAAGCCGCAGTTCGAGGCCGGCCGGGCGCAAGTGGGCAAAGGCGGCATCGTGCGCGACCCGCGGGTGCACCGCGAGGTCGTCGCGCGCATCACCGCGTTCTGCGCGCAGCAGGGATGGCCGGCACGCAGCGTGATCGAATCGCCCATCCGCGGCGCGGACGGCAACAAGGAGTTCCTCGCCTGGTTTGCGGCAGATTGATACAATCCATGCAAATCACCCCCAACGATCTGGAGTCACCATGGCACTGACCGCAGAAGAAGTCATCCGCCTCAACAAGGAATACACCCTGTTCGAATGGAACATGCAACGCGGCTTCACGCCGCTGCCGATTGACCGCGCCAAGGGCGTGTATTTTTGGACGACCGACGGCAAGCGCTACATTGACTTCAACTCCCAGTTGATGAGCGTGAACATCGGCCACGGCGACGAGCGCGTCATCCGCGCCATCCAGGAGCAAGCTGCCAAGCTGACCTACGCCAACCCCTACGCCGCGACCGAAGTCCGCGGCCGGCTGGGCCAGATGCTGGCCGAGATCACCCCGGGCAACCTGAAGAAGTCGTTCTTCACGCTGGGCGGCAGCGAAGCCAACGAGAACGCGGTCAAGATCGCGCGCATGGTGAGCGGCAAGCACAAGATTCTGGTGCGCTATCGCTCCTACCACGGGGGCACCTACGGCTCGATGACGTTGACCGGTGACCCGCGCCGCTGGGCCAGCGAGCCAGGCATCCCCGGCGTGGTGCGCATCCCCGACCCCTACTACTATCGCTGCCGGCTGAACATCTCGGAGGATGAGTTCATGGCCGAGTGCCTGAACCAGACCGAAGACATTATCAAGTTCGAGGGGCCGCACACCATTGCCGCCATCCTCGTCGAGACGATCACCGGCACGAACGGCATCATCATCCCGACCAAAGCCTACTATCAAGGCTTGCGCCAGTTGTGCGACAAATACGGCATCTTTCTGATCCTGGACGAAGTGATGTGCGGCTTCGGGCGCACCGGCAAGTGGTTCGCCTGCGAGCATTACGACATTGCGCCAGACATCATGACCATGGCCAAGGGGCTAACCAGCAGCTACGCGCCGCTCGGCAACTGCATCGTGTCGGAAGAGATCGGCGAGTACTTTGAGGATCACGTGCTCTGGTCCGGCCTGACCTATGGCGGCCACGCCTTGAGCTGCGCTGCAGCCATCGCCTGCATCAACGTCTACAAAGAAGACAACCTGATCGAACGCGCTGCGGAGATGGGCAAGTTCCTGGCCGAGGAAGAAGACAAGCTCAAGGCCAAGCATCCCTCGGTGGGCGACGTCCGCCACATCGGCCTGTTCAGCATCTTCGAGCTGGTGAAGAATCGCCACACGAAAGAGCCGATGGCCCCTTACAACGCCAAGGGCGACGAGATGCATGTGATGAACCTGATCAAGAAGTTCTTCAACGACAACGGCCTGTTCACCTTCATTCGCTGGAACAACTTCTTCGTCAATCCGCCGTTGTGCATCACGAAGGAAGAGCTGCTGGAGGGGCTGGCGATCGTAGATCGTGCGCTGGAGATCGCCGACGACTTCGTCGTGGAGTGAAGCGCCAGCAGCCGCCGCATTGCTCTCACCATGCGCCCCTGGAAGACACGCGCCCGCCGCGTCCTGTTCGCCCAGCCGCCCTGGATCACGCTGGAGCAGCACGAGGTCGAGCTGCCCGATGGCCGGGTGATCCCCGACTGGCCGTGGGTGATCACGCCCGACTTCGTCAACGTCGCTGCGGTCACCGACGACGAGCGCTTTCTGTGCTTTCGCCAGGTGAAATACGCGGTGAAGGACGGCCCGTCGCTGGCCACTGCCGGCGGGTATCTCGAACCCGGCGAAGACCCGCTCGACTGCGCCAAGCGCGAGCTGCTCGAAGAGACCGGCTACGCGGCGCGCGAGTGGCTGCGCCTCGGCAGCTATCCGGTGGACGGCAATCGCGGCGCGGGCGTCGGGCACCTGTGGCTGGCGCTGGGGGCGCACCAAGTCGCCGCGGTGAACGCCGACGACCTGGAGGAGCAAACGTTGCTCCTGCTCAGCCGGGCCGAGGTCATGCACGCGCTGGCCACAGGCGAGTTCAAGCTGATGCCGTGGGCCGCCTGCATGGCGCTCGCGCTGCTGCGGCTGCAACGTTGAACTGCTACGGCGCGAGCTGCACCGGCAGCTTCCCGCGCGCCTGGGCGTTGCCGCAGAGCACATCGGCGAGCGCCTGCAATGACGCCGGCACGTCGCTGAACGCCGTGAGGTAGGTCTTCACCTCCGGGAAGCCGAGCAGGTCATACGGGCTTTGCAGCGCTGCCACGATCATCGGCGTGCCGCCCTCGCGCAATGCCTTCACCACCGCGGCCTGACCGGGATGCCGGTTCGCGTTCATCGTCGCCAGCACCACCACGTCGAAGCGCGCGGCGCGGCGGGCCAGCGCCTTCGCCTCCCCGGCGGTAGGATTCTGGCGCATGCGCATCACGGTCAGCTTGCGGTGGCATGCGCGCAGCCTGCCGCCCAGGTCGTTGGCCGCAGCCGGCAACACCAGCAACACGTTCGCCTCGGGGCGAATCGGGACGAGCTTACCTTCATCGCGCACCAGCGTCACGCTGTCTCGGGCGATGCGATCCGCCGCCTCGCGATGCGCGGGGTCACCCAGCGCAGCAACAGCCCGGCGCGGATCGGCCGGCCGGTGATCGAGCAAGCCATACCGCGCCTTGGCCGTCAGGATGCGCCGCACCGACTCATCCAGCCGGCGTCGCAACGCAGGATCGGCGTTGACCGCGTCGAGCACGGCCTGATACGTCGTTCGCCGGTCGAGCCGGGTGTAGCCGGCGTCGGCGCCGATGGCCAGCACGTCCACGCCCGCCGCGAAGGCGCGCACGACGACGTCGTTCAGCTTGGCGTTGCCGGTGAGTGCTCCCATTAGCAGCGAGTCGCTCACGATCAACCCGTTGTAGCCCAACTGCTTGCGCAACAGCCCGCGCAGGATCTTAGGCGAAAGGGTCGCCGGCGCATCGGGATCGAGGTCCGAATACAGCACGTGCGCGGTCATGATCGCGTCGGCGCGAGCGCGGACGAAGGGCAGCACATCAGTCGCGATCAGCGACTGCAGCGTGCGACTGACGACGGGCAGCGCATCGTGCGAATCCACGTCGGTGCTGCCGTGGCCGGGGAAATGCTTCACCGCCGCGAGGATGCCCTGCGACCGATACTCGTCCACCATCGCCGCGCCCAACCGGGCCACCAGCGCCGGATCGGCGCCGAAGGCGCGCGTGCCGATCACCGGATTGGCCGGGTTGTCGTTCACATCGAGCACCGGCGCGAGGTTCATGTTGATGCCGAGCGCGCGAAGTTCTGCTGACACCGCGCGGGCCATTGCGCGCGCGTGTGCCTCGGAGCCGGTCGCCCCCAGCGCCATTTGCGAGGGGAACCACGCCGCGATGCGCGGCAGACGGGCCACCTTGCCGCCTTCTTCGTCTATGGCCACGAACAAGGGGATACCTGCGCCGCTGGACTTCGCCAGCGCTTGCGCGTCGTTGATCAGCTTGACGACCTGCCCGGCGCTTCGGATGTTGCCGGCGCTATCGAACAACACGATGCCTCCGATGTGATCGCGCTCGATCATGCGCTTGAGTGAGCGCGACATGTGCGGGCCGGAGAACGCCACCAGGAAGAGCTGGCCGACTTTCTGCTCGGTCGTCATCGTCGCCATGAGCGCTTCGACGCGGTGCGCCACGGCGTCCGTCTGGCCGTGCACGTCCGGCGTCGGGATGAATGCGACCATCAAGACGACCGCTAAGAGGCGGAGAAACACGATGTGGTTCGCAGCAAACGAACGCGCCACGTGCAAGAGCGCGTGGCGCGTTCCATCCGGTTCATGACAGGGGTGGAGCGACTATTGCTCCGGCGCTTCCAGCCCGGGCAAGCCGAACCCGCCGAGCTTGGGCATCTGGCGGCGATCCTCGTCCTTGCCGAAGTGGATGACCTCGCCGGCCTCGTTGATCGCCTCGACCGCCAGGCCGAGCGATTGCAGCTCTTTCACCAGCACCTTGAACGACGCCGGGATGCCGGGTTCCTCGATCGGCTCGCCCTTGACGATGGCCTCGTAGGTCTTCACGCGGCCTTGCACGTCGTCGGACTTGACCGTGAGCATCTCCTGGAGCGTATGCGCTGCGCCATACGCTTCCAACGCCCACACCTCCATCTCGCCGAAGCGCTGGCCGCCGAACTGCGCCTTACCGCCCAGCGGCTGCTGCGTCACCAGCGAGTATGGGCCGGTCGAGCGCGCGTGCACCTTATCCTCCACGAGGTGCGCCAGCTTGAGCATGTGCAGATAGCCGACGGTCACCGGCTTGTCGAACGGCTCGCCGGTCTTGCCGTCAATCAGCCGCATCTTGCCCAGCGTGGGCAACGGATCGCCGGTCTCCAGGCTCACCTCGTTGGCGCGCTCGCGCAGCTTCTCGTCGCTCAGGTTGCCGACCTTGTGCCCCTTCGATTCGAGCCACAAACGTAGGCAGGCATTCACAGCCTTGCGATCGGCCTCCTCGCGCTCCTTGTGCGAGCGCGGGTCGTTCTCGTAGACCAGCAGCTCGCGTGGGTTGTAGCCCTTCTCCTTCAGCCATTCGTCGAGCACGATGCGGCGCGCATACTTTTCGTCGAGCGCGGCGCGGTCAAGGTCGTAGTCGCTATCGGCCAGCCATTCGGCGATGTAGGCTATGCGCGCATCATGGTCATCGCGCAGCGTCTCGGTATCCACACCGTTTTCGCGCAGCGCGACCCACGCGCGCTCGGTGATGTCGCGGTAAGCCTGGTCAATCATCCACGCGCGGCACAGCTCGGCCTCGATCTCTGCCTCCGAAGCGCCGTCGAAGACCGGCGAGATGGCGCGGAAGCCGAGCCGATCGGCCGCCCAGCCGAGGTGCGTCTCTAGGATTTGGCCGATGTTCATGCGACCGGGCACACCCAGCGGGTTCAGGATGATGTCCACCGGCGTGCCGTCCTCGAGGAACGGCATGTCTTCGATTGGGACGACGCGCGAGACCACGCCCTTGTTGCCGTGGCGGCCGGCCATCTTGTCGCCCTGGGTGAGCTTGCGGCGCTGCGCCACGCTCACGCGCACCATCTGGTTGACGCCGGCGGGCAGGTCGCGGTGGTCGTCGCGGTTGAACACCTTGACTTCCACGACCTTGCCGTGCTCGCCGTTGGGCAGCCGCAGCGACGTATCCTTCACCTCGCGGCTCTTCTCGCCGAAGATCGCCCGCAGCAGCTTCTCTTCCGGCGAGAGTTCCTTCTCGCCCTTCGGCGTGATCTTACCGACCAGGATGTCGTTCTGGTTGACCTCCGCGCCGATGCGGATGATGCCGTTCTCATCGAGGTCCTTGAGCGTCTCTTCGCCGACGTTCGGAATGTCGCGCGTGATCTCCTCCGGACCCAGCTTGGTCTCGCGCGCTTCGGTCTCGAACTTCTCGATGTGGATCGAGGTGAACAAATCCTCGCGGACGAGGCGCTCGCTCACCAGGATGGCGTCCTCGTAGTTGCCGCCCTCCCAGCTCAGGAAGGCCACCAGCACGTTCTGGCCCAGCGCCAGCTCGCCGTGCTGGGTGCTGGACGAGTCGGCAATGACCTGGCCTTTCTTGACGCGCTGACCTTTCACCACGATCGGGTGCTGGTCAATGCACGTGCTCTGGTTGCTGCGGTTGTATTTGCGCAACTGATACACGCGGCGGCCCTTGCTGCTCTGCACCACGATCTGCCGGCCGGTGACGCTGACGACCTCGCCATCCTCTGCAGCGACGACTACCTGGCCGCTGTCCATGGCAGCCTGCGACTCCATGCCGGTGCCGACGAGCGGCACATGCGGCTTGAGCAGCGGCACGGCCTGGCGCTGCATGTTCGAGCCCATCAGCGCGCGCGAGGCTTCGTCGTGCTCGACGAACGGGATGAGCGCGGCGCTGATGCCGAGGATCTGCTTGGGCGAGATGTCCATGTAGTCCACTTGGTTCGGGCTGGCGAACATGAACTTCTGGTGGCGCCGCACCGAGATGCGGTTGTCCAGGAACTCGCCCTTCTCGTTCAGCCGGGCGTTGGCCTGCGCAATGGTGAACTTGTCCTCCGTATCGGCCGACATGTAGACCGTCTCGTTGGTGACGTAGGGCCGGACGGGGATCTCTTCGATCGTCTTGTAGCGCTGCAGCCGGACGGCCAATTCGTGATCAATGCGCGTGCCCGCCTTGGCGATCACCTCGCCCTTGCTATCCAAGACGTCTTCGCGCAGCGTGCGGCCTTCGGTCTCGGATGCCACGTTGGGCACGGTGTTCTTCACCTTGCGGTAGGGTGTCTCCAGGAAGCCGTAGGCGTTCACGCGCGCGTAGGTGGCCAGGCGGCCGATCAAGCCAATGTTCGGGCCTTCCGGCGTCTCGATCGGGCAGATGCGGCCGTAGTGGCTGTGGTGCACGTCGCGCACGTCGAAGCCGGCGCGCTCGCGGCGCAAGCCGCCCGGGCCAAGCGCCGAGAGCGTGCGCTTGCTGGTCAGCTCGCTCAGCGGGTTGGTCTGCTCCATGAACTGCGAGAGCTGCGACGAGCCGAAGAACTCGCGCACGGCGGCGACCACCGGGCGGATGTTGATCAGGTTGACCGGTGAGGGCGAGTCGTTGTCCGGCATGGACATGCGCTCCTTCACCATGCGCTCCATGCGGCGCAGGCCGACGCGCAGCTTGTTCTGGATCAGCTCGCCGTTGGTCTTCACGCGGCGGTTGCCCAGGTGGTCTACGTCGTCCACCGGCATCACGCCGTTGTTGATCTGGATCATGTGGCGCAGCAGCTCGACGATGTCGCGCTTGGTGATGGTGCGGTGCGTGCGCGGGATGATGCCTTCGCCGTTCAGGCGCTGGTTGAGCTTGTAGCGCCCCACCCGCTCCAGGTCGTAGCGGCGCTGATCGAAGAGCTGCTGCTGCATGAACTCGCGCGCGTTGTCGAGCGTGGGCGGGTCGCCGGGGCGCACGCGCTTGAAGAACTCGATCAGCGCTTCCTGCGCGATCGGTCGCGAGGGCTTGTAGGCCCACTCCGGCTCTTGCTTGAAGGTGGCCTCGATGTATTGGTGATCGGGGTTGTTGTCCACGTCGGCGAACAGCGCGCGGATCTCCTCGTCGGTGCCGGTAGTCAGGATGTCTTTGGTGATGCCGTCGTCCACCGCCGCCAGCGCGCGCAGCAGGATGGTGACCGGGATGGTACGCTTGCGGTTGAACTTGAGGACGATGTAATCACTCTTGCGCGTCTCGAATTCCATCCACGCGCCGCGATCCGGGATGAGCTTGGCCTGGCCGAGCGGCCGGCCGCTGTTCGGGTCTTCGTCGGCGCTGAAATACACGCCGGGCGAGCGGATGAGCTGCGACACGACCACGCGCTCGGTGCCGTTGATGATGAACGTGCCGTTCTCCGTCATCAACGGGAACTCGCCGAAGTAGATCGTGTCTACTTTGTGCTCGTCGGTCTTGCGGTTGTGCAACGCCACCTTGGCATACAACGGCGCGCCGTAGGTCAAATCGCGCTCGACGCACTCCTCGATGCTGACCTTCGGCTCCTCGAACCAATAGGTTAAGCCGTATTCCCTGGCCTGCTTGTAGTTGCCGGGGAAGTAAAGCGCCATCTCGCCGTTGAAGCTTTCGATGGGCGAAATCTCCTCGAACAACTCGCGCAGCAGCTCGTCTTGAAAGAGTTTGAACGATTGAATCTGGACTTCGATCAGCCTAGGGAGGAGTTGGATGTCGGCTGTGCGGGCGTATGACTTCGTCGCTCCGTTCTGATACATCGCCATCAATCTACCATCCTTGAATCGCTTCAGGGCAACTGAACCCGCATCCAGTGATGGATGCACCTAACATGCGTAATGGCAGTCTCGAGAGACGAACTTAAGGCGACCAGGTAATCCCTAGTCGCCTACGTCTCTTGAACTGCCTCTGTTTGATGGCCGCAATTATATGCAGCGTATGCAGGGTGTCAAGACCCCTTTCAACGCGAAAGGTCGGCCTCACGCCGCCGCGACCCCGCCGGCGCGCCGGTGCTCACAGCGTCAAGGCGTAGGACTCGATCAGCCCCCTGGCCCGTGCAATGAACTGGCCGACCGGCATCGCCTTGAGGTCCTCGCCGGTGCGCAGCCGGACGGCGACGGCTTCGGCGTGCGCCTCCTTGTCACCCACGACGAGCATGTAGGGAATCTTCATGTGCTGCGCCTTGCGGATCTTGTTCTGCATGCGGTCCGGGCCGTCATCCACCCGCGCGCGGATGCCGCAGGCGCGCAGTTGCCTCTCTACGCTGCGGCAGTAGTCCACATGGCGATCGGCGATCGGGATGAGCATGGCCTGAACCGGCGCCAGCCACAGCGGCAAGGCGCCGGCGAAATGCTCGATTAGGAAGCCGATGAAGCGCTCGTGCGTGCCCAGCGGGGCACGGTGCAGGCAGAGCGGCGTCTTCTCCTGGCCGTCCTTGTCCGTGTAGGTCAAGTTGAAGCGCGGCGGCACGGCGAAGTCCACTTGGTTGGTCGCCAGGGTGAACTCGCGGCCGATGGCGCTGAAGATTTGCACGTCAATCTTCGGGCCGTAGAAGGCGGCCTCGTCCTCGGCTTCGTAGAACGGCACGTTCCCGTCGCGCATGGCGCGCCGCACCATGTCCTCCGTCTTCAGCCAGAGCGACTTGTTGTCCACATACTTCTTGCCCAGGCCTTCGTCGCTATGCAGGCTTAGGCGCATGACGTACTTCTCGATGCCGAAGATCTTGAAGTACTTCAGGTATAGGTTAACCACGCCGAGGAACTCGCTCTCGAACTGCTCCTCGGTGCAGTAGATGTGCGCGTCGTTCATCTGCATCGAGCGCACGCGCATCAGGCCGAACAGCTCGCCGCTCTGCTCGTAGCGATAGCACGTGCCGTACTCTGCCAGCCGGAGCGGCAGATCGCGGTAGCTGCGCGGCTTGGCGGCGTAGATCTTGTGGTGGAACGGGCAGTTCATCGGCTTCAGGTAGTACTTCTGGCCGTCCTCCAGCGTCATCGGCGGATACATGCTCTCGGCGTAGTACGGCAGGTGGCCGCTGCGCAGGAAGAGGTCTTCCTTGGTCACGTGCGGCGTTTTCACGCGCTCATAGCCGGCCTCTTCTTCCACCTTCTTGGCCAGCGCTTCGAGCTGCTCGATGATGACGCCGCCGTTGGGCTGCCACAGCGGCAGGCCGGGGCCGACCTCGTCATCGAACAGGAAGATCTCCAGCTCGGCGCCCAGCTTGCGATGGTCGCGCTTGCGCGCTTCTTCCTGCATGTGCAGGTATTGCTGCAGCTCCTCCGGCGTGTAGAAGGCCAGGCCGTAGATGCGCTGCAGCATCGGCCGGCGCTCGTCGCCGCGCCAGTATGCGCCGCTGCTCTGCGTCAGCTTGAACGCATCGGGGTTGATCTCGCGCGTGTTCGCCACGTGCGGCCCGCGGCACAGGTCGGTGAAGGTGTCCTGCGTATAAACAGTGATCACTCCCGACTCCCGACTTCCTTTGGATGAGTCGGAAGTGGGGAGTGGGGAGTCGGCCTGCTCACCCATATCATCCGCCACCCCTTGCGCCAGCCCGTCAATCAGCTCCAGCTTGAACGGGTTGGCCTTGAACAGCTCGCGCGCTTCGGCCTCGCTCACCTCGCGGCGCACGAAGTCCACGTGCTTGTTCACGATCTCGCGCATGCGCGCCTCGATCCGCGCTAAGTCCTCGGGCGTGAACGGCTTGGGCACGTAGAAGTCGTAGTAGAAGCCGTTCTCCACCGGCGGGCCGATGGTCGGCTTGGCTTCGGGGAAGAGCTCGGTCACCGCCTGCGCCATGACGTGCGCCAGCGAGTGGCGTAGCTTGTAGAGCGACAACGGCATGCGCTTGCCCTTGCCGTAAGCGATTGTTTCTTCCGAAGGAGGATTGGCTGCCTGTGACATGCTCATCTTCCGTGTTCGAGTTCAGCATCCTGTGTGCCCAAAATTAAACGCCTCCGGCCCATCCATGGGGCGAGAGGCGTTCGGTCTCGCGGTTCCACCCAATTTCGGCAGTTGGTAACTGGTAACTCGTAACTGGTAATTGGTAACTTCGTAATTGACGATCAGCACCAACTGCCAAATCGCCAGTTACCAATTACTAATTACCAATCACCAACCGGCCGCTCTTTGTCGCGCTAACGGGCGAAGCCCGGCTGGCCTTGCTGGCTCGGCCAGCGCTCGCGGAGGGTGCCGCTGCGCCGCTGGTTGCCATCACTCGCACCTGACGACGGCTCGCTGAGAACTGCGCTGCGCAGCGCGTGTTCCGCTCGTTGCTTTGGCTCGTGTGCTTGCGATTATACGCCGAACCGCCATTCTGCTGGCGGCTCGAAGTCGCAGGCAACGCCGGGCAAAGTCCGCCGCCGCAGACTGTGTGCCAGTCGCCGCAGGGCGACTTTCGCGCTGTTTAGGCCGAGCGCGTCGGCATCGGTAGCCGCAGGCTGCACGCCCGCGGCCGTGGGATTCGCGCGGGCTGAGCTTGCCGAAGCCCGCCAAAGCCTGCCGAAGCCTGCCGAAGCCCGCGCGCCCGTGAAGGGTGCGCCTACCGAGTGTGTATAGAATCCCCGCATGCCGACGCACAAGATGAAGCGACCTACCGTCCGCATCGGGCTGGTGCAACAACGCTGGCACGCCGATCCGGCCCGGCACGCGCAGGCACTGCGCCGTGGCGTGCTGGCCGCTGTAGCCCGCGGCGCGCAACTGGTCTGCCTGCAGGAACTCACGCTGCACCGCTACTTCGCTGACGCGAAGGACCCGGCGCGCTTCGCCCTGGCCGAGCCGCTCGGCGAAGGGCCGACCAGCGCGCTGTGCAGCCGGCTGGCGCGCGAGGCCGGCGCGTTCGTGGTCGGCTCGCTGTTCGAGCGCGCCGACGGGCGCTACTTCAACACCGCCGCCATCTTCGACCCGCGCGGCAACCTGTTCGGCTTCACCCGCAAGCAGCACATCCCGCGCGGCAGCGGCTACCACGAGGATTACTACTTCACGCCCGGCGACTCCGACTACCCGGTGCACGACCTGGGCTTCATCAAGGTCGCCGTGCCGACGTGCTATGACCAATGGTTTCCGGAGATGGCGCGCATCTGCGCGCTGAAGGGCGCGGAGCTGATCGTCTATCCCACCGCCATCGGCTCCGAGCCGGACTTCCCTGGCTTCGACACGCAGCCGCGCTGGCAGACGATGATGATCGCCCACGCCATCGCCAACGGCGTGTTCGTGGCGGCAGTCAACCGCACCGGCGATGAAGGCGTGGTCCGGTTCTACGGCTCGTCGTTCGTATGCGACCCGACCGGCCGCGTCCTCGCCCGCGCACCACGCAGCCGGCCGGCCGTGTTGGTCGCCGACCTGGACTTCGGCGTGATGGCCTTCTGGCGCAACCTCTTTCCCCTGCTCGAGCAGCGCCAGCCGCATACGTATCGGGCGCTGGTGACTGCGTAGACTCGCGCTCGAATGACCGCAACGCGTCTCGTATGCGTGTAGCGCGTGGCGTTTTACGTCTTGCGTCCTGCGTCTTTCGTCTCTTCGTATAAGCTTATGTCCAAAAATTTGCATTACGTCAAAAGCTTGGGTATCCTCAAGGCATGCATTGGGAACGGGCTTCGGAGGACATCTACATCTTCACCAGCGACCGTTACGCACAAGTGACCGCCAGCCTGATCGTCTCCGGCAACACAGGCATCCTGATTGACACGCTTCCCTTCCCAAGCGAAACGGCTCAGATCGCTTTGTTCGCCCGCAAGCGCTGCCCGGACGGCGTGCGCTTCGTGATCTACACCGGCCACGAGGCCGACCACGTCTACGGCGCCTTCCTCTTCCCCAAGGCCGAGATCATCGCGCACGAGATGGCGCGCGAGATCCTGATCGAGCGCGGCTTCGCCGCCCTGCAGCGCGCCAAAGAACAGTCGCAGGAATTCGCACCCATCCAGTTGCGCTTGCCGACGTTCACCTTCACCACGAACAGCGTGACGCTGCGCATGCCGGGCAAGACGCTGGAGATCATGCATACGCCCGGCCACACGCCCGACTGCGTCTCGGTGCTGCTCCACGAGGAGCGCATCCTGTTCGCCGGCGACACCGTGATGGCCCTGCCGACCATCACCAACGGCGACCCCGATCAGCTCAAGAAGTCGCTCGAGGCCATCGGCGCGATGCAACTGGAGAACATCGTCCAGGGACACGGCGAGATCATCCTGCGCGGCGAGATCCGCGACACGCTGCGCCGGCAGATCAACTATATGGACAACCTGCGCAGCAAAGTGCAAAAGCTGATTGACGCCGGCGGCAGCCGCGACGACGCCAAAGCCATCACGATTGAGCAATGCGGCATGCCGCGCGTGCTGCTGAACGGCGCCGTGGTGCAGCTTCACCTCGCCAACGTGCTAGCGACGTATGACCGGCTGATGGCCGCAAAGGCCGCTGAAACGGCGCGCTCAGCGTCCGCCGCTGAAAAGCCGAAGGCGACCAAGAAGCCGGCCGCCAAGAAATCGGCCACTGCGAAGAAAGAGAAGGAGAAACCCGCGCGCGCTAAGAAGTCCGGCACCAAGCAGGCAGCGCAGAAGCGAACGTCGAAGCCGAAGGCAGCAGCCAAGCAAGCGAGCAAGCCGGCCAAGCGCAAAGCAGCGCCGCAAACCAAAGCGTCGAAGAAGAGCAAAGGGAAAGGACGGTGAGCCGGATGAGCGTCCTGCAAGCCGCGCTCATCGCCCTGTTCTACGCGTTCGCCCGGTCGGCCTTCAACGCCGGGCTGGGGGGATACGTGCTGGCCCAGCCGCTCGTCGCCGGCACCATCGCCGGCGCGCTGCTCGGCGACCCGATCCGCGGCGCGCAAATCGGCGGCGCGCTCAACCTGGGCACGCTCGCCCTCAGCCAGCTCCGCGTGCAGGTCGGCCCGGACGTGGCGCTCATCGGCTACGTCGGCGTGCCGCTCATGCTGCTGAGTGGCCTGCGCCCCGACGCGCCGGAGACGACGGCGCTGTTCGGCGCGCTGGTCGTGTTTGGGATCGCGCTGAACTTCGCGCGCGGCATGTTCAACACGGTCGTCGCGCACTGGGCCGACTATTTCGCCGACCAGGGCAACGCCGGCACCGTCGCGCTGCTCAACGTCGTCCCCACGCAAATCTGGGTGGTGCTCACGTCGTTCCTGCCGGCGCTGTTCATCCTGCTATTCGACGCGCCGACCATCGCCGGCATCGCCGCGTCCATCCCCGCCTGGGTGCAACTGGCAATGGACTGGAGTCGCTACCTGCTGGCCGCGCTGGGCATCGCCATGAGCCTGCGGCTGGTCATGCAAGGCAGCAGCATCGCCTACTTCTTGCTGGGCTGGCTGAGCGCGCCTCACCTAGGGTTGGTGCAGGCGACGCTCCTCGGCGGCAGCATCGCCGTCATCCACGCCTTCCTGGCCCGCCGGCGTGCCGAGACGAACGCGGAGATGCTCGTCGCCGACGTGCTGCCCTCCGATCAGGCCGAGACTTACCTGCCGGAGCAACGCTTGTCGCCGGCGGAGCTGCAATCGTCGTTCGCGCTGTGGATGTTCTTTCACGACGCCGGCGTGAACTTCGAGCGGCTGCAGAACATGGGCTTCGCTATGGCGCTCGCGCCGGCGGCAAAACGGCTGTGCGAGACGGCCAGCGAGCGCGTCACGCTGCTGCGGCGCAGCCTGACGCTGTTCAACTGCGAGTGGACGTTCGGCGCGTCGCTGGTCGGCGCGCTCATCGCGCTGGAGGAGCGCCGCGCCAACGGCGAGGCGATCAACGACGCCGAGATGGTCGGCGCGAAGACCGGCGTGATGGCCGGCTTGGATGTGATCGGCGGGACGGTGATGCTGAGCGCGATCGGCTCGCTGTTGATCGCTGCCGGGGCGGCACTGGCGGATCGCGGCAGCTTGATCGGGCCGTTCATGTTCGCGTTCGTCCAGTCCGCGCTCGTGCTGGCGGTCGGATTCGCCAGCTTCCAGCTCGGCTACGCGCAAACGCGCCGCTTCGGCGATTGGGCGCGCGCCAACAACTGGCTGCGCCCGGCTTTGTTCGGCGCGATGCGCCTGGGCGCGTTCGCATTGGGCATGCTGGTGGTCGTGCTCGCGCCGATCGCGCTGCCCGGCGAAGGCGTGATCCAGATCGGCGCGGCGCGACTGGCCGTGCAGACGCGCGTGCTGGATGCGATCCTGCCCGGGCTCTTGCCGTTGGCAGCCACGCTGGCGATATGGTGGCTGCTGCGCTACCGGCGAATCAGTCCGGTGATCTTGATGGGCGGGTGTCTGATCGTCGCTGTCGCCGGCGCGGCAATTGCGCGTGCGCTTGGCTGGGTGTGAGGCTACAATCCCCGTCGCCGCACGATGTGCACCCTGCTCAAGAATCGCGCGCTGTGGAGCTATTCGCTCGCCCACTTCAGCGTGGACTTGTGCGCCGGCGCGCTGCCGGTGATCATGGTCTATCTGGCCCGGTCGCTGAACTTGACCATCGCCCAGACCGGCTTCGTCATCGGCGCGTACGCCATCAGCTCATCGCTCACCCAGCCGTTGTTCGGCTACCTGAGCGACCGCACGGGTGGGCGCTACCAGTCAGCGCTCGGCCTGGCGTGCATCGCGATCTTCCAAGGTGCGCTGGGGTTCGCGCCCAGCTATCCGGCGCTGGTCGCGATGGCCTGCCTGGCCGGCTGCGGCTCGGCGGCCTTTCATCCTCATGGCGCGTCCGGCGCCAGCCGGTCGGGCGGCACACACAAGGCAGCCGCCATGTCCATCTTCATGCTGGGCGGCAACAGCGGCTACGCCATCGGCCCGGTGATCGCCGCGGTGGCGATGGCCGCGCTGGGCGTGCACGGCAGCATCGTGATCGGCGTGATCGGGCTGGCGCTGATCCCGTTCGTGCTCAGCGCACAGGGCCAACCGCGCGCGGCAAGCGGAGCAGCGCGCCAAGCCGGCGCCGCTGCTTTGCCGGCAAGGCACTTCGGCCTGCTCGCCGTTATTGCGCTGATGGCGATCATGTTCATGCGGGCGTGGGTGCAATCGGCGACCACGGCCTATATCCCGGCGTACTTCACCCAGGTGGCGCAGCTCAGCGTCGAAGAAGCCAGCCGGATCTCCAGCGCCAACCTGTTCGCCCTGGCAGCGGGCGGGCTGATCGGCGGCGTGCTGGCCGATCGCCTCGGCGGGCGGCGGGTGATGATCGTCTCGTGGCTGATCTACGCGCCGGCGACGCTGGCGCTGTTCGTCGTCCCCGGGCCGGCCGTGTATCCGGTAGCGGTGCTGGCCGGCTTCGTCGCCGGCGCCTCGTGGCCGCCGCTGATCGTGATGGCGCAGGAGCTGTTCCCGAAGAACGCCGGCGTCGCGTCGGGAATCGCGCTGGGGTTCGCCTTCGCCATGGGCGGCATCGGCACGGCGATCACCGGGTCGCTGGCCGAGCCCGACCGGTTAGGCCTGACCACCAGCCTGATCATGCTTGCTGCGCTGCCGCTGTTGAGCGCGCTCACGGCGCTGGCCTTGCCGCCGGATCGCGGGGCCGGCACGCAAACTTCACCCACTGCCGAAAGACAAACTGCTGCAGCCGCGGCGCTGCGCCTGCCGAAGTCTTGATGGAGCCTTAACCAATTGCGTGGCCAATGTGGGTTAATTCGCCTTCAAACGACATGCGCATGTCATTTCCGCGAAGCTTGTCCCCGCGCAGGCGGGGAGCGGGAATCCAGCCATACGTTTGCGCAGCGGATGAATCCGCGCGCAACCCGTGACAAAGCCGGCCCGTGGCCGGCTTCGCTGCAAATTGCCCGCGACTTTAGTCGCCGGGCATGTTGCCCACAGTCACAAATACACCCTTACAATTGCCCATCATGCGAGCTGCGATCCTCTCCGACATCCACGGCAACGCGATTGCGCTGGATGCCGTGCTGAACGACGTTGCGTCTGCCGGTGGCGCCGACGCGTATTGGATCTTAGGCGATCTGGCCGCACTGGGTCCCTCGCCCGTCCCTGTGCTGGAAAGGTTGAATGAGCTGCCGAACACGCGCTTCGTGCGCGGCAACACCGATCGCTACGTGTGCAGCCTGCTCGATCCGCGCGAAGCTGCAGCAGAGATTGCGCAATCCCCGCAGTCTTCGCCGGCCGTCGTGACGCGGCTGGCCATGCTGTGCTGGACGCAGGGTGCGCTCGTCGCATCGGGTTGGCTGAACTGGATGGCGGCGCTGCCGCTGGAGCAGCGCTTCACGTTGCCGAACGGCGTGCGCGTGCTGCTGGTGCACGCCGCGCCGGGCACGGACGACGGCCCCGGCATCCGGCCGACGATGACCGATGACCAGATCGCTGCTGCGATCGAGGGCTGCCAGGCCGATCTGATCTTCACCGGCCACACCCACTGGCAGCTCGACTGCACGATCAACGGCGTCCGCGTCGTCAACCTAGGCAGCGTGAGCAACCAGTGGGTCCCGGACATTCGCGCCAGCTACTATCTGCTCGAAGCGGACGAGCGGGGATATCGCCTGGAGCACCGGCGAGTGGAATACGACCGGGAGGCTGTGATCGCGCAGTTGCAGCGCATGAATCATCCGGGCGTCCGAGCGTTGAGCGGGCACTTCCGGGGCGAACGCCAGCCGCCATGGGCGTAAATCTACCAGCGGGGTGCATTCGCATGTAGAGAGGCAGAACCTCACATTCAGACCCTAAAGGTTTCTGAAACCTTTAGGGTCTACTCTGGGTTTCTTCAAGAAACCCGGTATGCACTACCTCCTTCGCTTGTATAGGATCACCAACGTCCAGGTCACTGATGACACCCTGTCCGTGGATTTGGAAGACGGTCGCACGATTGCCGTGCCCATCGCGTGGTATCCGCGTTTGGCGTATGGTACGCCCGAAGAGCGCGCCCACTTCCAAATTAGCGGCGCGGGCTACGGCATCCACTGGCCCGAGCTTGACGAGGACATCGGCGTCGAAGGCTTGTTGTTGGGGAAGCGGTCAACAGAAAGCCCTGCATCCTTCGAGCGATGGCTTCGGCAACGCAAGAAGTAGCCGGCCTATGCGCGCCATGGACGCGACACCAGCCCAAACACCTTCACAACGCCTCGCGATATAGCTGCTTCACGATTTCCAGTCTCACCTGCCTACGCGCCGCGCTTGACGAGCGGGCGCAGGATGTCGCGCTCCTGCGGGGCCAGCGCGTGGGTGAGCCAGAGCACCGCGCCGTAGGCCGCCAGGCCGAGCGCCAGCCCGACGAGCGTCATGCCGCCGTAGGCGAAGGCAGCCGTCACGCCGGCCATCACCCCCGCCGCGAGGAACGGCTTGGCCAGCACCTCGACCCAATTCACCGGCGCGATATATCGGCGGACGAAGACGTAGAACGCCGCGCCCTCGACGATCTCGCTGAAGATGGTGGTGACCGCCGCCGCGACGAACGAGAACATCGGGATGAAGATCGCGTTGGTGACGACGTTGAAGGTCAGCCCGATGATGAACGCCCGGGTGAGCGCGCGCTGCTGGCCGGCGGCGATCAGCGCGTAGTTCGTCACGCTGTTGATCCAGCCGATCGGCATGCTCCAGGCCATGATGGCCAGCGCGATGGCGCCGTTCGGCAGGAACTCGCGCCCGCCCAGCACGGCGATCATCGGCTCGGCCAGGAAGGCCGTGGCCACCGCCAGCGGCAGCGCCGTCATCACCAGCAGCTTGAGCGCCAGCGTGTAGGAGCGCGCCAGCGACGCATCGCGCTGCAGCGCCATCCGCGACATGGCCGGGAACAGCGACTGCGTGAAGAAAGCAGGGATGATGTTGAAGGCGTCAATGAACTTGTAGGCTGCGCTGTACCAGCCGACGGCCACCGGCCCTTTGATCGCCTGCAGCATCGGCACATCTACCTTGAAGAACAGCGTGGCCAGCAGATGATTCAGCATCAGCGGGAAGGATTCGCGCAGGATGAGCGATGATTGATGGTTGATGATCGGTGACTGAAGCGAATCCGCTATCCGCAACCGCACATCCAGCATGCGCCGGGCGAGGAAGAGCAGCAGTGCCAGCGTGATGACGTTGACGACGATGGAGGTGATCCCCAATCCGACCACGCCCCAACCGAGCAACAACAGCGTCGCGCCGATGACGGCCTTCAGCAGCGCGCTGACGATGGTGAGCGCAGCAGGGACTTCGGCCTTCTCGTAGGCGAAGAACACCGCGCTCAGGCCGGTGGACAGGCTGCTGGGGATCTGGCTGAGCGCGAGCAGGAGGATGGCTGCTTGCGCCTCTGTGGCCAGATTGAACGCCGCTCGCCAGATCAGCACCACCAGCAACACCACGGGCGCGACGCCCAGCGCCAGCAGCATGCGCAGCCGGCTGGTCTGCAGCAGATAGGCCTGCGCGTTGGCGCGGTCGCGCGCGACTTCGCGGGTGAGAAACGTGTTCAGGCCGAAGTTCATCACGATCTCGAACCAGCCCACGATCACCACGGCGAAGTAGAAGTTGCCGGCGCCCTCCGGCCCGAGTACGCGCAGCATCAGCAGCGCGAAGGCGAAGTCAATCAGCCGCGCGGCGATGTTCAGGCCGGTCAGGATCAGGCTGTTGCGCGCCACCAAGCGCACGCCGGATTGCGCGCGCATCTCGCGCAAGGCGTTGCGCCAGACATACACGCCGCCCAGGAACAACATCGCCGCCAGCGCGATGAACGTCGCGAACGCGCCGATGCGGAACGAGTCGGGCGAGTAGCGGAAGCGCACCGTGAAGGCCAGTGGAGAGTCGGGAGTGGGGAGTGAGCCGGCGTTCACTCCCGACTCCCCACCCCCCAGCAGCACGCCGCGGAAGTTGCCGTTGACCTTGAACACCGGCACTTCGCGCTCGGCGCTGTCCGGCGCACCCAGCGGCCGGACGAAGGCGCGCCAGCCGGGGAAGTGGCTGTCGGCCAGGATCAGCCAGCTCGGCTCGCCGATCTGCACATCCACCCACACCTCGTTGTTGCGATACGAGGTGACGCTGGCCGGCGAGAACCGCGCCGGCGGGACGCTCGAACCGTTCAGCAGCATGCCGGCAGACGCCATCGGCTGCAGCGCGCGGAGCACGTCGCGCTCCACCAGGACGAACTTGCGCGGGTCGTAGCGCTGGATGGCCTGCGCGAAGTCGTCGGCGACGACGGTGCTGCTGACCGGCAGGGTGAAGGCGCGCGGCATCGCCCGCTCGTTCTGGTAGATGCGCGTCGCGCCGTCGTCGTAGAAGAGCGAGAAGCCGGGCGTGGTGATCTCCTCTTCCGTCACCACATACTTCACGCCGAGCAGGTCGAGCAGCGGCGACTCCAGGCTCCGCGCATTCTTGATCGGCGCGATGCGGTTGTAGAGCAGCTCGACCTGCGGCTCGATGGCCTGCATGAAGTCGGTGTATTGCTTGGGGATGATCGAGTCGTAGCCGCGGATGTCCTGAAAGTCGAACAGCCAGGCCGAGTTGGCGTTG